>NZ_JBKQXU010000010.1:0-5599 GCF_048545135.1 Gardnerella bretellae
AGTAGTGTGGGAATAAAAAAAGCGGGGAACAATCAAGTTCCCCGCTAGAAGATTAATGCGGCAGCGTGCTAGTCTCCCACACCCTATCGAGTGCAGTACCCTCGCCGTGTCAGGCCTTAGCTTCCGGGTTCGGAATGGGACCGGGCGTCTCACCTGAGCCATGACCACCGCAAAACTATATTATACACTCACCAACAGTAAGTGGCAACGTGGCGGTTTGGGAACCGGACATGAACGCGAGTAGTAAAAGCTTTTACTAACCAATCGTTAAGCGAATCGTTTAATACTCCATGATGCTAGAAAATAATACTCAAGTTTCAAACTAGCCCCCTCCTAAAAGCAGAAGGGAAGAATGTCACCATCGCCCGTTAGTACTGGTCAGCTCCACCCCTTACAGGGCTTCCACGTCCAGCCTATCAACCACGTGTTCTACATGGGGGCTCACACACTAAAGTGCAAGGAATGCTTATCTTGGAGCAGGCTTCCCGCTTAGATGCTTTCAGCGGTTATCCCTTCCGAACGTAGCTAACCGGCGGCGCCACTGGCGTGACGACCGGCATACCAGAGGTTCGTCCACCCAGGTCCTCTCGTACTATGGGCAGGTCTCCTCAACATTCCAACGAGCGCAGAGGATAGAGACCAAACTGTCTCACGACGTTCTGAACCCAGCTCGCGTGCCGCTTTAATCGGCGAACAGCCGAACCCTTGGGACCTGCTCCAGCCCCAGGATGCGACGAGCCGACATCGAGGTGCCAAACCATCCCGTCGATATGGACTCTTGGGAATGATCAGCCTGTTATCCCCGGGGTACCTTTTATCCGTTGAGCGATGCCACGTCCGTACGCCGGCACCGGATCACTATCTCCGACTTTCGTCCCTGCTCGACCCGTCAGTCTCACAGTCAAGCCCGCTTGTGCGATTACACTCAACACCCGATTGCCAACCGGGCTGAGCGGACCATTGAGCGCCTCCGTTACTCTTTAGGAGGCAACCGCCCCAGTTAAACTACCCGCCAGGCACTGTCCCTAACACGGATAACGTGCTGAGGTTAGACGCCAGATATGGAAAGAGCGGTATTTCACCTGTCGACTCCACGCAAGCTAGCGCCCGCGCTTCACAGCCTCCCGCCTATGCTACACGATCCACACCTAACGACAATACCAAGGTATAGTAAAGGTCCCGGGGTCTTTTCGTCCTTCTGCGCTTAACGAGCATCTTTACTCGTACTGCAATTTCGCCGGGCTCCTGGCCGAGACAGTGGGGAAGTCGTTACGCCATTCGTGCAGGTCGGAACTTACCCGACAAGGAATTTCGCTACCTTAGGATGGTTATAGTTACCACCGCCGTTTACCGGGGCTTAAATTCACCGCTTCACCGAAGCTAACGGATCCTCTTAACCTTCCGGCACCGGGCAGGCGTCAGAGCGTATACAGCGGCTTACGCCTTCGCACGCTCCTGTGTTTTTGGTAAACAGTCGCTACCCCCTAGCTTGTGCCACCCCCAACAGCTCAACAGTGTAAAACCATATCACCATCAGGGGTCTCCCTTATGCCGAAGGCACGGGAGTAATTTGCCGAGTTCCTTGGCCAGGATTCGCCCGATCGCTTCGGTATACTCTACCAGACCACCAGTGTCGGTTTAGGGTACGAGCGGAATCACACCTCACGTTGAAGCTTTTCTTGGCAAGCAGGATCACCGGAATCAGCCTTACAGCCTACCCATCACGCCTCAGCTTTAACATCCCCCGGATTTACCTAGAGGACAGCCCACACGCTTAGCCACGGAAAACCACCTCCGCAGCCGGCTACCTACCCGCGTCACTCCCACGCTAACCTACTACCGATACGCTCCCAACACAAACAAGCCAACAACCCCGAAAGGAAGCCAGCTTGCAAATGAAGGTTAGTACTCTCAGATTCAGTTCGAACGGTGTAACACCGGTACGGGAATATCAACCCGTTCATCCATTCGACTACGCCTGTCGGCCTCGCCTTAGGACTCGACTCACCCGGGGACGACGAACGTGGCCCCGGAACCCTTAGTCATCCAGCGGACGGGATTCACACCCGTCTCTCGCTACTCATGTCTGCATTCTCACTCCTGTAAAGTCCACGACACGTTCACACGGCCGCTTCACCCCTTACAGGACGCTCTCCTACCCCGCATGAAATAAATCATGCAGCCGCGTCTTCGGTGGCGTGCTTAAGCCCCGCTACATTGTCGGCGCGGAACCACTAGACCAGTGAGCTGTTACGCACTCTTTCAAGGATGGCTGCTTCTGAGCCAACCTCCTGGCTGTCTATGCGACTCCACATCCTTTCCCACTTAGCACGCGCTTCGGGACCTTAGACGACGATCAGGGCTGTTTCCCTTTTGACGACGGAGCTTATCCCCCGCCGACTCACTGCCGTGATAAACCTAACAGGTATTCGGAGTTTGGCTGCTATTGGTACCCGGTATGGGCCCGCAAGCATCCAGTAGCTCTACCCCCTGTAAGCAATAACACGACGCTGCACCTAAATGCATTTCGGAGAGAACCAGCTATCACGGAATTTGATTGGCCTTTCACCCCTAACCCCAAGTCATCCCCCCAGTTTTCAACCTAGGTGGGTTCGGTCCTCCACACGGTCTTACCCGCGCTTCAACCTGCTCAGGGCTAGATCATCCCGCTTCGGGTCCAGGACATGCGACTAAAACGCCTTTTAAAACTCGCTTTCGCTACGGCTCCCCCACCCGGGTTAGCCTCGCCACATACCACTGACTCGCAGACTCATTTTTCGATAGGCACGCCGTCACCCCACAAGAAGGCTCCGACGGATTGTAAGCGCACGGTTTCAGGAACTATTTCACTCCCCTCCCGGGGTGCTTTTCACCTTTCCCTCACGGTACTAGTACACTATCGGTCAGACAGGAATACTTAGGCTTACCCAACGGTCTGGGCAGATTCACGCGGGATTCCACGAGGCCCGCGCTACTTGGGAATAAGCATAAAGAGACATCGCACGACAAGCTACGGGGCCATCACCCTCTACGGCTGGGAATTCAATCCCATTCACCTAGCACGACATTTTATCACTCTTCTCAACCCCGTCAGAGGCTGAACAACCAATCCCACGACCCCGAATGCGCAACACCTGACGGTTATCACACGCACCCGGTTTAGCCTGATCCGCTTTCGCTCGCCACTACTCACGGAGTATCCTTTCCTGCAGGTACTGAGATGTTTCACTTCCCTGCGTACCCCCCACAAAAACTGTGGTGACCACCCATAACAGTGGCCGGGTCTCCCCATTCGGAAATCCTCGGATCAAAGCCCACTCGGCAGCTCCCCGAGGCATATCGCAGCCCGTCACGTCCTTCATCGGTCCTGTCTACCAAGGCATCCACCATACGCCCTTACCAGTGACACACACCAGTAAGAAACCTAACAGCAAAATTCTCTAGACAACAAATCATCACACTAAACGATCACAAAACGATCAAGACGACTCCACCAAAATGGAGCCGGTCGAAAATCAGTAAAAGCAAAAACATGAAACCCTAAAAAGAATCTCACATAATCACTCGCGTCCACTATCCAGTTCTCAAACCACCACAACACCAAGAACCCAAGCCAAACACTCAAAAAGCATCAACCTGAAATCCAAGGATCGCAAAGGACCGCAACCCCAAAACAAAGGGGGGTGGCAATCCGGGAACCCAAAAGCATGCCCAAACATACTCATTCAAAAACGTTAACTATTGTTTTCCACACCAGTAACCACACTCATCCGAGCGTGCACAAAAACTCCGTAGAAAGGAGGTGATCCAGCCGCACCTTCCGGTACGGCTACCTTGTTACGACTTAGTCCCAATCACGAGCCTCACCTTAGACGGCTCCATCCCAAAAGGGTTAGGCCACCGGCTTCGGGTGCTGCCCACTTTCATGACTTGACGGGCGGTGTGTACAAGGCCCGGGAACGCATTCACCGCGACGTTGCTGATTCGCGATTACTAGCGACTCCGCCTTCACGTAGTCGAGTTGCAGACTACGATCCGAACTGAGACCGGTTTTAAGGGATCCGCTCCATGTCACCATGTCGCATCCCGTTGTACCGGCCATTGTAGCATGCGTGAAGCCCTGGACGTAAGGGGCATGATGATCTGACGTCATCCCCACCTTCCTCCGAGTTAACCCCGGCGGTCCCCCGTGAGTTCCCGGCATAACCCGCTGGCAACACAGGGCGAGGGTTGCGCTCGTTGCGGGACTTAACCCAACATCTCACGACACGAGCTGACGACGACCATGCACCACCTGTGAACCTGCCCCGAAGGGAAACCACATCTCTGCAGTCGACAGGCACATGTCAAGCCCAGGTAAGGTTCTTCGCGTTGCATCGAATTAATCCGCATGCTCCGCCGCTTGTGCGGGCCCCCGTCAATTTCTTTGAGTTTTAGCCTTGCGGCCGTACTCCCCAGGCGGGACGCTTAACGCGTTAGCTCCGACACGGAACCCGTGGAATGGGCCCCACATCCAGCGTCCACCGTTTACGGCGTGGACTACCAGGGTATCTAATCCTGTTCGCTCCCCACGCTTTCGCTTCTCAGCGTCAGTAACAGCCCAGAGACCTGCCTTCGCCATTGGTGTTCTTCCCGATATCTACACATTCCACCGTTACACCGGGAATTCCAGTCTCCCCTACTGCACTCTAGCCCGCCCGTACCCGGCGCAGACCCACCGTTAAGCGATGGGCTTTCACACCAGACGCGACGAACCGCCTACAAGCTCTTTACGCCCAATAATTCCGGATAACGCTTGCGCCCTACGTATTACCGCGGCTGCTGGCACGTAGTTAGCCGGCGCTTATTCGAAAGGTACACTCACCCAAAAGGCTTGCTCCCAATCAAAAGCGGTTTACAACCCGAAGGCCTTCATCCCGCACGCGGCGTCGCTGCGTCAGGGTTTCCCCCATTGCGCAATATTCCCCACTGCTGCCTCCCGTAGGAGTCTGGGCCGTATCTCAGTCCCAATGTGGCCGTCCGCCCTCTCAGGCCGGCTACCCGTCGAAGCCTAGGTGGGCCATTACCCCGCCTACAAGCTGATAGGACGCGACCCCATCCCATGCCACTAAACACTTTCCCAACAAGACATGCGTCAAGTTGGAGCATCCAGCATTACCACCCGTTTCCAAGAGCTATTCTGGAGCATGGGGCAGGTTGGTCACGCATTACTCACCCGTTCGCCACTCTCACCAGTCAGCAAGCTGACTAGATCCCGTTCGACTTGCATGTGTTAAGCACGCCGCCAGCGTTCATCCTGAGCCAGAATCGAACCCTCCACGAAAAAATTCAATGAAGAGCCAACAAAAGGCTCCAAAAAATAAGAAAAAGACGAGACATTCTTTAAGGAAAGAACATCCCACAAAACCTCACCACCATTTAACCATCTCTCAGGCACCCCACAATCTGTGAGGCAGGCAATGAACTGGCAATAATTAACTAATAAGTAGTACAGACACGCTCTTGAGTTCTCAAACCACCACCACACCAGCCGGCTCAATCAACCCCAAAGAGAAGAACCAGCCGCGCTGAGCAGCAAGAGATAAACTTACACCAAACC
>NZ_JBKQXU010000011.1:0-1705 GCF_048545135.1 Gardnerella bretellae
CAAAACACAACCCAAAACCCTCCAAACGCGAGAAAAGTTGTGCACGTTTGGAGCAATATGACACAAATAACCCTCCAGACGCGAGATAACGCGAGTCAAATTACAGCCTTCGGCACTCCAGCATCCAGCAAACATTTCTCAAGAGTAGGTGGGTCAACTACATGAGAAAAATCAAAACGTACTATTTTATTAACTCCGCAGTTTAGCAAATGACGCTCTCTGTCACGCTCACGAAGCACAGACGACCTATCATAATGCAGCAAAATAGACTCATCATCATTCGCGCTGCCATCGCCACCCAAAGAATCATAATTCCCAAGGTTAGAACTATTAAGCTCCAAACTACGCCCAGAATTAACCAAATACTTATCAGCACCATCGAATTCACCAACAATCAATTTGCCGTCAACTTCCCATGCAAAATCAACCCTATAAGGCCATTTAGAATTATTTAAATTAGGAAACTCTCTCTGCAATTGCGGCCGCACAAAACCAAGCTCAATCATAGCCGCACGCGCCAATGATTCGCCGCCATTCTCACTCTTACCGTCGGCAAGCTTACAAAGCAAACAAAGCCTAGATAAAACATCACATTCATTAACATACTTAAGACACGAATTTTTCTGCTTCATGTACGGAACATCCTGAAAATCCGCTGCATCAAACTGCTCGCGAAAATCCGCGTAAAACTCACTACAAACTCGGTAAACTTTCTTAAGATCTACACCATTTCGCGCCGCAGAATCAAAAATTGGCAATGCGCGTCGGAAAGAAAGCTTCCAAGCACAAACAAACAAAACGTTATAAATGCTCGCAACATGCTGTAGAGCCTCTTCGTGCAAAGTTGGAATGTGACCGAAATTCGTTTTAGGCATCTTTGAAGGCTGATCGTTATTCGATTTTGTGGAAGAAGCAGCGGACGCAGAAGAAGCAGCAGCGCTCTTACTAACATCATCATTTTTGTAATCATATTCCTCAAGGCAAATACCCGAATCATCCTCAATAATATCTGGCAAATGCACACGGCAAAGCTGATTTTTTGAGAATCGGCGAACGGAATTATTGTGCTTGTCAATATGCTTATCCGCATACGGGCATGAAACATATATTTTTATTGGTCCACCCTGGCTTTTCACGCCAACTGTTTCAAAATTCAACAAAGCAGCGGCAGATTCGCCAGTAAACTTCCACGCATGTATCTTTATTTTCTTGGAAAGTCGCGTAGCAATATGAGTAATGCGCTTTTTGTGCGGTAAATTAAGCCAAAAATCTCGGCGTGCATACAAGCCAAAATAAGGTTCAACTAGAACACCAGCATTTAGATTATTGCGGAGAGAATTGCGATACAAAAGTTGTGAAGCCATTAGGCATGAGCCCTCGCGCTCGGCATCATTTAGCGCAATATCAAGCGAACTCAATCCAGCGCTTGGATTGTTGCGCAAAGTGCTGCTTTTACTACTTAGATTATTGCTTAAGTTACTGCTTAAGTCTTTATTTGCGAGATCTGATTTATCGTTAGAATTTGGCATAGCTAAGATACTAACGTGCAAAAAAATGAGATAAAAGAAAAAATATCAATTGTGGATAAAAGCTAAGAAACGCTCCAAACGCGAGAAAAATTACCCACATTTGGAGCAATATAACACAAATAACCCTCCAAACGCGAGAAAAATTACCCACGTTTGGAGCAAAACACAACCCAAAA
>NZ_JBKQXU010000012.1:0-1255 GCF_048545135.1 Gardnerella bretellae
TCGAGGGATCACCCCCGCGTATGCGGGAAAGACCTTTATGTCATAGTAGTCCCACAACCATAAAGGGGATCACCCCCGCGTATGCGGGAAAGACCATAGTGCGCGCATAAAACACAAAGCATTAGGGGGATCACCCCCGCGTATGCGGGAAAGACTTTTGCATAGATGTATCATTAGAGTTATGCATAGGATCACCCCCGCGTATGCGGGAAAGACCTAGGAAACACTAAAAGTTTCCTAGCTTTTTTAGGATCACCCCCGCGTATGCGGGAAAGACTGTTTTGTTTGCAAAAGTTGTTGCTTGCCATGAGGATCACCCCCGCGTATGCGGGAAAGACTCCGGCAAGTATTTTGCCGTTCTGACCGTAAAAGGATCACCCCCGCGTATGCGGGAAAGACACAGTGCCGATTACGTGCCTACAGGTTTACATGGGATCACCCCCGCGTATGCGGGAAAGACTCAGCTACTTGGCGTTCAGCCTTAAATGGCATGGGATCACCCCCGCGTATGCGGGAAAGACGATACGGTTACGCATACAGTGGTAATTGGAACGGGATCACCCCCGCGTATGCGGGAAAGACTTGCAAAAGATGCAATGTCCGCCTTTGATGAAGGGATCACCCCCGCGTATGCGGGAAAGACTAAGCTTAAGCAAGCGTAAGGGAAAGTGTACAGGGATCACCCCCGCGTATGCGGGAAAGACTCGACTAAATTACTGGTGGATTAAAAGATATGAGGATCACCCCCGCGTATGCGGGAAAGACGCAGCCGTGGCAAGTGGGATTTGGATAATGGCGGGATCACCCCCGCGTATGCGGGAAAGACTGAGAATGATTCCCCTGATGTTGTTGGCACTTGGGATCACCCCCGCGTATGCGGGAAAGACGTGTTCGGTCATAGTCCAAAACCTCCATTAAGGGGATCACCCCCGCGTATGCGGGAAAGACTTGTTGCTATAATTGCGGGCTCGCCGCCTGCGAGGATCACCCCCGCGTATGCGGGAAAGACCTGAAGGTAACGGCTTGTATGTTCGTGACCTTAGGATCACCCCCGCGTATGCGGGAAAGACTCATCTCTAACCTCTAGCACGTAGTCGATTAGAGGATCACCCCCGCGTATGCGGGAAAGACCGCGATTCTCTTTTATAATGCGCCTCTTTATAAGGATCACCCCCGCGTATGCGGGAAAGACGCGTTCGCTGGGACTCGAGAACGCCTAAACCAGGGATCACCCCCGCGTATGCGGGAAAGACGC
>NZ_JBKQXU010000001.1:0-142638 GCF_048545135.1 Gardnerella bretellae
TCCTGGGTTGGAGTTTTAGCATTTTTTGTGCGCAACTTTTCCGTCGTTTGTTGTCGTTTCTGCATTGGCTGACCGCATTTGCCGTGTATTTTTCCGTCGTTTGTTGTCGTTTTGGTCGGATTTGCGCCCGCCCGCTCCACCACAGCATATAGCGCCAAATCGCGCGCGGCGTACCCACATGTAGTATTTTGCCCGTAGAAGCGGCCGGCTTTAGACACGCCGAAGACGCAATTTCGTCGTTTTTGCGCCGGAAATTATTCATTCTAAATGCGTTTTGCAGTAGATTTTTTAGCGATATTAGTAGATTGTAGGAATTTTTCCATATGTGCGATTATATGCCATATTATATGCCCTTTTTGCTTGAAATCCTTCATGGGGGGGGGGGTATAACTACTAGAGGCTTTTCAATAAAAATGCTCGCATATAGGGTATACGTGTATGATATACTCTCTACCTGTGGTTGGCTCTGTTGGGTGGCATTTGCAGTAGTGAGTGCACAAGGTTTTTGTGTGCCGAGCACTGGCATTGTATGCGGGTTGAGTGTTTGAAGTTTAACACTTAGAGAGTTGGAATTTGGGTATACTGCGGCTTTTGCTGCAGCGAAGGATTAGGAAGGCGAGAGAATGTTACCAGCAAAGTTCCGTGGATTCGCATCACGAGTGGGTCGTCTTGCGTCGCGCGCTTTGGCTTGGCGTAAGACCAGCGAGCGCGATGCCGCGCTCAACGCTACCTCAAGCGCCGCAGTGACTTCCGAAAACATCACCATCGCCAGCGATACTGCCGCAACTGTCTCGCGCACAGCACGCCCATCTCACACTCTTCGCCGCGCGCTCTTCGCAATGCTCGTAGCCGCCGCCACAATAGTAACCATTCTCGTCGTGCCGCCGGTACACAACACTAATGCTGCAGGTAAGGCTAATGTTTTTTGGGATTATATAGGTACAGGCTATATTTCCCCTTCTTCTGTTAGTAATAATGACATATGGCGTGATATTGATTTTCAAAATCCAGTTATTAAAACAGAAAACGTTAATGGACGTAAAAAAACTACTATTACTTGGGAAGTCTTATACAATAAAGAGGCTTGCAGAATTAGAGCAATGGAAAATCCACTTATGAAGTGTGATCCTAAGGATGGTTCACATTCTTATGATGGTCAACCTGAATTTTATGCTGTTCTTCCTTCAGGTGTTAAAGATGAAACTGTTAGGATTACTCGTTATAGGACTGAGTTCGATAGAACTGGATTTTATAACGGTCGTCCTGCAAAATTTTATAGTTGGCATCTTAGAGGTAATGAAAATGAAGAGCCAGGAAAGTTTAACTCGGGCACTAATGTGACTAGAGTTCCAGGTGATTCTGAGTATGATGAGCTATGGAATCAACATATTGCAACATGTGGAATATTTTCAAATGAAGCATGCGAAGCTTGGAATTGGAAAAAACAAGGTAAATTCGGTAGATTATTTAAAACATGGGAACAGAACAATAGCGTAAGTGGTATTCGTTGGATTATCTCCGCTGAAGTTAAAGATGATCAAGATCCTTACAATTTGCCTTTCATGGCAGGATTTGTTTCTTACAGAAATGGATCAGATAAGAATAAGTTTATTATTTGGGGTCCGTATGATCATGATGGTGATGGCATACCTGATTCTAAAGAATGGCATTATGGTTTTAATCCAACGAGCAATGATGATGTTCAATTTCCAAAAAAATCTAAAAAAGATGCCGTATATGGTGAAATTACTGATGTAGATCCATATTTTAAAACTGGCCATTGGGATGGCACGGCTGAAAAGGGTAAATGGATATACGATAATACAGAGAAACCATTTGAACAAACTGATACCGGTATAACATTTTCTTTCAAAAAGAGTGGAGGGAAAGAGGTATTACCAAGTGGTGTTACAAAGGCTAATAGTCCTAACAACATGCAGCCTGGTCAAGCTTATATTGACCCTATAACAGGTAAAATTAAGTATAATCCAAAGAAAACCGATAGAGGTCATACTATACATTTTTACGTTCAAATCACTTACCCTAATCCAAGTGCGAATAGTTGTAAATATAAGCAACAAGTTGAGCAAGTCAAACGCGTTGATATACGCATTGTTTCGCAAGCGTCCATCTACAACCCGCACTACGACGAAACCACTGTTAACTACGATACGAATAATAATAGGTTTAATCCTACTGATAGCAAAGAACCTAAGAGCGTAAAAGACAGCAAAAAGCCGTGGGTTAGGGAAGGCGCGTTGCCTAGTGGTTCTACCTTTAAGTTAGAGAAGTACACTCAATACACTTCTCCTGTGCTTGATTGGTCTAAGATTGATTCAAAAAATACAGGTAACGGCAAAGTGACGTTTAGCCCGTCTAAAACAGAAGCTGGTACAAGTGATAAGACCCCTGTACTTGTTACGTATCCGGATGGTTCTACGTCTAAAGATAGTGACGCAGGTAATTATGACAAGGTTGTATATGCTCCTGTTAAAGTGCAAGAGTTGCCTGTTACAGACGGCGATTTGCATCTTAACCTTTACGACGGTACGCAAATAAATAACGGTCAGTTTGGTGGCTGGAGCTTTGGAGATGCAAATAATCCTAAAGAGCTTTCTAAGACCACGAAAATAGGTGGGCCAAAAGACAACAAGAATAACGGCATTGTGCTTGATTCGTGGGCTAATAACGCCAAAGGTCCTATTACCTTCCGCGCAGTGTGCCATAAGAAGAATGACACTAAGTATAAGCTGCTTAAGCCTGCTGAGGGCAATAGTAAGGCTAGCGGGGACATTAATGGTTTGCAGTTTGAAGAATTCCGCCAGTGGAAGAGGGGTAATGATAAGAATTGCAAGGATAAGAATACTTGTGATTTAAATACATACCTTCACAATAGCGAATACAACAAAGACACTATGGAGCGTTCGCGCGCGCTGATTGGCGGCAAGCCTAAGGAAGGCGGCGAGTACGAGTGTAAGGTGTTCGCGTTCCATCAGGCTCACGATGGTAAAGGTATGCAGCATAACGGTGCGCTCACAAAGTTTGATAATTTAGCTAAAGACAACGGCGCAGGTTTTGTCTTTGCTTTTGATACTGGTGCTTTTGCATCCAGTAAGGGCAAAGAGTGGGTTTCTGGCAACTTCTACTTTAAGATAAAGCTCAAAGACAGCCAAAAGTATAATCCGACTTATAAGACGATTCCAACGATTCAAGCTGGTACGTTTGCTAATAAGGAGACTAATAGCTCCGGTCAGCCAAAGAGCCACACGAAGATTATGGTGGACGGCAAGAAGGTAAACGCTAACGGTGTTCCAGATGAAGACTTGGGCGGCGTTGAAGATGGCAAAGCTCTTCCACCAGGCACGTGGTTTGAGATTAAGAAGCTTGTTAAGACGGTTGATAAAACGCAACCTGACAAGTTCCCATCCGAGAAGGAACTTTGGTCTAACTTCGAAGACGGCGAAGACAATAAGGCAGATGGCAAGAACGAGGCAAAAGATAAAGACCCTAAGTCAGTTCGCGAATACGGCTCCGTCACATTCCGTCCAGATAAGTGGAAAGACGCTGGGCAATACTGGGCCGAGGTTGTTGTGCACTACCCAGACGGCTCTGCTTCAAGCGATGACGACTCTATTAACTACAAGCACCCTGTGTACGCAAAGGTGAATGTTACGCGCGACGACGCTCATAATCAGTTCGGTCTTGCATTGTATAAGGATTACCCTAATAAGTCTATGGGCAACGGTTACGACCTTAAAGTAGGCGAGTCGCCTTCTCCTGATGCAACCTTCGACTCGTGGCTGACTAAGTCTGTTGGTCCTATTCATTTGCATATGATTTGCTCGAAGAATACCAAGGACGGCACGAAGACTAAGCAAACCGAGTATACGTATAACCGTCTGCCTGGTCACACTGAGTCTGAAGGCTTAAGACTTAAGGATCAAAAGATTTGGGGACACGCTACTTTCGATCAGCAGAAGTCGTGCATTAAAGATAGGAAAGCCTGCACGCCTGATACCTTGCTGTATGACGATTGGGTTCCTGGCGGCAATAGTAATAACACTTCTGAGCGCACTCGCGGCTTCTTTGGCGGCAAGGCTCAAAAGACTGGCGACTACGATTGCAAGGTCTACGCTATAAGGGGCGATAAGAAGAAGTCGGATGCGTTTGAGAAGGCTGTTAAGGCTAATATCGAGAAGAATAAGAAGAACAAGAAGGACGTTGACCCAGTTGATGGAGTGCTGAAGACTAAGGACAATAAGTATCCATACGGCACAGACGGCCAGGGCTACAAAACAGACACATTCGCTGTGCGCATTCACAACGACAATCAGCTGTATAACCCTACCTACACCAATATTCCAACAATTGAGGCGGGTAGCACTTTTGACAAGAACCTTAATAACAACAAATCAGCTATAAGCTCGGGTGCGCCGCAAAGCAAGAAGAAGATTAAGGACGCTAGCGGGAAGAATGACGTTAACGCTAACGGTGTTTCTGATTTCGACTTGCAAAACGTTAAGGAAGGTCCGCTGCCTAAGGGCACTTGGTACGAGATTAAGCGCTTTGTTAAATCTGGCGATATTAGCAAAACGAGTGCCAAGAATTTGCCTTGGGCTAACTTTGAAGACGGCGAAGACAACAAAGCTGACGGTAGGCAGGAAGCAAAAGATAGTAACGCCACCGGCAAAGGCTCCGTCACCTTCCGCCCAGATAAGTGGCAGAATGCTGGCGAGTACTGGGCCGAGGTTAGGGTGCACTACCCAGACGGTTCTACTTCGGACGGCGAAGGCTCTATTAACAAAGATCACCCTATCTACGCAAAGGTGAAGGTTACTAGACCAGCTATTGACAGCGGCGATTTGCATCTTAACGTTTACAAGCAGTATGAAAATGGCAAGTTTACTGGGTATGTAGACGACGTGAATGGCATTACTGTTATGAAAGGCGTTGGCTTGCTGAAGGATATGGGCATTGACTCGTGGTCCACAGCAAAGCCTGAAGGTATTACGCTTAGAGCTTTGTGTAGAGATGACAGTGATGAAGCTAAAAAGAGTACAACTCATATCTGGAGTGAGAATCTCGATAATCTGTTCTTCAAGCTTAATTGGCAGAAGTCTTGGGATCATGCGGACTTCCAGCAGCAGGAAACTTGCCGTAAGAGTGGCAAGAAAGGTGATGGCTGCAATCCTGAAGGTAAGTATCTTTTGTTCGATAGCACTGGCGGAACTATGGAGCGTGCTAGCGGAACTATCACCAGCGACAAAGCTCCTACGAAGTCTGGCAAATATTATTGCGTTGTGCTTGCGATGAAGCTTACTGATTTGGGTAAGTATAAGAAAGCTATTAAGAATAGCAAGATTAGCGTTACTAATAATAACTTTGCTAAGGCTATGGGCTTTACCGATACTGAGGGCATTGACTGGACTGCAAAGTACTTCCCAGTAACTGTGGTCGAGAAATTCGCTCTGCCAAAGACTGGCGGCGAGGGGATGAGCATGGCGCTGCTGGTGGTGGCAATGATTGCCATGTGCGTTATGTGCGGCGCGTTCTTCGTTGATCAGACGAAGTGGGGTCACGCGATGCTCGTCGGCGCGGCTGGTGCGGCTGTTAGCGCGGCTGCTGGCATAATGCGCGGTTTGCGATTCGCTACGCAAAATAGCAACAGCAACAGTAAGATTTCCGAAATTTGGCGCAGTTTAGTCAAAAAAGTCAAGGATATTAGGCGATTTGACGAATATTCTGCGTCCGCAAAAGATTTTGTCCGCAAAGTCACCGGATGGTTGCGCGCCGCATTTAGGCGCGTCAGAAGGTGGGCTACCGAAAGGTGGCGATGCTGATGAAAACATTTGCACGCAAACCTGCGCGCCGGCTGGTCTAAAGACGCAACTGGCTCGCAAGCTTGCATGCGATTCGCGCTAAAACTTGTTGCGCACCAAAAGCGTCCGCGAAACGTGGCTTGATCACGAACGAGGCTTGACCACAACCGTGGATCGTACGCACATCGTGGCTCGCTCACAAAACGTGGCTCGCTAAGCGCAACACAAAATTAAAAACAATCGTATTTTCCTCAAAACCTGCCCGAAAGGGCACTGAACAAAGGAGAAGAAAGTGAATAAATTCACTAAACAATGCGTGGCCGCGATGGCCTCGCTCGCAATGGCTGGCACGCTGTGCGTCGCCGGCGCCGTGGTGGCTGGCAGCTCTGCTTGGGCTGAAGACACATGCAATAATGGTGCGCCTTGGGCTCCTGCCTGCGCTGCCCAGAAGGGCTCCATTACCATCATGAAGTATGAGGATAAGGGTAAAGACGACACATCCACTCCTCTTGCTAATGCTAAATTCAAGGTACAAAGAGTTACGAAGCTTTCTACCTCTGATACCACAAGCACAGATCTCAAAGATTACAAGAACTGGGAGGCTCTTGCTGCTAAGGTGAAATCTCTTAACGATAATCCTAATCAGGAAGGCATGGAATTCGATAATAGTAATACGCAAGAAGATGTAACAGGTGCAGATGGTTCGAAGAAATTCGATGGACTTGCTATCGGTCTTTATAAGGTAGAAGAAACACAGCCAGCACCTAATCACTCTAATGATGTGGCACCGTTCTATATGACTATTCCAGAAATCACTCATGAAGCAAATAAGCCAGTTGCCTATAACTACAATGTAACTGCAAAACCAAAGAACCAGAGCCTTGCTGGTAAGATTAAGAAGACTCTTGTTCGCGGTGAAAATGAAACAGCATTTGTGGGCAAAGATGATACCATGACCTACAAGATTTCTGCTGCTGTGACTAGTAATACCGATACAAAGCGTGATAGTTGGACTAAGGATGATCTGACGGGATACACTGTATTTGATCAGGCTCCTGCCGGTGTATTCACTGCCTATACAGCGGATGTTGTTAAGTCTGCAAAAGTAGTTTATAAAGAAAATGGTGCTACGGATAAAACTGTACCTTTGAAAGATGAAAACACTAATAATATCAGTGTTACTACTGAAGATGTTAAAGGTAAAGATGGCAATACAACAGTAGCAACACGTATTAAGGTTTCTTTCAATGGAAATGGATTAACCTCAATCGCAACAGCAGCTAAAGCTGACGCTAATGCGAAGGTAGAAATTGAATTTGCGTTCACGATTAAGGATCCTACGCAAGTCACGGAAAAGAGTTTCACCAATAAGTCTGGTTTTATTCCGGGACAGGGTAAGAATAAGCCAACTCCAACCCCAGAAGTTCCAGACGATGGTGGTTCAACGGTTACATCCAATTACGGATACTTACAGGTGAACAAGTACGACGGTACGTTTGCAAAAGATAGTCAGGATGCTAAGTCCAAGCTCGCTGACGCTAAGTTCAAGCTCTTCGCTAAGAAGTCTGATGCTGATAAGTGCGCCGCGGATACTTCTGCAAATGAATGCAATAATGCTTCAAAGGTTGGCGAACTCATTACTGTTGCAGGTGGTAAGTTTGCAAATCCTGTAAAGGTTGTTGTTGATGATTCAACGCACCCATTCTACATTGTTGAGACTGAAGCTCCAGCTAACTATGAGCGTGATCATCAGGCTCATGAGGTAAAGGTTAGTGAAACTTCCACTAATGACTTGCCTACAAGCGTTGACATCGCTAACGTGCCAACAAAGGACAACGGTTCTTGGTTCCACCTTCCAAAGACCGGTGCTGCTGGCGTTGTGATCTTTGCATTGGCTGGCGTGTGCTTGGTGTGCTTCGGCATCTTCGTGTTCATGCGTAACCGCAAGAAGGATGAAGAGCAGCAGGCTGCATGATTCTTTGCAATTCTTCAGAATTGCAATCCGCTGGGCGATTAAAGCTGTAAACGCGCTGCGCGCGAGATTTTAATCGCCTGGCTATAATTAAATACTCAGCAGGCTGCGCTGTGTTCGCGCTTTGCGCGAGCATCCCTCTTCTTCGCACAGCGCAGTCTGCTGTCTTATTTTTCTTTTTTGAAAACATGGCTTTTTGACCACAAACTTCGTAAATTCTCCGGCGTTTGTGGCCGTAACGGCTAAAGCCGACAACAAATGCCAGGTTATTTTCTCGTATTTGTTTCTGAAGCTTTGCATCAATGCTCTGCAGACGTTGATTCCTGTTGATCAGCGAACACTAGCATCAGTGCTGCCGCACACACCACACCAAGTACTCTTCCTACCACGCCAAAAAATAACGGTGGGTGAGTTTACTAGTGGGAGATAGGAATTGCTTGCGAGGTACGAATATTAGTGTGGTGAGATTTGAGATTTTTCGCACTGAGCGAGGCGAACGTCAGAGCCGAAGGCTGCTGATTCGTCGAGCGAAGAAGAAAAATCGAAAAATCTCTGCGATTGGCACGGTTATTAACGAATTAGCATGCAGAGTTTGGGGGATTTCTTTACGAGCACTAAAAGAGGACTGAGAAGCTACATTCTTGAAGAAAGGCGAACACACTAAACGTCTTTAGCAGCTAGAGCGCCCGAAGTACGGAACGTGCGAGGAAAGAAATCCACCAAAACTCGCGCCACATAAAGCAAGTATTTGCGCAAACACAAATTTTCCAGCCTCGTCAAAACCGAAAAACTAAATCAGTCACAAAACTCATAGACGATACTCAAGAACATCGAAAATAAACTCGCGCCACAGTAAATATAAACACAGAAATGGAGGAAGCATGAAATTAAACAGCGCCGTTACGAAAGTATATGCTTTCCTCAACAAAATCTCCCAAAATAAGCTTTTCAAAAACCAAACTAACCAAACTAATCAAACTAACTTAACCGCATCACCTGCAACCGAATCAGACGCAACTCAAATTATCCCTACCCAAATCACCCTTAACCAAACTAACGCAGCCAACGCAACCCAAACAAACTTAACCGAAACAGCATCACCCGCAACAAACTCACCAGAAGCCCCCGCAAAAAAACCTCACGCTGCCCACAAATCACAGCAAAAATCTATGCTTCGTAAAATCGTCGAGCCAGTAGCTTTCGTGCTGGCGGGATTGTTGTGTTTTGCATATCCGGTGTGTTCTACGCTTTGGAATAATCGCGTTTCTAAGGAAATTTCTTCTGAGTACGATAAGTATAATCACGATCAGGCTGGTGATGTGCGTCGTGCTCATTTGCGTGCGGCTCGTCGTTATAATGCGCGTCATAAGGCGATTATTACGTCTGATCCTTACGATGGTACGACGGATTACATGAATAAGCCGGAGTATAAGGAGTATGCGAAGCAGCTTGATGAGCCTATGGGCATTATGGGTATTGTGAAGATTCCGAAGATTGGTGTGAAGTTGCCGATTTACCATGGTAGTTCGCAGGAGGTTTTGGCGCATGGTGCGGGCCATTTGTATGGTACGGATTTGCCGGTGGGTGGTAAGAATCGTCACGCTGTGGTGACGGCGCATACGGGTTTGCCGGATGCGACTATGTTTGATGATTTGGTGAATTTGAAGAAGGGTGACTATTTTTACTTTGATGTGCAGGGGGAGACGCTGCGATACAAGGTGTTTCGTATTAGTGTGGTTGATCCGCACGATATTAGTTTGCTGCAGCGTGAGAAGGGGCGTGACCTTGCGACGCTGCTTACGTGTACCCCGTATGGCGTTAACTCGCATAGGTTGCTGGTGACTGGATACCGAGTGCTGCCGGATCCGGTGAAGGCGCCGGAGGATCGCGTGCAGTGGCCGCTTTGGATGACGCTGTTTGTGCTCGCTATGATTCTGACGTTTGCGGTGTTGGCGACGATGGTTGCGACTTTGTGGCGTAAGAAGCGCGATGAGATTTATGTGCGCGGACGGCATTTGCTGGCGGTGTCGCGCAGTGTGCTGAGTAAGTTACGGCGCGGGTAGCGCGTGATGCAAATCGTCGCGCGCGTTTGGAGCGTCAAAGTAGTGTCAACGCTCCAAATGTGAGAAACTTTCCTCGCGTTTGGAGTTCCAAAGTAGCTCAAATGCTCCAAATGCGAGATAAAATTCCGGCAAATGTTTCCAAAACCAACGAAACTGACAACAAACGCCGTAAACTTTCCTTGCGTTTGGAGGGTTTTGGGTTGTGTTTTGCTACAAATGTGTGGTAACGCTCTCACCGTGTAAAGTTTCTGCCGTTTGCATCTATCGTCGGTTGGCTGAAAAATTTACGGTTTATATTGCGCAACGCACTAACATTTGTTGGTAATTAGCTCTAAATTTCTTAAAAAATAGTAACATTATGTATTTTTTCTCAAGTTTCATGTAAATTATATGTTAATACAGAATTTTTTCTATGTTGACATTGCAGAAAATATTTGTGTAAAAATGGCTAAATTAAGCCATTTTTTATATAAAATGTGATTTTCTTCATATTTTTGTTTGTGAAAACGCAATTTATTTGGAATTGTTTCTGTCTCAAACAGTGCTAGAGTTTGTGAAAAATATTTTTGTTGCACCTGCTGAAAAGTGGCATTATTTGTTGATTTATATGGGTGGGGGGTATATCTCCCATTTGATATTTAGCGGAAATGCTTTAAATGAGCGTAACAAAAATATTTACACCGATATATGAAATTGTGCTGGAAATTTTGCATATATTGCACAAAGTTTCCAAGGAAATTTCACTTGCAGAATTTGGGATTAGTACCAACATTTTCTTGTGAATTATCTATAAGCACTTTTCATTGGGTAGTTAACCACTATTTTGAAGGAGAGTATTTTTATGAAGTTCAAACGAACGTCATATCTGACTCGTTTAGCAGCATTAGGCGTTGCTGCGGCGACGCTTATGGTGCCGCTTGCTGATGTTTCTCCAGCGTTTGCGAAAGAAACATCAGGCACAGAATTCATTGCAGCGTCTGCCAAAACGCGTAAAAACACGAATTTCACCCCAGAACAGCTGCGTCACATTAATCCAACTCTTGCTAAAGCTTTTGAGAATTACGGTAAAAAAGATCAATTTAATAAAAATTCAAATGCTCAAGTGACTGTTGTTGTCACGTTGAAAAATAATCATCCGCAGCTCACTGATTATGATGAAAAAGCCAACATTCATGAGCAGGATGTTTTAATTAACCGCGTAAAGTCAAAGTACAATATGACGGTTCGTCGCAAAGTTGGTTATTTAATGAGTGCTTTTGAAGCTACTCTTCCTGAAAATCATATTCAAGCTTTGCGAAAGGAGCCAGGTGTAGTTTCTGTTGCAAAAGAACGCTTGTATTATCCAATGGAAAATTATGCTCGCGATTTACAAGGCGTGCAGACGGTGTTTAAAAAGCATCATCTTGATGGAACTGGAATGCTGGTTTCCATCATCGATACCGGCATAGATCCAACTCACCAAGATATGAAGCTTGATGCTTCAGCTAAGCAACATCTTCGATTACAACCAACAGGTAAAGGCGACACTACTGACAAAGTTCCTGCAGGTTTCAATTATGCCGATGAAAACGACAACTTCACAGACTCTGGTGCAGAACAGCACGGTATGCATGTGGCTGGTATTGTTGCTGCAAATGGTGATGAACAGGATTCTCCTGCTTCAGAACATCATCGCGTTGATGGTGTAGCTCCAAACGCTCAGCTGCTTGCTATGAAAGTGTTCTCAAATAATCCTGAGGCACATGGCGCTCGCGATGTTGATATTGTTGCTGCAATCGAAGATTCCGTAAAACTTGGCGCCGATATTATCAACATGTCTCTCGGTTCAACTAATGGTTTTGCTGGAACTTCTAATGCCACTTCAATTGCACTTAAAAAGGCTCGCGAAGCTGGTTCACTACCAGTGATTTCTGCTGGAAACTCTGGCTTGAACTTTTCTCCTTCCGGTGGTGAGGATGATGCGCTTGGCAAGTGGGATGATGCTACTCTCGGCTCTCCATCTTCTTATCCTTCCGCTTTCAGCGTTGCTTCTGTAGAAAATTCCAACATTACGCAGCAAGCAGCAAACTGGACAGGGAAAGATGGCAAATCTCACGCAGTGCCATACAATCTTGCCATTGGTTCTTTAATAGACGCAGTATCTCAGCATGAACTTGTGGATGCTAAAAAAGCTACTGAAACTGATGTTAAAGATCTTGATCTTAAAGATAAGTATGCTCTTGTAGAACGTGGTGGCATTACTTTTACGGAAAAGTTTAAGAATGCTATTGCTAAAGGCGCTAAAGGTGTGATTGTTTATAATCACGACAAAGATTCATCCATGTTTATTGGAATGGGCGGATTGGAGAAAATCAAGGATTGCTTTGGTGCGTCCATACCTCGTTCTTATGCATTGCAAATTCTTACTGCTTTACATAAAGGCGAGAAAGTGAAGATAGCTTTCACGAACCAATTCACTACTATTGTTAATCCAGATAACGGTAAGCCTTCAACCTTCACTTCTTGGGGACCAACGCCAGAACTTGATTTCAAACCTCATATTGCTGGCATTGGTGGCAACGTGTGGTCTACGCAGAATGGCAATAAATACACGAGCATGTCCGGTACTTCTATGGCTGCTCCAAACATTTCCGGTCTTTCGGCGTTAGTGATGGAAAGCTATAAGAATCGTTTCCCTAAGCTTAAAAAGTCTGAAATGGCTACCCGTGTAAGCCAAGCATTAATGAATACAGCAAGTGTTATTGGACGTAAAGATTCTGCAGATAGTAAGCAGATTCCGTATGCTCCTCGTCAAATTGGCGCTGGCTTAGCTCAGGTCGATAAAGCTGTTGCTACTAACGTGATTGCAACAGTCGATGGCAATTCGTACGTGGCTCTTAGAAACGTGAATGCTGATCGCAACTTTACAGTTACTTTACATAATTATGGTAAGAATCCAGTAAAATTTGCTGTCCCAGATCAGGATGTTGTCAATGAGTCTAATGAGGCCAATAAAGATACAGTAACCTCTATTAGTGATACTGAAACGTTGCAATCAAAAACGCGTGAAGTTACAGTAAAGCCTGGGAAAACCTATGATGTGAAGTTTACGTTAAGCCCAGATCGTTCTAAAGGCAATCATTATATTGAAGGTTGGGTGCGTTTTGAATCGCTGAGCGATACTCAGCCAGATGTTGCTGTGCCATACCTCGGTTTCGTAGGCGATTGGAATGCTGAACCAATTATGGTAAAGCCGGGAGAAAGCTATGGTGCAAATCATAGTGATCTTACGACTTCTTTACTTTCTGTAGCAGGCAGTATGGGCAAACTTCCAGTCAATAATGAAACTAAGCCGTATGTACTTGGTGAATTTTCACCTGCAAATCAAGATGGGTGGATGGATTACGTTGTGCCATCTATGTCTATGTTCCGAGGTGCGTCTGACATAAAGTATTCTGTGTTGGATTCTCATCATAAAACTAAGATTGTTCTTGGAACAGAACACAATGTAAATCGTTCTACTATCTCTGATGCTAGTGCAACCGACGGTTTAGCTGGAAATTTCGACGGGTCTGTGTGGAATCCAAAAACAAGTAGGTTTGACATTCTTCCTGATGGATGGTATACGTATCGCATTCAGGCTCGCTTAGGAGATAAGTTTGATTGGCAAACTTATGACATGGAGGTAGCGATCGATAATCATGGACCTAAAGTCACAGTATCTGATCGTGATGCTAACGGCAATGTGAAGATTGTTATTAGTGATGAATTGAGTCCTGATCCTGGCGTACCAACTATTCATCTTCCTGGTGTAAAAGATGCTTTGAACTATGGTGATGAAGATACTCAATGCCCGTTGAATGAAGCAACTCGTACGCGAGTGTGCAAGCCTATCCACATTGGTACTGACGCAGCATATATAGATGTGCTTGCTCGAGACAATGCTATGAACCCAACTGAGGTTAAGAAGGTGTTCAATAAGCATACTCGAAAAAATGCAAGTGGTAAGGAAGAAGAAATACCGACTAGGAACATTATCATTCCGAATGAAAAAGTTCTTACTTCTCACCAAATTAAAGCTAATGCTCTAGAAGAAAGTAAAACTAACCCGAATATTAATGGCAAGTTCTACATCGAAGGATACCTTACCGATAACGTCGCATCTATACAAGCTTACGTAACTCCTAATGGTGGTACAAAGCAGAAAGTTACGAATGTTGCAAAACGCAAGGATGAGAATACTTTCTACGCGTTTGTGCCGCTGAAAAATGGCGAAAATACTGTGATGTTTAAGGCGTACGATGCAAAAGGTGATCGTCTTGGTAATAAGAAACTTAAGCTAACGTTCAACGCGCAAGCTCCAAACATTACCATGAATGGTCTTGACAACAAGGGTAATTTGCCTGTAGCTGCAGATGGTAAAGTAACTGTTGCTGGTAAAGTAACGGACACTCCTGGAGATACTGTAAAACTAAAGTTGAAGTATCAGAAAGCTGCTGACAATACTACTTCAGCTAATGTTGTTGCTGGTTCGGGTGCCACTCATACTACTGCATCTTCTTCGCAAGCTGTTTCTGGAGCTAATACAACTTCAAAAGCGAGTATTAATGCAAATGTAAAGCAAGCAGAGGCGGCTGCAGCTGGTAAGGAAACTGAAGAAGTGGTAACTGTTGGCAAAGACGGTAGCTTTAAAACAGTGATTACTCCTGCTGCTAAAGCTGTGACAGTAACGCTCGTAGCTACAGATTCCGCAGAAAATAGCACTACTATGGGTCTGGCGCTTGCTGGTCGTGCAACTGCTACACCTGAAGCTCCACAGACAAAAGATTTCGTGCTTACTAATGCTGGTTCTATGGGTTCTTATGCGTGGTTAGTGCATAAGAAAGCTTATGGATCAGATGTTATTGGCAAAAATTATTTTGTTGCTCAAGGCGAAGTGGGTGCTAATGTAACGAGTGTACTGTTCACTCCAGCTACGCGAATTGATGCCAAAACCAAGAAGTTCGTAACTCCAAACCCATTGCGCGCGAATATTAAGAATGGCAAGTTTAGCGTAAAGTTGCCGATGCATCCAGGAATCAACGATTTCCGCTTGCAAGTAAATACAAAAGCAACTGACGAAGATGCTGATGAAGACGATGAAACGAATGTAATCGATACTCCTGCAGCTTTCTACTTCGACATTACGCCTCCAACAGCACGTTTTGACACGCCAAAGTTGTACGGACATACGTTATTTACAAATCGCGATACCGTTACCTTTAGTGGCAATGTGTCGGATGATGCTTTCGGTCAAACTTTGCGAATTAATAATGATTCTGTAGGTGATTTCTACACTTTGGATACGAATGGTACTGAAGTAACTCGTCGCCAATTCTCAACTGATATTCCAGTAAACGATGGTGACAAGTTGCTGCTGCACTTAAGTGATCAGGTTGAATCTCATTTACTCGGTGTGATTCCTGTTGTGCTTGATGAAACGGATCCAAAAGTTGAAGCTGGTTTGGTTGAAGGTGAAGAGATTGCTGATGGTCATGAAATCACTGTTCGAGCAACAGATGATCATTTGAAGTCTTTACGCGTTATGGTTGATGGTCGTCCAGTAGCGTATACGGAAAATTATCTTCCAGTAAATACTGTTGAAAGCACCTTAGTTGATGTGAAGAACATCAACGATAATCCAACTCCAGATAGGCCAGATTCTACAACATTAACGTTGAAGATTCCGACTGAAAAGTTGGCTGATGGTAATCACACCCTTACTATTGAGGCGACTGATTTTGCTGGCAATACTGCTAGCGACACCAGTGATAATAGTGCTGATGCTACTGCGTACACATTTATTGTGAAGCGTAGTAAGAAACATGCTGATGGTGAGAAGCCGGGTAAGTCAGTTAAGCCGGGTAAGCCAAGCAAGCCAAGCAAGCCGGGTAAGCCAAGCAAGCCAAGCAAACCGGGTAAGCCAGGTAAGCCAAGCAAGCCAAGCAAACCGGGTAAGCCAAGCAAACCAGGCAAACCAGGCAAGAAGCCAGCTCCTGCTCCAAAGCCAACTCCAAAAAAGCCGGAAACTAAGGATGAATCAACTCAAACGGATTCAGCTCCGCTGCCTCCTGTTTCTACAGCAAAATTCACAAAGAATCTGATTGCTTTAGATACTAAGGAAATTGTTGCTGGCAAGGAACAGAGTGTGTATGTTTCTGGAAAACCTGCAGCTTTGAATAATGCTAAGAAAGATGCTCGCATGTATGCGTTCATCTACTCTACGCCTCAGCAGCTTAAGGGTGAAGATGGTCATGAGTATGTAACAGTGCGTGCTGATGAGAACGGCAAGTACTACTTCAAAGCTATGATTCAAGCTGGTTTAACTGGCAAACATACCATTTTGCTTATGGATGCTGATGGTAGTCAGCTTGCTTCTGGTGAAGTGACTGTGTCTGCTGCACACGTTGCTGATGCCGATACTCAGTCTGACAATATGCCAGCTTCGAAGAAGCCAGCTCCGAAGAATCCGACTGAGAAGAAGCCGACTGAGAAGAAGCTAGAACATACTGGTCAGAGTCATTCAGATCGTGTGCATAATAGCCATTCTGCTAATCGTTCCTTTACTAAGAAAGGAAAGGATGCTAGTGGTTCTGTTCATGCTTCTGCAGAGTCGAAGTTAGGTGCTACAGAAGGTGGTGAGAATCATGAGAGTGCTAATGCCGCCACTGCAAATAAGTCCGACAGTGTTCAGTCTGAATCTAATGGCGCTACTGATAATAACAGTGCTAACAATTCTGCTGGTGCTGATGCTGGTAACTCAAGTAAGGAACAGACTTCAAAGTTAGCTGCTACTGGCAGTGGTGTTGTTGCTGCAGTTGTGACCTTCTTGGTACTGATGGTAAGTGGTGCAATAACATTCACCACGCGTCGCCATGGAGTGAATGCTGGTTCTAACGCTGCTGTTCGCAAATAAAACAATATAACTAAAAATAAAACTCGTGATTAGTTAAAAAGCTAAGAATGAGTGAATAAATGAAAAATGACTGAATTTAGTATTGGATTTTTGCATATTGAACGATTTCAGTATTGAGTTTTGATTTTGCTAATCAATCTAAGTTTAGTTGTTGCTAACGGCTGGTAAAAGTGTCCACTGCTCTTATGAGTGTGTGGGCACTTTTTATTAATGGTGCTAAGAATAAATATTCACGCAGGTCGAACTCTGTTGAAATTGCAAGAGTTGTAAATCTTCTTCGCTAGATTACTATGAAAGAAGCACGACGATTTGCTTGAGCGTTGCAGTTTAGCGCGCGCGTTTGGAGCGCCGCACAACACCAACCCTCCAAACGCCGTAAACTTTCCTCGCGTTTGGAGTGCCTAACCCGCCAAAACCCTCCAAATGCGAGATGATGCTCGCGCTCTAAGCGCTCGCTACGAAACTCGCGTTGGAAGTCCACTGGACTTCCAACCTAAGCGAGTTTCCGCTCCGAGTTGCTTTCGCGCGCGCTGTGCTGCGCTCAAGCAGGTCGTCGCGCACGTAAAGCACACTGTGCTTTCAGCATTGAGTCGTCGCTACCGCATTGAGCTTGCTTGAAGCGCGCAATGCAGCTTAAAGCAAGGGCAATGCGACACGCCCACTTGCGCGCAAGCTCATTCTGAGTATAGTAGTTACTCGGTTCGCAAAGCGGGCCAAGATAACCAACGCCCCTTTAGCTCAGTTGGTTAGAGCAGCTGACTCTTAATCAGCGTGTCCAGGGTTCGAATCCCTGAGGGGGCACAAGCAAAACCCAAGCTTCGCGCTTGGGTTTTTTCGTATCAATCTCCACACGCAACGAAGCCCTCTTTGTCCCTCTTTGCAGTCAATCTTGAAGTATGACCTCGTCAAATATGATGCCGCAATTATTCCAGGATGATGCGCAGCCTGAGCAGCCGCCACAAAATCTTGCGCCGCTTGCTCAACCGCTTACTCAACCGCTTACTCAGTCGCTTACTCAACCACTTACTCCGCAACAGCAGCAGCCGCGCCAGCTCCCTCTAAAAGCCGCCGACACAACCGCCGAAAATCCGTGGCCTGTTGCCGTTTTAAGTCAAAAGTTCCACAGCGCCGTCGAACGCTGGCCATCCGCGTGGATTGAGGGTCAAATAGTCGAAATCAACATGCGCCGCGCTTCTTCCGGCTACATCACTCTTCGCGACAGCAACGAGGAAGTCTCGATTTCCGTAATGGGCTTTAGCAATTTCGTGCAGCAGGCGCGCGAACTTCGCCAGGGCGACCGCGTAGTTGTTCACGGCAAGGCTGATATTTGGGTAAAAGCCACGCGTTTAAGTTTCGTTGCGGACGAAATTCGCCGCGTCGGTGCCGGCGACTTAAAAGCGCAAATTGACGAGTTGCGTAAAAAACTTAAGGGCGAGGGCCTGTTTGACGCGGAGAATAAGGTTCCGCTGCCGGAATTTCCTAAGTGCATCGGCCTCGTGTGTGCGCCTCAAGCGCGCGCTGAGGGCGATGTTATTACGAACGTGAATTTGCGCTGGCCTGTTACGCGCTTCAAGGTTGTTCACGCGCACGTGCAGGGCGTGCAGTGTCCTGCGGATATTATTGCCGCAATTAAGCAGCTCGACGCAGACCCAGAGGTTGACGTTATTATCGTTGCTCGAGGCGGTGGCAGTTTTGAGGATTTGATTGGTTTTTCGGACGAGGGTGTGGTTCGTGCTACGGCTGCGTGCGTGACTCCGATTGTGTCTGCAATCGGCCACGAGGACGATTGGACGCTTATCGATTTGGCGGCGGATTTGCGCGCTTCTACTCCTACGGATGCTGCAAAGCGCGTGGTTCCGGACGTTCGCGAGCAGTGGCAGCTTATTGATAACGCGTTGCAAACTATGCGTATGCGAATTTCTGCGCGCGTTGACAATGAGATTCGTCTCGTTGAGGGTTATGCGAATCGCCCGAGCCTTACGCGCCCGAGCACTATGCTTGAGCCGCACGAGTTGTTTGTTAATCAGGCTGTTGAGAGAATGCGTCACGGTTTGGTGCGACTTCTTGACGACGCGAGCTTGACTGTTGAGAAAGCTCACGCGAGCTTGACTGCGCTAAGTCCGCAATCGACGTTGAACCGCGGGTACGCTGTAGTGCAGCTTAGCGGTGGGCGAGTGCTTGACGACTCGGCTTTAGCGAAAGTTGGCGACGATATGACTGTTACGCTTAAAAGCGGTGTGGTTCTTGGCAAGGTGACTGGCACTAAGTCTGCTGCCGTAAATCCGTCTGCCGTAAATCCGTCTGCCGTAAAGTCGGCTGCCGTAAAGTCAAGTAAGTAATTTTTTAGATATTTTAGATATTTTATATATTTTAGATATAGCGAAAGGTTAGATATGAGCGAGAAAGCAACGAAAAAGGCTGAAGAATCAGCAGAAAGCACAGAATTCGCAAGCACTCTTACGAAAGAAGAGCGCGCTGCGATTGAGGCGATGCCATACGAAGAGGCTCGCGAAAAGCTGGTTCAGGCGGTTCAGGCGCTGGAAGCTGGCGGTTTGATGCTCGACCAGTCCATGCGTCAGTGGGAGATTGGTGAGGCGTTGGCAAAGCGCGCTCAGGGTTTGCTTGCCACGGTTCGTGCAAAGTTGGACGCGGCGCAGGCCGAGCAGTCGGCGACGGCGGCGACGGCTGGCACTCAGTCGAATCTTGAGGATTAGCGCGCGCCGCAGTGACACGCCATAGTGTATAATTGCCATTTGTTGCCTCGGTAGCTCAGTGGATAGAGCACCACTCTCCTAAAGTGGGTGTCGTCAGTTCGATTCTGATCCGGGGCACTTTTATTACTTATTTACTTTGTTCGTATTATTCGCGAGTTGCGAAATCTTTCCTAATGTTAGGGGATAGTGTTAGATTATTTCTAACTTAAGCGATGATCCGTTATCGGCGGGGAGTTTTCGGAAGAACGGCGAGGATTCGTAAGGTTCTCGCTTATTAGAACCGACGGGGTTGGCCCGCACAGCCAAACACGAGAGGCTGCAAGAGTTGCGTAAGCATTTTGCGGCAAGCGAGGTGGTACCGCGGCAGTAGCTGTCGTCCTCGCAGGGAAATATTCACCCTGTTGAGCGAGGAGAGCACAGTGAGCGAATCCACTAATCCAGCCGAAAAGTCGTGCGCAAATAACGTATACCCAAAGGTAAGTGTTTCTGCATCTGCGCAAGAAACTGCCGGCGCGCAAGTTGCACCAAATCCTTCCTTCCCAAAGCTTGAAGAGTCAGTTCTTCAATACTGGGATGCAAACAATACTTTCCGCAAGTCAATCGAATACCGCCCGTCTGGCAAGGGTAGCCAAAACGAGTTCGTGTTCTTCGACGGCCCTCCATTCGCAAACGGTCTTCCTCACTACGGCCACCTGCTCACAGGCTACGCAAAAGACGTGGTTCCGCGCTATCAGACTATGCGCGGCCGCAAAGTAAACCGCGTTTTTGGTTGGGATACTCACGGTCTTCCTGCAGAGTTGGAAGCGCAGAAGGAGCTCGGCATCGAGTCGGTTGAGCAAATCGAAAAAATGGGCATCGCAAAGTTCAACGATGCTTGCCGTGCCAGCGTTTTGAAGTACACGAACGAGTGGCAAAACTACGTGCATCGTCAGGCTCGCTGGGTTGATTTCGAGCGCGGCTACAAAACGCTGAACATTCCATACATGGAATCCGTAATGTGGGCTTTTAAGCAGCTTTATGATAAGGGCTTGGCTTACAAGGGTTACCGCGTTCTTCCGTACTGCCCGAAGGACCAGACTCCGCTTTCCGCCCACGAGCTTCGCATGGATGCGGACGTTTACCAGAATCGTCAGGACACTACCGTTTCCGTGGCCGTTAAGCTTCGCGACGAAGCCGACGCTTACGCAGTCTTCTGGACCACTACTCCTTGGACTGTTCCAACCAACTTCGCAATCGTAGTCGGCGCAGACATCGACTACGTGGAAGTTCGCCCAACCGAAGGCAAGTTCGCTGGCAAAAAGTTCTACATCGGTAAGCCTTTGCTCGGCTCCTACACTAAGGAACTTGGCGAAAACTACGAGGTTGTGCGCGAACTTAAGGGTGCGCAGATGGCTGGCTGGCGCTACTACCCAGTGTTCCCATACTTTGCAAGCGATTCTGCGCTCGCAGAGGGTGGCACTCCTGGTCCTAACGCTTTTACGATTTTCACTGCAGATTATGTTGACACCGCTGAAGGTACTGGCCTTGTTCACCAGGCTCCTTACGGCGAGGACGATATGAACACGCTTAACGCGCACGAAATTCGCAGCGTTGACGTGCTCGACGCAGGCTGCAAGTTTACAAGCGACTGCCCAGATTACGAAGGCTTGTACGTTTTCGACGCCAACTTGCCAATTTTGCGCAACTTGCGTGCAGGAGACGGTCCGCTTGCTCAAATGCCGGAAGATCAGCGCGCGCTGCTATTCCAAGAAAAAAGCTACGTGCACAGCTATCCTCATTGCTGGCGTTGCGCAACTCCGCTTATTTACAAGCCTGTTTCTAGCTGGTTTGTGTCTGTTACGAAGATTAAGAAGCGTTTGCTTGAGCTTAATCAGGAGATTAATTGGATTCCTGGAAACGTTAAGGACGGCCAGTTTGGTAAGTGGCTTTCTAACGCTCGCGATTGGTCGATTAGCCGTAATCGCTTCTGGGGTTCGCCAATTCCAGTTTGGGTGAGTGATGATCCAAAGTATCCTCGCGTAGACGTGTATGGTTCGTTGGAAGAACTTAAGGCTGATTTTGGCGATTATCCGCGCGACGACGACGGCAATGTGAATATGCACCGCCCGTATATCGATCGCCTTACTCGTCCAAATCCGGATGATCCTACCGGAAAGTCGCAAATGCACCGTATTACGGATGTTCTCGACTGCTGGTTTGAGTCTGGTTCTATGCCTTTCGCGCAGTTCCATTATCCGTTTGAAAATAAGGAATTCTTCGAAGAGCACTTCCCATGCGATTACATCGTTGAGTATATTGGTCAGACTCGCGGTTGGTTCTACACGCTTCACATTATGGCTACGGCTCTATTCGACCGTCCGGCTTATAAGAACGTGATTTGCCACGGCATTGTGCTTGGTTCCGATGGTCAGAAGATGAGTAAGCATTTGCGCAACTACCCAGATGTTAATGGCGTTTTCAACGAGTACGGTTCGGACGCTATGCGCTGGTTCCTCATGTCTTCGCCAATTTTGCGCGGTGGCAATTTGATTGTGACTGCCGACGGCATTAGGGATACTGTTCGTCAGGTTATGCTTCCAGTTTGGAGCTCTTACTACTTCTTCACTTTGTATGCTAACGCTGCAAACGGTGGTAAGGGTTATGATGCTCGTCGCCTTCGCGCGGACGAGGTTGCGGGTCTTTGCAATATGGATCGTTACTTGCTTGCGCGCACGCGTTTGCTTGTTGAGCGCGTAGAAAAGTGCTTGAACGAGTTTGTGATTAGCGATGCTTGCGCTGCAGTTAGCGACTTTATTGACGTGCTTACAAATTGGTATATTCGCGGCAGCCGTGACCGCTTCTGGAATGAGGATGAAGCTGCTTTCAACACGCTTTACACTGTTCTGGAAGTGTTCATGCGCACGATTGCTCCTCTTGCTCCAATGGAAGCGGAGGCTGTGTGGCGTGGCCTTACTGGCGGCGAATCCGTGCATTTGGCTGATTGGCCTTATTTGGTTGAGCCTGAGACTCTTTCGGATGGTGAGAAGAACCCTAAGGCCGGAGAAGTCACCGAGCTTGGTGCTGTTCTTGCGCACGACGATGCTTTGGTTGCTGCTATGGATAAGGTTCGCGAGGTTGTCTCTTCTACGCTTTCGTTGCGTAAAGCTGAGCAGTTGCGCGTGCGCCAGCCGTTGGCAAACTTGACTGTTGTTGCAGAAAATACTGCTGCTGTTGAGCCTTACGAGCAGGTGCTTGAGCGCGAGCTTAACGTGAAGAATGTTACATTCTGCACTTTGCAGGACGCAAGCGAACACGGTTTGAAGATTGTTCACGAGCTTAAGGTGAACGCACGCGCTGCTGGCCCTCGTTTGGGTAAACAAGTGCAGTTTGCTATTAAGTCTTCTAAGAGTGGCGATTGGCATGTTGACGAGTCTGGTGCTCCTGTTGTTCAGACTCCAAACGGCGAAGTTGCGCTTGTTGAGGGCGAGTATGAGCTTGTAAATCGCGTTGAGTCTTCGGATGCTCAAGCGGCTCAAAACACCGCTTCTGCTGCAATGCCAACTGGCGGCTTCGTTATGCTCGACACTGCTTTGACTAGCGATTTGCTTGCGGAAGGTTATGCTCGTGACGCTATTCGTGCTGTTCAGGATGCGCGCAAGGAGAACGGCTTGGATGTTACTGACCGAATCGCTTTGACTTTGAGCGTGCCAGCTTCTGACGTTGCTAAAGTTGAGCAGTTCCGCGATTTGATTGCGGAGGAGACTTTGGCTACGAGCTTCGAGGTTGTTGAGGCTGATTCTAGCGCAACTGAGCTTAGCGTAAGTCTTAAGCGTGCGTAGCTTAAGCGTTACGTAAATCTTAGCTAACTAATAACTAAACAAAAACGTGCCGGCGTACAATTTAATACGTCGGCACGTTTTGTTTTATCTCTAGTTTTGCTTCTTTATTTGACTACAGTGTTGTAGCGACTCTAAAGAATTTCATTATTCTCAATATCCATTCAGGCATAATAAAAGTGACGTGCTTTTGTTCGTTAGAGTGGTTCTCTATAATTGGATGCTCCAAATCAAAGTATTCAAGTACGTCTTCGCCGTTATCGAATTTTCTATCAATTTCTTCTCCGCTTATTTCTCTACTTTTTGTGGTGTTTTTCATAATACTGTTCCTCCTTCTTGCGCGATCTTCTTACAGAAATAATACGAATTCGATTATTTCTTTTTGTTATTACTGCAGTCCAATATTTACTGTCTATCTTTCCAAAAACTAAGTAGCGAGAGTTGTCGTTTCCTGAATTTTTGGATTTTATTTCAGCTGTTTCATTGTTCCACAGTATTTGGGCTCTTTTGAAACTGATACCGTGTTTAGCTAAATTTTTTAAGCTTTTTGCAGGATCGTACTCAAAATTCATACTCACCTTCTATCGTCTATTTTAACGTAAAATAGCATCAATTGAAACTATTTTTGATTGATGTTGTTTTAGGTATCGTAAATGCTTTAATTTAGCTTTCCTAGATTTCTTACGCATTGTGGTTAAAGGCTATTTATAGAAGCAAGCGCTACCGCATTGGGTCGCTTTTCGCGCTACGCTTAAGCGAAAAGCGAGTCAATGCGACACCCCGTTTTCTATGGGTTCCTATAGTGTCGATAAGACAACAATACAAATTTTTACTCGATTTGTATTTTGCGTTAATTTATATTGCATGATATTCAAAAAGAAAGTGCAGGTGACGAAATGAGTAAAGATGAGAAGGGTCGGTGTATTTCGTTCACGCTATAAGCGTGATTCATCTGGCGTCACCGTTCTTGCAAGAACTAATACCGGCATTGTTGCTGGAACTGTAATTATTGCTATTTTTGCGATTTTGGCTATTTTTGCCGACGTTTTTACAACAATTACTGGCAATAATCCTTACTCTGAGCATCCGGAAATATTAGATTCCAACTCAGTTCCAGTAGGCCAGGGGGGTATTAGTTTCCAACATTGGTTCGGTGTAACTCCGCTTCGTGGTCTTGATATTTTCGCGATTATTTCGCATGGAGCGCGCGTTTCTCTTGGGATTGGCATTGCTTCTACTGTAATTTCGCTATTTCTTGGCATTCTAATCGGCATGATTGCAGGGTACTTCGGTGGTTTCGCAGACACTTTGCTTTCGCGCACGATGGATGTGTTCTTCGGTTTTCCATTCCTGATTTTTGCGATTGCTTTGTCTGCAGTTGTGCCGCAAAATTTCCCGCGGCCGATTCTGCTAACGCTCGTTTTAGGCTTTTTTGGCTGGCCAAGCATCGCTCGTTTGGTTAGAGCGCAAACGCTTTCGCTAAAATCTCGCAATTTCACTGTGGCTTCTTACGTAATGGGTGCGAACACATGGCATATTTTGCGTGAGCAGATAATGCCGAATATGTTGCCTCTTCTTTTGGTGAATGTGACTTTTCTTATTCCTGGTCGCATTGGAGCGGAGGCTGCGTTGTCGTTCCTTGGTGTGGGCATGAATCCGCCTTCGCCTTCGTGGGGACGCGCTATTGCGGATGCAGTTCAGTGGGTTTTGGTTGATCCTTGGTATCTTCTTTTCCCTGGAATTGCGCTGTTCTTGCTTACTTTCGGCTTTAATCTTGTTGGCGACGGTTTGGCTAGTGCTCTTCAGCCGCGAGCTTCCAAAAAGGCGGTGACGGAATGAGTAACAAGCAAAATACTCAAAATACGCAGAATGCGCAAAGTGCGCAACAAAATATAATCAATACACCGAAAATCAGCATTAATAAATCTGCTGCCAATTCGCGAATAATCGGCAAGATTTCCGATTTTCTTGTTTTTATTGGCAAGCGCGCAGCGAGCGCAATACTTGTTTTAACGCTGATTGCAGTAGTGCTATTCCTTATTTTCTTTATGCTTCCTGCCAATCCTGCGCAACTTGCTTGCGGAAAGCCGTGCACTCCTGAACGTTTGGCACGAGTTTCCGCATTTATGGGCACGGACGCGCCTTGGTATGAGCAACTTGGCAGTTATATTCGTGGCATATTCTTCGGGCGCAAGTTCACAGATAGTTCTGGAGCTACTATCGTGTGCGCTGGTCCATGCTTAGGATGGTCGTTTACGCTAAACGAGCCTGTAACTAATCTTATTATGAGTCGTTTCGTGGTAACTGCTTCGTTGACAACTGGTGCTGCGGTTCTTTGGCTTACTGTGGGCGTTGCAACTGGAGTTATTTCTGCTGCAAAAGAAGGATCTTTTATTGACCGCGCGCTTCGAGCGCTTTCGTCTGTAGGGATTTCATCTCCAGCGTATTTAATTGGAATGCTTGCAATACTTGCTTTTGCAGTTTATTTGCCGATTTTTCCTACGGGTGGTTACGTAAGTTTTGCGGAAAGTCCTTTAGATTGGCTTCAGCATTTGCTTCTTCCGTGGCTTGTTTTGGCGCTTCTTAACGCGGCATACTATACGCGACTTACTCGCGCTCACATGCTTGACGAGTTGCAGCAGGATTATATGCGTACTGCTTTAGCTAAGGGCATGCCGCGTTCGAAAGCTATAACGCGTCACGCGATGCCTAATGCGATGCTTCCTGTGCTGACTATGTTTGGCTTGGATTTGGGCGGTTTGCTTGGTGGTGCTGTAATAACTGAGAGCGTTTTCTCTATGCAAGGTTTGGGTTCGCTGCTTCTTGATTCGGTGAAAAATCTTGATTTGCAGGTGCTGGTTGGTGTGACGCTGTTTGCGGCTGCGCTTGTGATTGTTGCGAATCTTGTGGTTGACGTCTGTTATCGTTTCGTCGATCCTCGTGCCGCAGTCTGTTAGTGGATTCGCGTGCTCATAAATTAACATAACTCTTCAAAAGCTTCATAAGCGACATTTTCTTTACTGCTGTGTAAAGAAAATAACGAAATCTCGCTAAAAAACGATTTTTTCTGTACATGCACGTAAAGAAAAAATCGGGATTAAGTCGATAGTTGACATTTTGAAGAGTCAAATTACAAATTCAAAAAAATACTAATAAATATAAGGGGATTATTATGTTCACTTTTAAAACTACAACTAAAACTACAAATAAAAATACAAACAAAGATTCAGGCATAACTTCAGTCGTAACTTCAAGCGCGACTGCAATTTCGAAGAAGTTTGTTGCGTCGCTTGCAGCTTTTTCGTTGCTTCCGATTTCGCTACTCTCGTTACTTTCACTTTCTGCTTGCGGAAGTGCCAGCTCTACAAAATCTAGCGTTACCAACGCTTCCGCGCTAAATTCCAATCCGCAAAAAGGTGGCAGTCTTACGGTATTTACGTCGAATACCAATATGAATTTCGATCCAGCTCGCAGCCAAGGTTTGCCGATTACGTCGAATAATTTCATATTCCGCGCGCTTACTACGTGGAAAGTAAGTCCGGATTTAAGCAAGCAAACGCGCGTAGTTCCAGATTTGGCAACTGATACTGGCACCACAAGCGACGGCGGCAAAACTTGGAAGTACACGCTTAAGAAGGGTGTCAAGTACGAAGATGGAAGTGAGATTACTTCGCGCGATATTAAATTCGGCATTGAGCGCTCTTTTGCTGATTCTTTAAGCGGCGGTTTTAGCTATCATAAGACTCTTCTTGTTGGTGGAGAAAATTATGACGGTCCTTTTAGTGGAAAGTCGCTTGATTCCATTGAAACTCCAGACGATCAAACTATTATTTTCCACTTAAAAGCTCCGTTTGCAGATTGGCCTTGGGTTGCGTCTTTGGCAGCATTTGTGCCAGTTCCAACGAATTCTGGCGACGCGCAAACGTATTCAAAGCATCCTAAAGCTTCCGGACCATACCGAATTGTGCAAAACGAAGTCGGCAAAAAAGTTGTTATGCAGCGTAATAAGTATTGGGATTCAAAGCTTGACAGCATTCGCACAGCCGGTCCTAATGAGATTGTTTGGAAGCTTGGTTCGGATGCTACTGTTGCGGCTCAGTCGATGATTCAAGGAAATTCGGATACAAAATCCGCATTTTTGGCTGATTTCGTGCCGCCTGCTCAACTTGCGCAGGCTCAAGCAAACCCTAAGTCACGAAGCTTGCTCATTACAAGTAGTGACGGTGCTCTTGAATATTTGGCTATGAATACGCGCAGAATAACGGACGTCAATGTTCGAAAAGCGATTCAGTATGCTGTTGATAAGCAGTCGTACCGCACGGCGAAGGGCGGCTCAATTGCTGGCGGTTTTGCAACAACGCTTATTACGCCTGGTATTTCGGGCAGGAAGCAGTTTAATTTGTATGCTACAGATCCACGCGGAGACGTTGAGAAAGCTAAACAACTGTTGAAAAAATCAGGTAAAACTGATATTAAATTGATTCTGATTGCTCGTCCGGATCAAACGCAAGTGGCATCTTCTGTGCAATCAAGTTTAAAGCGAGCTGGTATTAAAGTGACGATTAAAACTGTTGACGCAGTAAACTTTACGGATGCAATCACGTCAAATTCCGGAGATTACGATTTGGCTTTGGCTTCGTGGCAGCCTGATTTTCCTTCTGCTTTTGCGAATTTGGGACCGCTTTTTGATTCTTCGCAAATTGGCGGCGGTAACTGGAATATTTCTCGCTACGAAAATCCTAAAGTAGATGCCCTGCTTAGAAAAGCAATACAAACTGTTGACTCGCACGAAGCGGAAAAATTGTGGCAGCAAGCAGACCGCACTATTATGGCTGATTCTCCGGTTGTGCCGCTTATTTACTCGCATAACACGTTTATTCACGGAAGTGGCGTGGAGAATTTCTACATCGGAAGTTTCCCTGCGTACCCAAATTACGCCGCTGTATCTTTGAAGAGGTGATTAGTTGTGACTGGTGCGAAAGAAGAAGTTGTTATAAGTGTCGACGGAATGTCGATTTCGATTGGCGGCCGTCAAATTACGCGAGATGTATCGTTACGTATGAGTGCGGGCGAAGTTTCGGCTTTAGTGGGTGAGTCCGGCTCCGGAAAGTCGCTTACTGCGCTGGCTCTTATGGGTTTGCTTTCAGACTCTGCGAAAGTTGAAGGAAGCGCGCTTCTTAACGCTACTTATGCCAACGAATCTGCCATAGATTTACTAAGCGAAAATGCGCCTTACGATCTGATTCGCGGTGGAATGATTGGCATGATTTTTCAGGAGCCGTCCAGCGCGTTTAATCCTGTGAAAACAATTGGCAAGCAAATAGAAGAAGCGCTAATATATCATCCTGAAAAAGCAGGAAAACTTAGCCAAAGAGAGCGTAAGAAGCGTGTGATTTCGCAGCTTCTCGAGGTTGAGTTGAGTGATGCTAAGCGTGTGTATCGTTCTTATCCACATGAGCTTTCTGGCGGCCAACTCCAGCGTGCGATGATTGCTATGGCTTTAATAAATCGTCCACAAGTTTTGATTGCGGACGAGCCTACAACAGCACTCGACATCACTACGCAACGAGATATTTTACGTCTTATACGTAATTTGTCGGAGAAATTACATCTTGCTGTGTTAATTATTACGCATGATATGAGTGTTGTGCGCGCGCTCGCGGATGAAATGTATGTAATGCAAGGCGGGAATATTGTTGAATCTGGCGAAGTTCAGCATATTTTTGCGAATCCTAAGCACGAATATACGCGCACTTTGCTAGATTCTGTTCCTAAATTTGATATGCAATATGCTTCAAGTGGTGATTCTTATGAAAGTATAGAAGAAGTAGCAAAAGCGATTGCTAAGAATATTGCTAATAATATTGCTAAAAATATTTCTGAATCTCCAGAATCTGAATCTCCAGTAGTTGAAGTTCAAGGCGTAAGTGTGAAGTATTCGCATGCTCGTTTTAGCAAAGATTCAAATAAGCTTGCTCTCGCTAACGCAAACTTGCGCATTAACTCTGGTTCTACACTAGCTTTAGTCGGGGAGTCTGGAGCTGGAAAAACCACTATTGCAAAGCTTATTTCTGGGCAAATCAAACCAAATTCAGGATTAGTGCTACTTAATGGAGAAAACTTAAACAGATTAAACAGTAAAGCTCGCCGCCAAGCATTATCGCGAATTGGATACGTTTTTCAAGATTCAGGTTCCGCACTAAATCCGCGTAAAACCATTGGCTGGAGTATTGCAGAACCGTTACTTTTACACACGAATCTTGATGCCAATGAGCGTTTAGAGCGCGTTAAAGAAATGCTTAATCAAGTACAAGTGCCAGTTGAATTCGCAAGCCGTTTCCCTCACGAGCTTTCCGGAGGTCAAAGACAGCGCGTAGGTATTGCGCGAGCGTTGATTTTACAGCCTTCTCTGCTTATTGCGGATGAGCCAACTTCTGCGTTGGACGTTACAGTGCAGAGGCGTGTGTTGAATTTGTTGCGTGATTTACAACAAAAGTACAATTACGCGTGCTTGTTTATTACGCATGATTTGGGAGTTGTGCAGGAGATTGCTGACGAAGTTGCCATAATTAGAAATGGCAGCATTCAATATATTTCGTAGTATGTTTTCCTAGTATGTTGAGGCTCGCCATTAGAATCGTAAGCGTTTTTAGGAGGTAGTCTATGGCATCGTCGGCAGCAATTGGCGTTTTTGATTCGGGGCTTGGAGGCATTTCCGTAGCTCGTCAGTTGCATGCTGCTCTTCCGCATGAGCGAATCATCTATTTTGGCGACTCTGCCAACGCTCCATACGGCATTAAAACTCCCGAGGAAGTTAAAAAGCTAAGCTTCGCAATTGTTGATCATTTTGTTCGTCTAAATGTAAAAGCCATCGTAATTGCTTGCAACACCGCCACTTCCGCAGCTGTGAACGATTTGCGCGCGAACTACAATATACCTATCATAGGTATGGAGCCGGCGCTTAAATTAGCTTGCGATTTAGGCAAAGGCGAGTCTCAGCGCGTAATTGTGGCCGCAACTGAGCTTACTTTGCGCGAGCACAAGTTTGCGGATTTGCTGCAGCGTTTTTCTAAAAATCATACGATTTTTTCTCAAGCTTGCCCTGATTTAGTGCGTATTGTTGAGCGTGGCGAGCTTAATAATCGCAATATTGTTTTTGCAGCTCTTCACAAGTATTTCGACGAGTATGATTTAGAAAGTATTGATTCGGTTGTGCTTGGCTGCACTCATTTTGTGTTCTACCGCGATTATTTCCGCGAATTTTTGCCTGCGCGCACGAATATTGTTGACGGTAACGAAGGCACGATCAATCATCTTCAAAAAATTCTGGAAGATTTAGGCGAGCTTGCAAGTGAATCTCAGGAAGGCTCAATTACGCTTACTAATTCGGATACTAGCGAGCGCATGCAGCAACTTGCAAAAAGCTTGTGTAAGTAGTCTTATATTTGAGCTTTAGTATTTTACTAAAAAATTACTTTTGCATACTGGCTTAAAATCAGCGTAACTAATGCCGCAATCCACAGCACGTCAACTAGTAGGTCGTATCGCAAACGGTAGTAGCTTTCAACCCACGTAAAACGCTTAACAAGTAGCTTTTGCGAGCTTACGCTTGCGTGCGTCAACGACATAAATTGCATTGTTGTGGAGAACATGAGCACAATGCACCACGGGCACAGAGCGTGAATCACGAACATAGATTGTGAGAACAGCCAGTAAGAGTAGGCGAGCGCGCATAATCCGCCAATCCAAGTGCAGATTGCGAACCAGCGCGGCACGCAAACGCGAATCATTCCAATAACAGCAAGTGTTACGAACACGCTTTCTGCAGCAATTCCAAAGAATGCGTTTGGGAAGCTTAATTCGCCGAATTTCACAATTTCTGCCTGCCAAGCTTGTGAAACGCGAGAGCAGGAGACAACGGTGTTAAAGTCGCAGCTAAGTAATTTTTTCGGTGCGCGCGCCAAAGCAAGCGTTTCTGCGGAAAGAATAAGCGATGTTATAAGCGCCACTGCGGAAAAGAACAGCATTATGCCGTAAGTCCACAAAGAGGAGTGTCTCCATCCGCGCAGTGTTGTTTCGTATTCTTCTTGCGCCGTGCTGGTCTGCTCCATTTACGCTCCTAAAATTTACCGATAACGAATTATTAACAATGGGAATAATAGCAAATAATAGCGAATGATTATGAGTGCGTATTTATTTCTCTTTACATAGCACAGTTTACGATGATTATATGACCGAAAATAGCAACGAACAATGCGACGCATTTGATTATGCGAATGCTAGTAGCACGCATCTTACGCTGGCTGCGCGCGAACGCTGGGATTTGCACTGTCACACCGTTTATTCTGACGGCACTGCCATTCCAGAAGATTTGATTATGCAAGCTAAGCTCGCTGGTTTGCATGGAGTTGCTATTACCGATCATGACACTACTGCAGGTTGGGATGATTTTCGCGCTGCGGCTAAGGTTTCGAATATGCCCGTGCTTTTTGGTTCGGAAATTACTGCTCAAGATGCTGGAGTTTATGTGCACATGCTCGCATACCAGTACAATCCGCAAAATAGCATGATTGTGAGCATGTTTGAGCTTACTCGTAAGTATCGCTTTGAGCGCACAAAGCACATGGTTGAGCGCATTTCTAACGATTTTCCGATTACTTGGGATGATGTTTTAGCTCAAGCTAAGCTTGGTGATTTGACCACAATTGGCAGACCACATATTGCGGATGCTTTGGTTAAAGCCGGCGTTTTTCGCACGCGCTCCGAGGCTTTTGCTGGCCCTGTTTCTCCGCAAAGCAAGTACTATATTCCAACGCCTTCGCCGAATGTGCGTGAGGTTATTGATGCGGTTAAGAACGCTGGGGGAGTTGTTGTGATTGCGCATCCGGCGGATCCTGCGCGTAATCGTGTGCTTCTTTCAGACGATCAGATTATATCGTTTGCAAAAGCTGGTCTTGACGGTTTAGAAGTGTATCATCGCGGAAATTCTAAAGATCAGCGTCAGCGTTTGCTTGATTTGGCGCAAAAGTGCGATTTGCTTGTAACAGGCGGCTCGGATTGGCATGGCTCAGGCAAACCAAACCGCCTGGGTGAAGAAACAACTAGCCGCGAAGTGGTGTCGGAAATAATTTCCCGCGGCTATAAGCTCTAAATCTTTTAGTTGAGGGCGCTGAAGCCTACTGAATGCTTTGGAGTGTCGCCGATTAGCGCGTAAGACAATGACGATGCTGAAATCATAATCGTACGACCGTTTACATCAGTAAACTCAAGCATATCTTTTGCATCGCTAATAATTGTGCGCACTTCGTCCGCGCTCTGGTTTGTTTCAAAATCAATTGAATCGGAAACGTTTTTTAATCCCAGCACTACTCGCATGCCGTCCTCCTATAAGTACTATAAACTACTTTCTTCTTCAGCGTCGCGCTTTGCTCGCTCTTCGCGCTCGTGAAGAGGAATAATAACCGTTTCTGGCTTATCGTCTTCTTCTTGTGCGGAAGTTTTTTCAGGGTCTGCCTCTTCTTCAGCGTTCGCACCTGGCTCAGCGTCTGCTTCTGTTTCAGCATTCGTATCTGACTCAGCAACTGTCTCTGACTCAGCGTCTGCTGCTTCAACATTTGCAACGCCATCTTCTGATTCTAATTCTGATTCTGCTTCAGTTTCTGCAGCGTCAGCATTATCATTTGAAGACTTAGCCTCAACATGCGTAATTACTTGAGTTGCCGTATCGTCCGCAATATGCGCGGCCTTTTCAGCTTCTTCGTTGCTAGAAGAATTAGTTACAGCGTACTGAACTGTGCGCTCGTGAGTATCGTCGTTTTCGGCAGCTTCGCGCGCGACTTTTGTGTTCTGATCGCTATCTTTAGAAACATTTCCTTCAACCGTAATATCGCGCTCATTGGTTTCGTCTCCATTTGCGGTATTTGCGGAATTTGCAGCATTTTCAGAAGAATTATTTTGCAAAATTTGGCGACTTTTTGTGTTGTCGTTTTCAAGAAGCGTGCCAACAGTAATAGTAGAAGCAGGGCTTCCAGCAGAGTGAGTTTTAGCGGCTTGAGCATTGCTAATACGGCTAAGCTCGTGCGCTAAACGTTCCACCTGCGCCTTAAAACGCATAATACTTGTTGTGTCTGCACGCTGCAAAGCCTGAATAAAATCTCCAACTTGCTCCATTTGCAGCCACAAATTCGCTCGAAGCATAATCAAACTATCGAGACGAGATCCCATCATCCTGCCGTATGCAGAAAGTACTGCGTTTCTGCGCTGTTCGTTGAGTTTTGCAAAAATCCAAGCCAAATCTCGAGCAGGATCGTTAATTTGCATTCCCTGCCAATTTGTTACGGCAGTAATAGTAGATCCTGAAAACAGAATATCTCCGTCAACAAAGCCGCCGTGTACTGGGCATGTTTCAAATGACCACAATCCTTCAGTTTCCAACACTCTGGACCAGCTGTCCGTAATTTCTGTTGGAATGTGACCTGCTTGACGAAGCCTTTTAATCCAACCGGTTAACTGTGCTCGAATTTGGCCAGTAGTAAAAGCAGGATATTTTCCGCGAGTTACGAAGCTAGGTCGAAGTCTGTGAATTGCGCCGATTGCAGTTCCAACATTTGCGCAATCATCCGTTGTAAGAAGACGCAAGTCGCGCGCGCTTCCTTCAAGATGCTCGCAAATAAGCACAGTGTCATTGTCATTTTCGTCGGAAATAATGCTAGACATTTGCATAGTCTGCTTAAGATTTGCGCTATCTGCATTATTTGTAGCATTCGCGGTTGCAGTATTGTTTTCTTCGCCTTCGCGTTTTCCTGGAATAAACGTAAGCATAGTGTCGTACGCAAATCCCAAAGCTGCTAAATCTTTGCTGTGCTCAAGCGTCCATGCTGCACGAGCTCGGTCGCGCAAGCGCTTGCGACCCTTGTTTTCTGCACTAATAAAAATGTCATAAAGCTTACCTGAAACATCTTGCACAACGGCGTGAGAAATTCCAGCCGCGGTATCAGTGGCATTAACTTGCTCACTTTGGCGCGTTCCTGCAAACTGTACTTCGGGCATGGCTGCAGATGCCAGTGCTGCCAACTTGAATCTACTGAGTTGTGTCACACTCCCACAGTAATACAAAGCACCGAAATTTTGCCAATTTTTCGTAAGTTATACACATGTTTTTATTCAGCTTGCACAAGCGTCGTTATTGCTGCCACAATAGTAGGTATGAATTATTCGCCAGAAACCTCGCAAGTGACTTCGCAAGTGACCTCGCAAGTGACTTCGCAAGTGACTTCTTCTAAACTTTCGCAAGTGCCTTCTCCAGAAGCTCTTTTAGATGGTTTGGATGATTCGCAGCGTTTAGCTGCCACGGCAGTAGAAGGTCCGGTGCGCATTATTGCTTGCGCTGGAGCTGGTAAGACGCGCACTATTACGCGTCGAATTGCGTATGCTTGCGCTAGCGGTAAGTGGGATGCTGAAAGAGTTTTGGCAGTTACTTTTTCTGTAAAAGCTGCTGCGGAAATGCGCTCTAGAATCGAGGCTCTTGGCGTTAAAAATATTGGTTGTGTTGCAACTTTTCACTCGGCTGCATTGCAGCAGATTCGTAGCGTGTGGAGTGAAGTTTGTTCAGCTCCTTTTCCGTCTATTATGGAAGATCCTAAGCAAATAATATCTGCAGCTCTTAAGCGTTACCCAGAGTTTGATGGCTTAACTTTGCTGCAAGCTCGAGATATTTTGGCGGAAATCAACTGGTCTAAAGTTTCGCTTATTGCGCCGGATGATTATATTCGCGCTTGTGCTGCAACTCATCGCCTGCCTCCTGCAGGATTAGAACCGCAGCAATTCGTTGACGTTTACGAAGCTTACGAAACAGAAAAAAATTCGCATAATTGTATTGATTTTAACGATATTCTTTTGCTTGCATGTCATATTTTGCGAAATTTTCCGGAATCTTCTAGGCGTATTCGTCAATCAATTGGTTGGATTACAGTCGACGAATATCAGGATGTGTCTCCTTTACAGCATGAATTGTTGCGGTTGTGGATGGGGCAGAATCGTGATATTTGCGTAGTGGGCGACCCTGCTCAAACTATCTACTCGTTTGCCGGCGCAAGTAGCTACGATTTGTTAGCTTTTCCGCAAGAATTTGCTCCAATAAGTGCAGATATTAGTTTGAATACGGATTATCGTTCCACAGAGCGCATAGTTGGTATTGCTAATCGCGTGCTTGCTTCTTCGCCGTATAAGCGTGACTACGTAAAAGTTAAGTCTCTTACTAAAGGCGGTACTCGTGTTTCGCAGCAGGTTTTTGCGACTGATGTTGATGAAGCTTTAGGTGTGGTCAATCAAATTGCAAAGCTTGTAAAAAGCGGCGTTGCTAATCCGGGAGATTGCGCAATACTAACGCGCACTAACGCTCAGCAGCAGGTTATTTGCAAAGCTTTGAAATTTGCCAAAATGCCGTATCGAGTGAGAAGAGACGTTGGCTGGCAGCGAAATGTTCTGGAAGACGCGCAAACCCCGGCTTCTTTAGATGCGGGTGATGCTTCTAAAACGCTTGATATTTCAACAGTTACGGTTTCTACTATTCACGCAGTTAAGGGTTTGGAGTTTGCGCACGTTTATGTGGTTGGTTGCTCGGAAGGCTTAATACCATTCGGTTCTGCTTCTACAGATGAAGATATAGAAGAGGAGCGCAGACTTATGTATGTTGCTGTGACTCGTGCTGAAAAAACGCTTCACCTGTCTTACGCTTGCCGAAAAGAGGGAAGCGCGGGGATGAATCGCGCTCCTAGTCGCTTCTTGGCTTGATCTAGTTTTCGTCGTCTTTCTTCTTTTTGCGCTCTTCTTCCTCAAGTAGCTTGCTAAAGTCGGCATCCCAATTTTCGCTACTGCTAGTACCTAAGCTAGTATCTAAGACTTCGCTGCTATTTGCGTCCACGTTTTTGCTACTATTTTCATGATTAGATTCGCTACCATCTTCCTTCGCGTTTTCGCTAGTTTCCTGCAAAGTTGGTAGCAAATCCGGGTGACTCCACAAACTATCTCGCTTATCAATTCCGCGCTCTTGAGTAATCTTTTCCCACAATTTAGTTGCTTCTCTCATTCGGCGAGGTCTAAGTTTCAATCCCAAAAGCGATTCGAAAGTCACTTCTGCCGGGCCTCCTGCAGCGCGCTCGCGACGCATCATTTCTCGCAACTGTTCAATATGCACAATATGAGCCATTCCAGCCTGCCAAGTAACGCAATCAACCCATCCTTCAACAAGCGCAAGCAGTGTTTCTAAACTGTGCAATGCTTGACGCTGCTCCTCAGAATCGTTGCTACCAATATTCTGCAAATTTACAGCACCCGAAATTGCTTCCGGATTCATAGTTTCCACGTCGCGAAGTTGTTCTTCCATCGCCTCTAAATCAATGTTTATTCCGTTTGCGTACTTAATAATCAGCGACTCAAATCGCGGCATAAGCCATGGCACGGATGCGAATAGTCTTGCGTGAGCTGCTTCTCGCAAAGCCAAATAATTCATGACTTCTGTAATATCTAACTCCCACACTTTTGCGTATTCAATGCAGTTGTATGGAATTAAGCCTCCAGCAGGATTTTGCAATAACGCAAGTCCTTGATCAAAACTTCCGTGTACTTCGTGCGAAAGTGCGCCTGCAGCTTGACCTAATTGCATAGCAAAGGAAGTGTTTCCGAGTAGTTTCATTAGTTGCGACGGATTATTCATTCCTTCAGGCAGCGGAATTGGCACAACTCCTGCAAAAAGTCCTTTTACTTCAGCATCGTCCACATCGCGCAATCTCTCCTCAATAACAGAAGTAAGCGCTTCGTTCACGGATTTTGCAACAGGATTTGCGAATTTTACCCATGATCCGAGTGTTCCTTCAACCCAATCTGCTCTTGAAAGTACCGCTGGTGTTCCTGGAGCAGGGTTGAAATTGCACGTAATATCTAGCCACAAATTTGCTTGGCTTAGCGCACGCCTAGCTGAGTCAGCAACTTCTGCATTTACGTTGCCTTGATCTCCGGTTGCTCGTTGTAATGCAATTGATTGCGCAAGTTTTTGGTTAATTGGCCCTTCTTCAAGTGTTGCTTCCATTTCATTAGGATTATTTAGTCCTCCCGCGCTGAAAGCTTGCATCATGCTACGAACTTCGTCCGGTTTAGGAAGCTTATCTGGATTCTGATTTAAGAGTTGTTCGCGCAACTCAAAAGGAAGTTGTTCAAGTTGTTTCCATGCTTCTTCGCCTTGTATTGGCCCAAAGCATTCAATAAGCCACTGGTGAATTGCATCATCGTTCATGAGTTCATCCTTTTGCTGCGGTTTCAAGCAAATATGTTTTATATATTATGTTTTATGCATTATATTTTGCATTATATTTTGCTTTATTTGCATTATAAGTCAAATACAAAATTAAATTAATCTATATAGGGCTTGTGTAATGATACAAACATGCTTGGCTTTTCTAAACGTTTGCGCATATTTAGTAGGTTATCAGGTAGATTGCTAACATTTGCGAAGCAGTTAATTTTGTATATTGATTCACATTCTTTGCGCTATTTTGCGGGATTTTTCGCCGTAGTAGTTGCGTTAATTGCGCTGATGCTACCAAGTGCGTATGTTGTAGAAGAGCCGGGGCCTACTCAGGATGTGCTTGGTGTTTCTGGAAATTCAAAGCTTCCTGTAATTCAAATACTTTCAAATCATGCAAAGCATAAAGATAGCGGAAAATTATTAATGCTCACTGTTAATACTTCTGGAGTTCCAGGGTATGAAGTTTCAACATTTTACGCGCTTATTTCGTGGCTGGATCCTCAAAAAGAGATAATTCCTCGCGAAGCAATTGTTCCTGTTGGCCAGAATGCAGATGATTACGATAAAGAATCCGAACACGAAATGGACAATTCGCAGGATGTTGCGCAAAACGTTGCTTTACAATACGCCTCTAAGCATCTTGGAATTAATACTAAGGGTGTGAAGTTGCGTTTGCATATTGAAGATGTTGGTGGTCCTTCTGCAGGAATGATGTATACGCTTGGAATTTTAGATAAGCTTACGCCTGAAAGTGAAACTGGCGGTAAAACTATAGCCGGCACTGGAACTATTGAAAAATCGAAGAAAATTGGTGCTATTGGCGGTATTCGTCTAAAAATGATTGCGGCTAAGCGAGATGGTGCTACCTGGTTTTTAGCTCCTAAAGATAATTGCGACGAAGTAGTTGGTCATGTTCCACAAGGTTTGCGAGTTGTTCGAGTTAGTACGATTGATGAAGCTTATAAAGCGTTGAAATCTATAGGTTCTGGCCGTGGCGCAGATAAATTGCCAAGCTGTAGCGCAAAAGATGTAAATACAAAATAAATACAAAATAAGAGAATCTAAATAAAAAAATTTAAATAATAGAATCAAATCGAACAGAAAGTGGGCGATGAGGGACTCGAACCCCCGACATCCACCGTGTAAAGGTGGCGCTCTAGCCAGCTGAGCTAATCGCCCGTTTGCAACAAAGTAAAAACATACATGAAGGTATGTACGAATGCAACGTGTGGCGCGCGTCTCAACAATCGCGTAGAGTATACTCAATGGAAACATGTGCTCAGGAGGTCGATAGTAGATGACTCATAAACCTGATACCGCTCGTAATGCTTCAGGAATGGAGCGTGTGGGTAAGCGTAAGTTAGGATATAACGTCGCACAGGTAGATGCTTTTCTGGAGCGTGCGCACACTTTGTATGAAAGCGATGAGGCTCGACTTACTCAGCAAGACATTCAAGAAGTTTCTTTTGATTTAGAGCGCAATGGTTATGTTATTGGGCAGGTTGATGCTGCACTGTCTCGCTTAGAGCGCGCAGTTGTTGACAAATGCACAGAGCAGGAGATTTCCGAGTGCGGTAGGGTAGCTTGGAAAGCTCGTGCCGAAGAGTTGTATCGTAAGCTTTTGAAGCATGCTCAGCGTGATTATCGTGAACGTTTTGATAACGGTGCTTCTCGTCGACCATCTTATGCTCGTAAGCAAGTAGATATTATGGTTGATCAAGCTTTAGATAAGATTGCGCTTATGCTTGGTCACGAGCTTGAGTGGGAAACCGACGAAAATACTTTGAATGACATCAACTCCACATATGTTTCTAATGTTATTTTCACTCAAAAAACTGGCAAACATGGTTATGATGAGCGTCAGGTTGATTACTACTTGAATGCTTGCGTGCGTTTGTTAAGTAGCTTGGAATCTCTTAAGCGTTTAGACAAGTACGTTGATTCTGATTATTCAGGACATACTCTTGTTGAGGCTATTGCTGCTGCGTCTGCTGCTGAAGATAAGCGCGCGTCCGTTGCGGCTGCTTCTTCTGCGGCTGCTTCTGCCGCTTCTGACGCTCCATCTTTTGCTCCTGCAGCAAAGGTGTCTAGTGCATCTTCTGTAGCTTCTTCTGTAGCTTCTTCTGCAGAAAAGGGCGAAGCTTCAAACGTTTTGCCAAAGATTACTCGCTCTCAATTGGTTCCTAATGTTCCTGATCACGAAAAGCAAAGCATTTTTGCTCCGGTTGATTACAATAATCAACCTTCTAGTGATTCGTTTGAAGCTCTAAATAAGTCTGAGCGCGCAATCTTTACGGCTCATTCTGCAGAAAGCAAGTCCGCAAATCTTGAAGATGAAGATAGTAACGATGAGCTTTTGCAAAGTGCCACAGTAATGCATAATTCCTCTGCTTCCAAGACTGCGCCGCCGAGCGTGCCTCCTGCTTTCCCTCCGGTTTCGCATCGTATGCACGAAGCTGCTGAATCTGCACCTGCACCTGCACCTGCACCTGCACCTGCGTCTTCTATACCATCTTTCCCGCCTGCAGCTCCTGCAAAGCGTGCGTCTGATTCTATGCAAATCCCAGTTACGCATTTAGAGCCTAGCAAGCCATTGAGTTTGGATATTCCGGATCTTTCATTCCCAATAATCGGTCATATTGATGAATCAACTTCTTTCAATAATGATTCAGATAATGACGATACTAATGACGATACTAGCGACGGCTTAGCGTAACCGCTTTTATTTGCTAAGATTTGCATAATTTTAGACTGGCACTTTGATTTATGCCGTTGTATCGCGATGAAGCCGTTGTGCTTCGTGCTTTTCCTTTGGGTGAAGCAGATAGGATTGTAGTTTTGCTCACAAAGCAGCATGGAAAAGTTCGTGCTGTTGCAAAAGGAGTTCGTCGTCTTAAATCGCGCTTTGGTGGCCGACTTGAGCCTCTTATGCGCGTTGACGTTCTTTTGGCGCAAGGAAAGTCTTTGGATGTTGTATCTCAGGCTGTTTCTATATCTGCCTACGCTGGCTCGATTTGTGCCGATTATACGTCCTATGAGTATGCAAGCGTTATGCTGGAAGTTGCGGATGCTCTAGTTTCCAACGAGTATACGGATGAGTATATGCGTGAATATCAAGATACTTCCGGGCAGTATCGTCTACTTACTGCTGCTTTGTCGTCGCTATCTAACAGAAAGCATGCGCCGAATGCTATTGGAATTTCATACCTTTTGCGCGCAATGTCTTTGGCTGGTTGGTCTCCGCGTTTAAAAACTTGCGTTGTTTGCGGAAAAGAAGAAAATTTGTGCTACTTTTCTCCATCTGCTGGTGGCGTTATGTGTGCTGGTGATCATACTCCCGAATCTATTATTTGTTCCGACGAAACGCGTCTTCAACTATTCGCACTTTTACAAGGCGATTGGTCTTCTATTGACGGCGTGCCAATCGATTCTTCTACTCTTTCTTGCGCAAAACTTTGGGCGGAGTATTATCTTGAGCGACCAATTCGTTCAATAGGATTAATTTCTGATTAGCTTGCTCGTAATTTTTTCGTTAGATTTTAGTATTTTCAATATTTTGCGCTTTTTGCCTTTTGCGATTTGCTGATTTAAGTCTTTTAATATTTTTTATTCGTGTAGTAAAATGAGCGTTAAGTGTTTGTTTTACGAGAGCTAGAGAGTCAAAATGGACGTTAATAACAATTCTGACGCTGTGAATAATCAGACTAATAGCGAGAACAGTAATTCTTATAATGCTGAAAATTCTTCTCAAAACGCGCAATCTTATGTAAATCAGCAATCTGATGTGTACAATCAGCCGCAATATGATCAATCTCAGTATCAGCAGAATCAGTATCAACAATCTCAGTACCAGCAGGATCAGTACCAGCAGGATCAGTACCAACAGAATCAATATCAGCCGACCCAGCCGCAGCAGTATGCGCAGCCACAGTATGCTCAACAGCAGTATGCTCAGTCGCAACAAACTTACTCTCAGCAGCCGCAGTATTCTCAAACTCAGTACGGCCAGCCACAGTATGCTCAGCCGCAGCAGCAGTATGCTCAGCCGCAGTATGGCTCACAGTATGGTGCTCCGCAGTATGGCAGCCCAAAAGGCTACGCACAGATGCAAAATGGAAATCCACAAGGCTACGCCCAGTCTCAGTACGGTGTAAACCAGTACGGTGGTCCGCAATACGGTGGTCCGCAGTACGGTGGGCCTGGTATGCCGCAATACGGTGCGCCTAGAGGTTACGCTCAATCTAGCTTATACAATCGTTTTAATGAGCACGAAAAGCTTGTTAATACTTTTTGTTCACAATGGAACGAAAAAGAAATAGGTTTAGTAATTATTTTATCTATTGCTGTTGCAATTGGCGCATATCTTATTCTTGATCATCCAATTCAAACTTTTGGTTATGGTTATTCCTTGAGCACTGCATGGCTTTATTTTGCATATAATTTAATTCCATTTTCGGTAGTATTGGGTTTTGCGCAAGTTGCTCGTAAAAATAATTTTGTTATTATACCTTCTATTGTTTGGTTTATTGTTCAAACTATTTACTACATTTGGAATCATAATTATTTCGATATAATGCATTTTATTCTTTACCTGATTGCAACATTGGTTTTTATTATTCTTTTAGAGGTTTTCCAAAGACAGTTTGTTGTTCGCAAACGTTCTAATATAGGCGGGTCTATTCTTGGCGTATTAATTTCTACTTTTGCTTATGTAATAATTATGCTTATTTTTGATATTATTAGTGGTTCAAGCATCTCTTACTTCTATCTTGAACACTTTGCGTATACATTTATAACTCTTTCAATTTTGCCAATTATTTTAGCTGCAATTTTAAGAGCATTTGGTTTGGCAAAGTTCCTTAACCCTAAGCGAGAAGAAATGAATATGTAGATGATTGCGTATTTTATAAATACGCTGTTTTAGATGTGTGTCTTATTCGTTCAATGGGGTTGTTACATTCGTAAGTATGGCTTTTGAAAACGTGGATTATACGTCGCTTAATATTCCGGCGGCTCCTTTTAGTGACCCTTCTCGCATACCAGATTTTCCTAAGGGCAAGGTTCCTCGCCATGTTGGCGTGATTATGGACGGCAATGGTCGCTGGGCAAAAGAGCGCGGAATGATTCGAACAGAAGGCCATAAGGCCGCAGAGCCTGTTGTTTTTGACACTATTGCCGGCGCTATTGAAGCGGGAGTGCGCTATTTAAGTTTGTACACTTTTTCCACGGAAAATTGGAAGCGCTCGCCGCAAGAAGTGCGCTTTTTAATGGGATTTTCTAGGGATATTATTCACCGCAGAATTGCGCAAATGAACGAGTGGGGAGTGCGCGTTCGTTGGGCAGGAAGGCGCCCTAGATTATGGAAGTCTGTTATTGACGAGTTGGAAAAAGCGCAGGAAATTACCAAGAACAACAAAACTATTGACGTTGTTTTTTGCATAAACTACGGTGGGCGAGCAGAAATTGCGGATGCTTGTGCACAAATTGCTAAAGAAATTCAAAATGGCAAAATTAAGGGCGATCGTGTTACTGAAAAAATGATTGCTGAGCACTTGTATAATCCGGATATTCCAGATTGCGATTTGGTTATTCGCACTTCCGGCGAGCAGCGCACTAGCAACTTTTTGCCTTGGCAAGCATCCTACGCGGAGCTTGATTTTGTGCCAGAACTCTTCCCGGATTACGGCCGCGAAGCGCTGTGGAGGTCGATTGACCGTTATGCGCATCGCGACCGCAGATTTGGTGGCGTAAAAAATGCCTAGTATCCCACTAAGATTTGTTACTTTTCGCTAGCGAGCCAAGCGCAAGCTGCTACGACTGCAGCTTCTAATCCGCGATTAAGAGTGGGCTGCAAATCTGGGGCGAATGCCGGATTGTGATTTCCAGGAGCATTCTGCATATCCGCAAAACCACCTAAGCCCCAGTAAGCGTAAGGAGTTTTAAAAGCGTTCGCGACTATAGAAAAATCTTCCGAAGCAGAAGCGCGCGAAATATCTACAGAATCTTCTCCAAAGTATTCATCAAAAGCTTTACGCACGCGCAAAGATGCATTCTGATCATTATTCGTAAGCGGATAGTGATCAGAATACGTAAACTCTGGTTCTTTAGGACATCTTGCAAGCTCGCACTCTCCACGCACAATTCGTTCAATAGCATTGTGCACAAATTCTTGAGTATCTTCGCTATAAGTTCTTGTGTTAATTAAAAGCTCGGCGTCATCAGGAATAATATTCGACTTACTTCCTGCATTAAGCGCGCCAACTGTAACAATTGCGTAATCTTTAGCTGCAAGTTCGCGAGAAACAATCGTCTGCAATTTAAGCACAATTGATGAAGCAACAACCACCGGGTCAACGCTCAACTCGGGCATAGAACCATGCGAACCTTTACCAAAAATGTGCACGCGAATCGAAGCTGCAGTAGTTAAGAACGCGCCCGGACGAATACCGACTGTTCCTGCAGGAATAGCACCCAACACATGCTGACCAAGGTAAACGTCGGGCTTTGCAATCATGCTCGTAATGCCATTTTCCACCAAGTCTTTTGCGCCTTGAGCTGTTTCTTCTCCAGGCTGAAAAACGCCAATGTACGTTCCTCTCCAAGCATCTTTATGTTCATTAAAAGCCTTCAAGGCACCAAGTAGGCTGGAAATATGAAAATCGTGACCGCAAGCGTGTGAAACTCCAACCGTTTTGCCATTTTCGTCTTGCGTGCTAACTGTTGAAGTGTAATCTTTTCCTGAATTTTCTTTAATTGGAAGCGCATCGATATCCGCTCTCATAGCAACAACAGGACCTTCGCCGTTTTTAATCTCTGCCACAACGCCTGTTTTTCCAACTCGTTTTGTTTCAATCCCAGCTTTGCTAAGAATATCAATAATTGTTTGAGCTGTATGATCTTCTTTCATTGACAGTTCAGGATGTTGATGAAAGTATTTGTATTGTTTTTCTCGTTCTGCTTGGGTTTCATCTAAATCGGATAATATTTTCTGAACTGCCGTAAGTTGCAGCATAAATTCCTGCTTTCCTTTGTTGTATTATAACTTTTTTGAGTTTTGAGATTATTTGAGATTATTTGATTTCAGTTTTTATTCTTCTTTATTCCGTTCGTCGAGAATTTTATCTACAAGAGCAGCTTTTGCGTCAATTTGATTGCTAAAACCAGGGCGAATGTCTAGCTTTAGAATTACGCCAGTTCGGTATCCTTTATTAACTAGCGTCATAGTTGCGTCACGAACAACGTGCATAACGTCATCAAATTCGCCCTCAATATTCGTGAACATTGCGTTAGTTTCGTTTTTTAATCCAGAATCGCGAATAACTTTCACAGCATCCGCAACGTACTCGCTTAACTCGTCACCAACTCCGCTTGGAGCAATGCACAACGCCGCAACAGTGTTAGTTTTGTGAGCGTTTGCATTGTCTTTTGTATTCTCGCTATTATTTTCGCTCATAGTAATTCCTTTAAACTCGCGCAACAGCAAACGAACTGCAATATTTATGTTATTTTGATAATTCTACAAGCGTCACAGGGTTTTTCTATAATTAACACCGTTTCACCCGAATTTTCTAGTTTTACGAAAAGGTGTATTGTGGCTGTTTCAAAGCTTGATGAAGTCGTGTCCTTGGCTAAGCGTCGAGGTTTTGTGTTCCCAGCTGGCGAAATTTACGGTGGCACGCGCTCCGCGTGGGATTATGGTCCGTTGGGCGTTGCGTTAAAGGATAATATCAAGCGCGAATGGTGGCGCTACATGGTAACCACGCGCGGCGATGTTGTTGGCGTGGATACTTCCGTTATTCTGCCTTCGCAAGTTTGGGTTGCTTCCGGTCACGTTTCCGTGTTTAACGATCCTTTGATTGAGTGCTTGAACTGCCATAAGCGTCATCGTGCAGACAAGTTGGAAGAGTCTTATGCCGAAAAGCATGGCGATAAAATGCCAGAAAACGGCTTAAAAGATATTGCTTGCCCAGATTGCGGAACTCGCGGAAACTGGACTGAGCCACGTGACTTCAACATGATGCTCCGAACGCATTTAGGCCCTGTTGAAGACGAAAACAGCTTGCACTATTTGCGTCCTGAAACAGCTCAGGGTATTTTTGTGGACTTTAAGAACGTCATGACTTCTACTCGTCAAAAGCCGCCTTTTGGTATTGCAAATATTGGTAAGTCTTTCCGTAACGAGATTACGCCTGGAAACTTTATTTTCCGCACTCGTGAGTTCGAGCAGATGGAAATGGAGTTCTTCGTAGAGCCTGGAACCGACGAAGCTTGGCATCAGTATTGGATTGACACTCGCGTTCGCTGGTATGTGGATTTGGGTGTGAAGCCAGAAAACTTGCGCATGTACGAGCATCCTAAGGAGAAGCTCAGCCACTATTCCAAGCGCACTGTCGATATTGAATACAAATTCGGCTTCCAAGGTTCGGACTGGGGAGAGCTTGAGGGTATTGCAAACCGTACTGACTACGATTTGTCTGCTCATGCTAAGCATTCCGGCGAGGATTTGAGCTACTTTAACCAGGCTACTGGCGAAAAGTACGTTCCTTACGTTATTGAGCCTGCTGCTGGTCTTACGCGCTCGCTTATGGCGTTCTTGGTTGATGCTTACGATGTCGATGAAGCTCCAAACACTAAGGGCGGCGTTGACAAGCGTACTGTTCTTCGACTTGACCCTCGTTTGGCTCCTGTTAAGGCTGCAGTGTTGCCTTTGAGTAAGAAGCCAGAATTGCAGTCTGTTGCTCAAGATTTGGCTGCGGATCTTCGCCAGCACGATTGGGTTATTGATTATGACGAAGCAGGCGCTATTGGCCGCCGCTATCGTCGTGAGGACGAAATCGGTACTCCTTTGTGCGTAACAGTTGACTTCGATACTTTGGAAGATCATGCTGTTACTATCCGCGAGCGCGACACTATGCAGCAAGAGCGCGTTTCTTTGGACAAGGTTGCAGATTACGTTGCTAGCCGCATTAACGAGAAGCGCGTTAAGTATCCGCAAGGACCTGTTGAAATCGTTGGCACTCGTTCGGCTGACGGCGCTACGGATGTTGCTAAAGAAGCAGGCGAGGACGAATCTAAGCCTGTTAAAATCGCAACTGCTGGCGGCTTGTACTAAATCGCGCTTAAGTATCGTTTAAGTGTAGCTTAAGCATTAAAGCAAAATATTATTAAAGTGAATGGAGTTAAAGCAATATGAATTTTTCTATAAAACCAGTGGATTTAGGGAAAGTTCATATTGCTACTCCTGTTGTTTTGTCTCCAATGGCTGGAATTACCAACTGGCCATTTCGCGTAATCTGCCGTGAATTTGGTCCGGACGGGCTTTACGTGGCAGAAATGATTACGGCTAGAGCATTAGTTGCACGAAATCCAAAAGCTCTTAGACTTTGCCGTTTTGCGCCTAGCGAAAAAGTGCGCTCGCTGCAACTTTATGGTGTTAATCCTTCTATTGTAGAGCAGGCTGCTCGAATTGTTGTTGACGAAAACATGGCTGACCATGTTGACTTAAACTTCGGCTGCCCAGTTCCTAAAGTTACAAGACGCGGCGGCGGTTCTGCTCTTCCTTGGAAAACTGATTTGTTGCAAGAAATTTTGCACCGCGTTGTTTCTGTTTGCGAACCTGCAGGAATACCTGTTACGGCAAAATTCCGTGTTGGTATTGACGAGAGTCATGAAACTTTTATGCAAGCTGGACATATTGCGCAAGAAGAAGGATGCGCTGCTGTAACTTTGCATGCTCGCACAACTTCAGAATATTATGGCGGTCATTCAGACTGGCAGCGTATTGGGGAGCTTGTTGAGGCGCTTGATATTCCCGTTTTTGGCAATGGCGATATTTGGGGTGCGCAAGATGCGCTCGCAATGTTTAAAGAAACTGGTTGTGCTGGCGTTGCTATCGGTCGCGGATGCCAGGGTAGGCCTTGGATTTTTGCAGATATTCGTAACGCTTGTGCGGGCAGTAGTGAACGCGTTAATCCAACTTTGGCGGAAGTTGGCTCAGTTATTTTGCGCCACTTAAATCTTTTGGTTGAGTTTTATGATGGCGACGAGCGTATGGCTGTTCACGACTTGCGTAAGCATATCGCTTGGTATTTAAAGGGTTTTCCGGTTGGGGGAGGAACTCGCAAAAACTTTATGGAATGCGAGTCTATTGAGGATGTTAAGCGCAATCTCAACATGCTCGATGGCTCTCTTCGTCTGCCGGAACAAGTGTTAGACACGCCGCGTGGGCGTGTGCGTTTTGCTAAAAAAGTTCATTTGCCATACGGCTGGTTGGATTCTCGTACTACAAGTCACGAGGAACGCGAAGCCTTGTTTGGCGACGACCCAATGGATGCTAGTTACTAGAGTTTTCTAGGCTTTTGGCCATTTTTATATGCTGATTATTTTGCGATTATCTTGTGATTATTCAAAGAAAATTACCGGCTATGTATATTTGCATATAGCCCGGTGTATTATCAAATCAGTGACATTTTTTCAGTTTATTGTTAAAACGTCGTCAGTATCGAGCGTTTTGCGCTAAAATATTGTGTAAACGTGCGTGAGTGACAGGAGAAAACGGTGAGCGAGATTGCCCAGACTGACAATTTCAACGACAAAACCATCATCAAGGTAGTCGGCGTCGGTGGTGCCGGCGGTAACGCCGTCAATCGGATGATCAGCGAGGGTCTACAGAATGTAGAATTTGTAGCCATTAATACTGACGCTAAAGATTTACTGCGTTCTGATGCTGATGTAAAGATTTCATTATCGGACGCTTCAAGCCGAGGTCTTGGTGCTGGTGCTGATCCTGAGAAGGGTGCAAAAGCTGCACAGGATCATCAATCAGATATTGAAGAAGCACTTAAGGGCGCTGATATGGTGTTCGTTACCTGCGGCGAAGGCGGCGGTACAGGCACTGGTGCTAGCCCAATAGTTGCTCGTGCTGCGCATCAGCAGGGTGCTTTAACTATTGCAGTTGTTACGCGTCCATTCGGTTTTGAGGGCCCGCAGCGTGCTGCATCTGCAAAACTTGGTATCGAAAATCTTCGCAAAGAAGTTGATGCGTTAATCGTAATTCCAAACGATCGTCTTTTGGAAATTTCGGATCGCACAATCGGTATTATTGAAGCATTTAAGACGGCAGATACCGCATTGCTTGCTGGCGTTCAAGGTATTACGGATTTGATTACCACAAATTCGTACATTCATGTGGACTTCTCCGATGTTACCGCTATTTTGCGCGGCGCAGGTACAGCACTCTTCGGCATCGGTTCTGCAAAGGGCGAAGATCGTGCAACTCAGGCTGCCGAAATCGCTATCAGCTCGCCTCTTCTTGAGGAAAGCATTGAAGGTGCTCACGGTGCTTTGATTAACATCGCAGGCCCAAGCGATTTGAAGCTTCAAGAAGCGTCTGCTGCAACTGAGCTTGTTCGTAAGGCTATTCATCCAGAAGCACAAATTATTTGGGGTCTTTCCTTGGATGATTCCTACGGTGACGAAGTACGTGTGACTGTTATTGCTGCAGGTTTCGACGCTCACTCTAAGTCGGAAGAATCTTCAGCAACAGCCGGCCAGTTTGTTGATATGCAGGCAGATGTAAAGTCTGTTGCTCCAGCAAAGTCTACTTCTGCTATGAGGGAAGAATCTGCTGCTACACAAGCAGAGCAGCCTGCTTCTGTGCCTTCTATGTTTGATACTGCAGCAAATCAGCAGTATGCATCTAATCCAGAACCTGCTCAGCCGCAGTCTTCTGAACCGGATGAACTAGATATTCCTGATTTTTTGCGTTAGGTGTAACGAGAGGAGGGTGGCTTCATGGCTAGCTTTATGAAGAACGTAATGTCGTACGTTGGTATGGCAGATGTTCAAGAAGATGATGATTATGTTGAAGCTGATGTTCCAGAAACTTCCTTTGACAACGATCGATCGGTAACACCTGTTGCGTCGCAGCACGGAGACGATTCTCGCTCTAGTGGCACTTCTGCTCGCGCAAGTCTTAATCGCATGAGCCGTATTACTACCATTCATCCAAAGTCTTATGACGATGCGCAAATGGTTGGTCGCGCTTTAAGAGATGGCGTTCCAGTAGTGCTTAATTTAACTGGTGTAACTGAGTCTGTGGCGTATCGAATTGTTGATTTCTCTGCTGGCGTAGTATTCGGCGTGCGCGGTTCTATTGAGCGTGTAACTCCTCGCGTGTTCTTGCTCAGTCCTGCACAAGTGAATATTAAAGTAGAGGATGCTCCAAACGGCAATACTGCTCGAGACTTGTTCTCTTAAAGCGTATTACGCAATAAAAATCTTAATTAAGCAGCGTTTGTTTAACACTTTCGCTGCTTTTTATTTATTGCGCAAGATAAGTGAAGTCGTGAATCGTGCGACCAGCATCCAAACCTTTACGCTCAAAATTAGTAAGAACTCGACCAGCAAAGCGCTCAGATTCGTTAAAATCTGCGTGTGGAAGAGCTGCTGCAGTATCGGCAGTACCTTTTCCAACATGCTCAATTGGAAGGCTTACGCTTAATTCGCCAATGTTCGCGAAATCTTCGCGAGAATCCATAACCTCATGCACGTGCAAAGCATAGTCCTCAATATCTGTAGCAATGCGCCAAACGCCCTCTTTACGCAACGCCTGGTGGATTGTAGAGGCAAGCTCTGGTTGCACAATACGACGCTTATGGTGACGCATCTTAGGCCATGGATCCGGGAAGAAAGTCCAAACTTCTTCTAAAACTCCGCGGTCACAAGCTGCGAAGAAATCAGGAGCGTTAATTTGCGCAATACGAAGATTAGTTAAACCTTGTTTTCCAGCTAAAAGCATTGTATGAGCAACGCCTGGATCATAAACTTCAAGCGCCAAAAAGTTAGTTTCCGGCAAACGTTCTGCTGCAGCAACAACGTTTTCGCCCTGACCGGAACCGATTTCAACAATAAGCGGATTATTATTGCCCCACTTATCTTTAATCCAATCATGCGTAATGTGCAAATTTTCGCGCAATCTAAAAGAGCCAGGAGCTTCAGTAACATCTAGTAAGTACTGACTTGCATAACGCTCCTGAGCGTGCTGTAAACGCGCATCTAAGCGTCCAGAACGACGCACAAACGACAATACAGTGCGTTGCTTGGCTTGCATAGTGTTTTCGTTTTCATTTTCACTGCTCATTAGATTACTTTCGTTATTCGGCTATACGCTTTTAGTTAAATTCACATGACTTTAGTCATGCTCGAACTCTTGTTTTATGCTACCAAAAAGTATACATCACTGCTCTGCTGATGCTGATTTCTGTTGATTAGCGAACATTAGCATTAGCGCTGCCGCACACACCACACCAAGCACTCTTCCTGCCACACCAAAAAACAACGGTGGGTGAATTTACGAGTGAGGGGTGGGTGTTGCTTGGTCGAGCAATATAAAAGCGGAGCGATAGTAATATCTTTTTGATAAATAAATATTTTTGAAAGAAAGTAAGTAAAAAACTAAACTTAACTATGCAACCACTAAGTCCAAATAAGGTATAAGAGCGTAGCGCTGCGAGACAAGCAACACCCATCACTCACAGCCACATCTCATAACCACCGTAAACACACACGCAATTAAGACGTACTTAATCTCAACACGCCGTAAGTTGCGCGACTCTTTTCTGAGTGTTAGTATCATATGGTTTGGTTCGAAGCCCCCTTCGTCTAACGGTTAGGACACCAGACTTTCAATCTGACAACAAGAGTTCGACTCTCTTAGGGGGTACAAATTAGAGCACCGCTGAAATCTCAGCGGTGTTTTTTGTTTTTGATTGCATCTTGCTAAAGTTTGGCCTATAACCCCTATAATCCTAGATTTCTGCGGTTTTATATTGCGTTATAACTTACTTTGATAACGCAAATTTGTTATAGCATGTGTTTCTTTTGTTTAAGGTGATAGACTTACTCGTTGGTGCTTCTGCCCGGGTTGCGTAGGTCAGGAAGTGCTCAGTTAAGTATTTACAATGCGCAGCATTTTAAGATAAAGGATTTCTTATGAGCAATATTTTTAACACGAATATTGATAATAGTATTGATAGTGATGAAGCGAAATCATCTACTTCTGTAGATTCTGCAACTTCTGCAACTACTGTAACGGATAGTGCGAATGCTAAAGCTAATCCGGAGCCTTCAATTGTTGCTAATTTGCGTTGGCGTGTGGCAGATATTGCTTTGGGAGCTGCTTTATCTGCTGTTTTTGGCGTTATTTTGTGCGGATACGGCTTGGTGTTTATTCCAATAATTCGTACTCTTAATGCAGCGGTTCTTCCTGGTTTCGCAAGTATTACGCACGGCGTGTGGTATTTGTCTGGCACTCTTGCGCTTCTTTTAATTCGTAAGCCTGGTTCTGCAGTGTATGTGAATGTTGTTGCAGCTTTTGTGCAGGTTTTGCTTGGTTCTCCTTTTAATATTAGGGATACTGTTATTTCTGCTTTGCTGCAGGGTGTTTTTGCGGAAATTCCATTCTTGATTGCTAAGTATCGAAAGTTTAATTTGACTTTGAGTGCTCTTTCTGGTTTGCTTGTGGCTTTTGAGTATGGTGTGTTCTTAAGCTTCACTAAGTATCAGGCTAAATCTCCTACTTATATTACGATTCATATGATTACAGAGCTTATAAGCGGATTGCTGCTTTCCGGCGTGCTTGTGTGGTTTGTTTACTTGGCTTTGCGCGCAACTGGTGCTCTTGATAACTTTGCTTCCGGACGAACTGAGCGCGTGTGATGCTTTTTATTTGAGTTCGACTCACTTAGGTTGGCGACGTTTATGGGTATGTGCTAATCTAGTCGTTGCTAACTTTGTTAGCGTGGGGCTTTAGCTCAGTCGGTTAGAGCAACGGACTCATAATCCGTCGGTCCAGGGTTCAAGCCCCTGAGGCCCCACGAACTAAATAACGCCACTTCATAGGTTATGAAGTGGCGTTATTGATTTTATGAGTTAAATTTTATTTTTTATTTTTATTTTCCGGCTTTTGCTAAATAATCCGGTATTTGTTTAGGATACTTTGGCCATGCGCCTTCCTGAGTGCATACGAATGCAGCGGTATTAACGGCTGCTCGATGCGCTTCTTCGAGACTTTCGCCTTTAAGAATATGTGCTGCGAATGTTCCTGAGAACGAGTCCCCAGCACCAACTGTGTCAAGAACATCAACGTGTGGCGTTGGAATAGTAGAGCTTTCTCCGGTGCTAGTAGTAATCGTACTAAAAGTAGAGCCGCCTGTAAGAATCACATAATCTAGTGCGTAACGAGCTTGGAACCACTTGCAAGCTTCCTCGTCTGAAGTGTCGCGAATATTGAACATGTCTCTAAGTAGGAACAGTTCAGAATCGTTAAGCTTAAAAACGGTGGCTTGCTGAAGAAGAGTATCAATAAGTTCCTTAGAATAGTGGTCGCTTCGAATATTTATGTCGAAGAACTTCATTGCTCCAGGCTTAGTATGCTTTAACAATTGTAAAATTGTGTCGTGAGTTTCTTGAGAACGTAAGCTTAGAGTGCCAAAGCATACCGCATCTGCTCGTTCTACTAAATCAATGAGCTCTCGAGTGTAAAGAATATGATCCCATGCTATATTTCGCAGAATAGTGTACTCTGGTATTCCCTTTTTTAGCGTTACTTCCACAGTGCTTGTTGGCCACGCGTTGCGTTGAATAATTGATGTGATTCCGGCTTTGTTCACTTTGTCAATCAGCTCGTCGCCGAGTTGGTCTTGACCAACAGCACTAATCATGCAACTTTGCGCTCCGTGGCACTGTGCATGATATGCAAAATTTGCTGGCGCTCCGCCAACACGTTTTCCGTGTGGAAGTAAATCCCATAAAAGTTCGCCGAGTGAAAGAACAATTGGCTTAGTCATAATATTCCTTTCGCGCGCGTCAGTGCAGCAAGTTTGTAGAGCTATACTTTTATAAATATCTTCTCGCTTCTTCAAAAGCATTTTGGTGCAAATTTTGCTTGTAAAAATGCTACATAAACAATTATGGTGTGCCCTTGCGATAAGTAACATGCGCAATGCATGTTACGTTTCTATAGAGCGCACCATAAGTGCCATATTGTGTACGTTTAACTTAACTTATGCTGGCGTACTATATTTATTATTATTTCGTTTTATTATATTTTTTATTATTTTAATTTATTGATTAATGCTGAAAAATATCACTTTTGTGAGCTTGCTCGGCCATCCATGCTTCTACGTCATCGATTTGCTTTGGAATGTCAATAGAAAGCCATTCTGGACCGTTTTCAGTCATCAGAACATCGTCTTCAATACGAATTCCAATTCCGCGCATTTCTTCCGGTAGCATCAAATCGTTAGACGCAAAGTATAATCCTGGCTCAATTGTAAAGATCATGCCTGGAGTAATTTTTGCGCCTTGATAAGACTCGTAGCGTGCTTGAGCACAGTCGTGCACGTCCAAACCAAGATGATGAGCAACGCCGCACGCATGCCAGCGTCGATGCTGTTGGCCTTCTGGAGACAGTGATTCTTCAACGCTTACCTTCAAAATTCCCCATTCGTGCAAGTGTTCTGCAAGCACGCGCATGCAGGCGTGGTGAATATCTGAGTAGGTTGCGCCCGGCTTAGCAGCCTCAAAACCAGCTTGCTGAGCGTCAAGAACGCACTGGTAAAGCTTCTTTTGCAAGTCGGTAAACTTGCCGTTTGTTGGGAAAGTGCGTGTAATGTCAGCAGTGTAGAGGCTGTTAACTTCAACGCCGGCATCAATAAGTAGCAATTCTCCGCTGGAAACAACGCCAGTATTGCGCATCCAGTGCAAAATTGGCGCGTGCTTGCCGGAAGCAACAATAGTGTCGTAGCCTACTTCGTTTCCTTCCTCGCGAGCAACGGAATTAAAAGCACCCTCAATCATGCGCTCGGAATGCTCATGACCTAAAGCATTAGGCAAACGCGTAAGCATGCGGTCAAAACCAAGTTTTGTGGCTGCAATAGCTTTGCGCATTTCTCGAATTTCGTAATCGTCTTTAAGCATGCGTGCCTCTGCAGCAAATTCGTGCAGTTTGTCGTCAGCGGAACTATTAGCGTCTTCGTCTGTAAATCCGCTTGCTTCGCGCATTGTTTCAACTTTTGCGGTAAGCTCCGGGTCGGTTTCTCGAATAATTCGAACGCGAACGCCTTCGCCATTTGCGTCGTCGCTTACGTTCTTGGAAATAGCGTCGTCAAGTTCAGCAATATCGCGCGTTTCAATACCGGTCATGGCTTTAAGTTCTTTTAAGCCTGCGCGTGGGCCAACCCAGTATTCTCCGTAGTGTGGATCCCTATAAAATGCTGAGGTGCTGTTATCTGCGCGTGGGGCTACAAAAAGCTCTGGAATATGATTTTTGCAGGCTTTAGCTTCCTTGCTGTCTTCGTCTACCGGTTCCATAACAAGTACGGCTCCAGCCTCGTAATCTTGACCCAAGCCAGTATAGTAGGCAAAAGTCGTGTCTGGGCGGAAAGCGTAATCGCAATCGTTATTGCGTACCTTTGGCTGTCCTGCAGGAATAATTAAGCGTTCTCCTGGGAAGCGCTTTGAAAGTGCGTCTAAACGTGCTGGAATATACTTGCTGGATTCAAGAGGCTTAACTTCTGGCTCCTGATTATCCCAGCTGCTTGTCATAAAATCTTTAAAAGAATCGCTATTTGGTCGAAGAGAACGATTGTTAACGCGGTCTTCCGCCTTTTGTGTACCGTCAGATTTTAATTCTTCACCGTGCTCTGTTGGCGTATTTTCTGCCATTATGCGACTCCTTAACACTTCTTTTTGTGTGTAAATAAAAATAAACTAGGAATTAAACTAGACAATAACTAACATAGTCTTATTTACTGTTTTGCGCGAGTTTTTTGGATTAAAAAGATCAGATTTTATATGTAATTTACAAAGTGTGTTGATGAAAGTTTTGTTATGTGAATATTGTCACAATATTTCATTGGGTTTCTGTTGTTGGCATAAACTAATCTATATATTTGGAAAATGAGTAAGTGAGCACAAAATTAGGGGAGTGCAGTTATGTCTATGGAACATCCAAATTGCAATAATGAGCGAATTGTTGATATTGAGCGCAATATTATGAGCCGCGCTCCTGAGCATAATAAAACTAATCTTGATTTAGACAGAATGCGCTTAATTCTCGATATTCTTGGGCATCCAGAAAAGTCTATGCACGTTATTCATATTACTGGCACGAATGGCAAGGGTTCTACTGCTCGCATGGCTGAGTCGTTGTGCCGAGCATACGGTTTGCGCACTGGTCTTTACACTTCTCCACATCTAGAGCGCATAAACGAGCGCATTATGATTGATGGTCAAGAAATCAGCGACGACGATTTTATTGATGTTTGGGATCAAATGAAAGATATTATCGACATGGTTGATGCTCGTATGGAGGCTGACGGTAAGCCAAAAATGAGCTTTTTTGAAGTGCTTACAGCCATGGCAATTTGGGCTTTTGCGGATGCTCCTGTTGATGTTGCTGTAATGGAAGTTGGCATGGGTGGCGAATGGGATGCTACGAATGTTATGGACGCGGATGCTGCAATTATTGGCCCTGTGGATATGGATCACATGCAGTGGCTTGGAAACACTGTTGAAGAGATTGCGCGCACAAAAGCTGGCATTATTAAGCCAAATTGCACTGTAATTTTAGGTCCTCAGCCGCATGAGGATAAGGTTTTGCCAATTATTAAGGAAGTTGCTGAGAGTAATAATGCTAAATTATTGCGCGATTCTTCTTATGGTGACGGCGAGCTTGAAGTTGTTTCTCGTACTCCTGCAGTTGGCGGCCAGCTTGTTACCTTGCGCACGCCTCTTGGCACTTATGAGGATGTTCCAATAGATAAGTTTGGTAAGCATCAGGCGCATAATGCTTTGGCGGCGCTCGCTGCGGCTGAAGTTGTGCTACCGGTAAATGGAGCTTTAGATGGCGATTTGGTTGCTGAAGCTTTAAGCCAGGTTAAGGTTCCGGGTCGTATTGAGCAGGTTCGTACTTCGCCGACGATTATTGTTGACGGTGGTCATAATGTGAATGCTGCTGAGTCTCTTCGTGAAACTATTGAAGAAAACTATCATTTTGAGCAGCTTATTGGTGTTGTTGCAATGATGGCAGATAAGCAGGTTGAAGAATACTTGGGTGTTCTTGAGCCTATTTTGACGAAGATTATTGTGACTCGTAATTCTTGGCGCGACCGCGTAATGGATCCGGAAGAGCTCGAAAAGATTGCTGTAGGCGTGTTTGGCAGGGATCGCGTGATTCGTGTTGACGAGCTTCCGGATGCTATTCAAACGGCTGTGAATCTTGTTGATGAAGACGATGAGCTTGGCGTTGGCTACGGTCACGGCGTGCTTATTTGCGGAAGCTTTGTTACGGCAGGGGATGCTCGCACAATGCTTGTTGAGCATGTGAATCCGGACTTAAAAAAGCCAAAAGATCAGCGCGTTGCAATTCACCCGAATATTGACGAGTCTTGAGAATCAAGCTTCTTATTTAGCTGCTTAATTTGCTAATTTCGCAAAGCTTTAGCTTTTTCTACAGTATCTTTTACGAGTACTGCTTGAGCGTCAACTAAAGGAATTTGCGGAAGAGGGAAAGCTTCATTTAGCACGCTAAGCTCTGTGCATCCTAAAATAAGTGCGTCGCAACGGCATGCTCCAGAAGGGTCTAGCATATCGCTTAAAACGGATTCGTAACGGTGAAAATCAAGGTCTCCTGTGCCTTTTACGTCATCGTAAATAAGCGAAGTAATACGTTTCTGCAAGTCGTCGTCTGGAGCTACAAACGTGTATCCCGCTTCTTCAATAGCGCGCTGATACACTCCTGCTTTACGAGATCCTGCAGTGCCTAAAAATCCAATGCGCTTGCAACGAGCAGTAGGGTAGCGTCGAGCAATTTCGGCCACGGCGCCTCGAGGCATATGCATAATAGGCACTTTTGTAAGAGCTTGGAACTTATCGTAAAAATAATGTGCCGTATTGCATGTTAATACAATAAAAGAAGCTCCCATTTGCGTTGCTTTGTTAATGTCGTCCGCAAGAACAGGGAATGGGTTTTCTTCGGAATTGCCAACAATATAAGCCGTTCTATCTGGCACAGAAGCGTCGTTAAACACCACATAATCCAAAAACTCTTGATCATTATGAGCATGTGTTTCTTTATTCAGTAAACGAATATAGCTTTCTGTTGCAAGAGTACCCATTCCGCCAAGTACAGCAAAAAACGGCCGTTTCATCGTGTAATTTTCCTTTCGGAACCCATATTGTGCCGGAGTATTTCACGCCTTATTGCGGAAAAATTCAGCATAGCGCTTCTTGTAAATTGAAAACATATGACGAATCATAAGCCAGCGTAGTAGGTTCATATCCTTCTTATATTCTAGCGTAGTGCCCCAATCGCCGCGACTAATCATACTAGTACCACGCTTCTTTTCTTCGCCTTCTGCTACATAATTTAAGAAAATAGAGCGTGGAATTTCCATCCACAATTTTTCTCCACGGCCAAATACAGTATTTCCGTCAAAAGGCTTATGGTCAATTAAATCTTCAACAAAATATTTCGCAATATTAAAGCCGTTTAAAGTCACAAAGTAGCTTGAGCGGCCTTGACGTAAGTTTATTTCAAAAAGTTTATACTCTCCGTCGCGCTCATCGTATTTCATATCAAAATTAGCTACGCCAACGTATTTAATATCTTCTAGGAACGCTTTAATGTTGCGGAAAACTTCCTCATTGTAGTCAGGAATAATAGCAGCGTAATTGCCGACCGCTTCTGGAGTTGGGTCTTCAAGAAGCGGGTGTCCAAGGAACATCATTCGCACATTGTGCTCGCTGTCTACGTATGCGTTTAGAACGCGCATACGGCTATCGTCGCCCGGAATAAAGTCTTGCAAAATCATTTCGCCATCGTAACCGGCTTTATAAGAACGTTGAATAAGAGTATCAAGATCCTCAGGCGTGTTGATAATAAAAGCCTTCTTACGCCCATCAAAATCGACTTTAAGCCATTTGGCGCTATCTGCAGGCTTCATAGCAATCGGGAAATCGAATGGAAGATCTTTGTACGCGCAAGAAGCTACTTCCTCAGCGTTTACTACCTTAGTTTTTGGATGTGCAAGATTGTACTTTTCGCAAGTTTTATAGAACGAGCTTTTAAGGCTAAGCTGTCGGTTTAATTCATTTGGCAAAGTGTGGAAAGCAAAATAGTCGCGCAATTTTTCTCCACACTGGCTTAACAAATTTGCGTAAACATCTCCGCAAGGAATAAGTAGAAGCTTAGTATTTGGATTCTCTTTCTTCCATGATTCTCCAAACGAAAGCATTGTGCTTAAAAATGTTTTAAGCTCGCCAAAATTTGGGACGATTCTCACATCAATAATCTTGCTAAATTTTGTAGGAGAAAGTTGGAAATATGCAAAAGCTATAGAAGTAATACCGTATGCTTCATGGAATGCTCTAGCCATTCCGTAAGCGTTAATATCGCTGCCGAGCAGCACTGGTTGGAATTTTTGATTAGTCATTAATATCTTCTTTATGGTTTATTCGTTCGTTTATTTGTAGCATGTATTCGTAGCGTTTACTTCTACGTTTTTGCAATACTTAATGTTAAAGCGTAAAAAGACGTTTTATGATTTCTGAATCACCCTCGTAAGGCACATGCTTGTTTTCGTGTTTAATCCAACGCTCATCGCCTTTGCCAATCAAAAGAATAACGTTGAATTTTTCTTCGCGATTAAAGCTTTTTCGAGCGTCGTCAACACTGTATTCCACTGCATCTGGACGGTCTATAATAATATGCGACTTAACGTTTTCGTTAGTTATGTAGCCTCGCATATCTTTGCAAATATCCATTTCGTCTTCTGTATTTGTGTCTTCAGTTGTAAAAATAAACTGGTAAATACGATTTTGAGCAGCTTGAACGATTTCCTTACGACGATCGTAAGCTTTATTACCTGCAGATCCTGTTACTAGTGTAATTCTAGGGTTTTCCTTACCGTAACGTTCATCAACAAAATCAAGAAGTGCTTTAGTGGAAATATAATTATGCGCGTAATCAACAACAGCAATTGTGTTAGACTGTGCGTCTTTGAATACTTCCATGCGTCCAGGAATCTTAATATTTTCAATAGATTTCAGTGCTGCTAAATCAGTATCCTGATTAATTGAAAGTTCTCCAGCAATAGCAATTGCTGCTAAAGCGTTTTCGTAATTAAAATCTCCCGCAATTGCAAGCGAAAAGTCGTCAACAGTAGAGTAGTGTACGTCTTCATCGCCGTTATCTTCGTCCGTATCTCTAATAGAAATGCAATGCGACTCACTGTTTCCTGTAGGCATTGCAATGTAGTCAGGCGTAAGTAGCTCGGCATAGTCGTCGTCGTTAACAGATGCGCAATAATCTATGTGATTATCTTCTAAATCGTCACTATTCATAGCTTCGCAAGAACTATTGTCTATTTCATCTTTTTGGATTCTTGCAAAAGTTGTTACAGGCACATTGTTACGTTCTGCATCTTGCAACAAAAGATCTGCGTGATCAGCATCCGCATTTAATACCAATCGCTTAGTATTTGCAATAATTTGACGTTTGCAATACAAGTAATCTTCAAAAGTTGGGTGCTCAATAGGACTAATATGATCCGGACTAATATTTAAGAAAGCTGCAACGTCAAACTTAAGCCCGTACACGCGATTTACCTTATAAGCTTGGGAAGAAACTTCCATAACAAGGTATTTCATGCCGTTATCTACAGCTTCGCGCATCATTTTAAAAGCGTCGAAACTCTCGGGAGTTGTTAAATCTGACTCAACGTAATTAACACCGTCTAAGCAGTTATCTACGGAGGAGAACAACGCTGCTTTTGAGCCAGAATGTGCGTTTAGAATAGCGTGAGTAAAGTATGCGGTAGTTGTTTTACCTTTAGTTCCAGTAATTCCAACAACTGTGAGTTTTTCTTGAGGATTTCCAAAGAATGCTGCAGAAAGTATGCTCATTGCTTTGCGCACGTCTGTAACAATTAAGCCAACAGCATTTGTGTACTCGGCGTAACTCTGCTCAGCAACGTATGCGCTAAGACCTTTGCTGTCTGCGTCTAAAAGATATTCAGGTTTAAAATTGCCCTTAATAAAAAGCAAAGTTCCAGGCTTAATATCGCGAGTATCGTAAGTTGCGTGGGCAAAACACTCATCCGCATCAAAATTGGCAAAATAATACGGGTTTAAAGACCATATTTCATTACGGGAATGCGTAGAGTCTGTAGCTTTTTCGCTATTGGAAACTGAATCTTGTGACTCGTGATGCTGAATCATTTCGCGCAACAAGCCATATTGTTGCAAAAGCTTACTTGCGCTTGTTAGTGACAACGTGTTGTGCATAGTCATATTTTTCTTTTCGCTAAACATAAGTAAATATTTTTAAGCAATAATGCAATTGGATTATAAATTGTTTATTTTAAACAAGTTTAAAGCCAAGTCCCACGAATTGGCTCACGGCCATGAGATTCAAGCCACTTGTTAAAACTATCTCTCCAACGAATATATGCTTCTCTCTGCCAACTCATTAGCTTGCTTAATGTCATGCTTCCAATTTGCTCATACGCATTGCAAATAGGAGCAACTAAATCAAGAGCTGCCACAGTATCTGCAGTAGCATCGTGGAAGTCACCAATTGGTTCAACGCCATAGAATCGGGAAGTAAGAGTTAAAGTGCGTTTCCCAGGTCTTATAGAAACAGCGCGATCAATAACTAGCGGATCTACCGTAAGAACATCGTTTTCTGTAAGAGTGCTTATGCTGCAAGCTGGTCGTTGATTTAAAGATTTGAGTTGCCAACGGTTCAAATCATGACGAAGCATAGCAACATCAAACGGTGCGTTATAAGCCAGCAATGGAATATTTTTTGCTTGAGCCAAGCTAACTGCTTGTGCCAGGGTTTCAAGTTCTTCTACAGGTTCTCCGCCGTGTTCTTGAAGGTATTCGTCTGTGAAACCATTTACTTCGCTTGCTTTAGGATTCATAGGCTGATGAGGGTTAATTAGCCATGTAGAAACAGTATCGCCTTCGTGTCCTAAAGAAGGATTTCTTAAAACCAAGGTTGCGGAAGCTATTGCGTCTTTACCAATATTTGCTCCGGTCGTCTCAGTATCGAAACCAAGCAGCCACGATTTTGAAAGTGGAGTGTTTTCCTCTTGAAATGGAGCTGCATTTAAAGCATCTAACAATTCTTTAATATTTGTTGGCATAGTCACAATATTACCGCAATGGCGGGTTTTGGCGCGCGGGCAATCTACAAAGCGATTCGTCGAGATATTTGCAAATCTATGTGCAAAGTAAAAAGTATTATTAAGTTATGACTAAGTCTAATAAGTGCGCGCTTGTTAAGCGTAAATATGAGCAATTTGAGCAGCTTATTACTCCATGTGTTGATTCTTTATACACTCAAGCTATGCGATTAACCAATAATGCGCAGGATGCTCAAGATTTAGTACAAGATACTTTTGAGCGTGCGCTAAAATCTTTCTCAACTTTTCATCCTGGCACAAATTTTTCAGCTTGGATTAACAGGATTGAGCGCAATTTGTATTTTAATCAATACGCAAAAGAAAAGCGTGCGCCTAAGCGAGCAAACGATAAAACTGGCGATTATAACGATTGGGATATTTACGAAGCTTCTAATCATGCTCCAAGTGGACTGGTTTCTGCGGAACAAGAGTATTTTGAAGGATTCGCTCCTAAGGAGATTATTGCAGCTTTAGGAACTCTTCCTCCTGATCGCAGAAAAGTTTTTGTTGAGGCTGCTATCAATGGGAAATCTTATAAGCAGATTGCCAAAGAAGAAGGCATAAAAATTGGTACTGTTATGAGCAGGCTTAATCGTGCTAGAACTCAGTTAAAGCACGAGCTTGCAGATTTATGCAGATAATCAAAACAAAAAGCCCGCGTAGAAGCGGGCTTTATAGTATTTATAAGCAAAAATTACAGCTTAAGCATTTGGCCTTTTGCCGTGATTTGCTGCTTTTTTACGACGCGCCTTGCGCTTGCGGCCACGCATACCCATAATGGTACTCCTTAACGATTAATTAACAACCTTAGGGATTATCGCACGTTGCCAAGACGTTATACTAGCTCACGCCTAGCTTATGCTAAATCTCGTTGCAGAAAACTTATGCTGCAATATCTGCAACGGTTGCATTTAACAATGTTACGATGTCTTGAGGATTAAGCACCACGTCAAGTCCGCGCTTTCCTCCAGAAACAAGAATCTCATCAAACTGCATTACGCTAGTGTCAAGAACTGTTTCATGATGTGTTTTCTGACCAAACGGCGAAATTCCGCCAACCACGTATCCGCTTTCACGTTGCGCAACTTCTGGGCTTGTCATACTAGCTTTCTTTGCGCCAACAGCTGCAGCAATTGCTTTCATATTTAGTCGTCCATTTACTGGAACAATTCCAACTACTCGCTTTTCGCCAGTATCAACCATAAGTGTTTTACAAACTTGGGCGGCACTTACTCCAAGTTTTTCAGCAGCTTCAATCCCATAGCCGTCATCCATATGATCTGCATCATGCTCATATTGAGCAATTCTAAAATTGATTCCTGCTTTTTCTAATTGAGCAATAGCAGGAGTTGCTTTTCCTGTTTCTGCATGTTTTTTACTCATTGCGTTTCCCCTTATATTGCGTGGCTTAGTAGCAATTTTGTGTTACATGATATGCTATACCAACTTTTGACTTAATGTGAATCTAAAAAATAAACCCCTTGTGAGCTTAGAAAGCAGCACAAGGGGTTTTATAAACCTTACAAAATCAGATTATTCTGATTTTTACTTGAGCGAAATCACTCGGAGATTTCAGCGAAGTAAAGAAGGGTGCGAATCATGTTAGCGGTGAAGCCGCACTCGTTATCGTAGAAGGTAACGGTACGAGCCAAAGTTACGCCGTCAACGGTGTTCACATCGGTCTGAGTTGGGTCGAAAACGCCACCGTGGGTGTCGCCAATAATGTCGGAAGACACGATGCTGTCGGCATTGTAGCCGAAGTACTCGCAGTTCTCAAAAGCCTTCTTGAAGGCTTCGTTGATTTCTTCAGTGGTTGCTGGCTTCTCAAGAACGGTGGTCAACTCGGTAACGGAACCATCTGGAACCTGAATACGCTGTGCGTGACCCTGGAGCTTGCCGTTAACTTCTGGCACAACCTTGCCGATTGCCTTAGCAGCGCCGGTGGAGTGCTCAATGGTGTTGCAAGCTGCAGAACGGTTGTTACGTGGCTTGGAGCCGCGTGGGCCGTCAAGAATCATCTGAGTTCCGGTGTAAGCGTGGATTGTGGTCATGAAGCCGGACTTAATTCCCCAGTTATCTTGCAAGAGCTTAACCATGGCAGCCATGGAGTTGGTGGTGCAAGAACCAGCGGAAACAATGTTGTCGGAGGCCTTCAAAATCTGATGGTTTACGCCGAATACGACTGTTGGGGTGGTTTCATCCTTAGCAGGAGCGGAGATAAGAACCTTCTTAGCGCCAGCGTTCAAGTGAGCCTGGGACTTTTCTGCAGAAGTATAGAAACCGGTGCATTCAAGCACAAATTCAACGCCATCATTCTTAACCCATGGAATGTTATTGGCGTCCTTCTCGGCGTATACCTTATAAGTCTTACCGTCTACGACGATTGCGTCTTCGGTAGAAGTCACCTCAACTGGGGTGCCGTCATCGTGGCGGAATGTGCCGTGGGTGCTGTCGTACTTAAGCAAGTAGGCGAGCATAGAAGGAGTGGTCAGATCGTTGATGGCTGCGACTTCGATATCACCGGCTTGACCGCCGCGAGCTTGAAGCTCAAAAATACGACGGAATGCAAGACGACCGATGCGACCGAAACCGTTAATACCAATCTTGACTGTCATGTGGTTCTCCCTTGAGTGAGACCTCGTGCGCAACGTTTAAGTCGCGCTATTTTCGCGATGAAAACTCACGCATTGTGGTCATCGTTATTTGAATTAACGGTGTTTATTTTAGTGTGCGGTCTGTACGAAAAGTTGCAGAATAGTGCACGTAATGTGTAAAGAGTTAAAGGTCTATTCGTTGTAAGTCATAGACTCTGCAGCTGCAGTAGTTGAGTCAGTTGGAGTTGCTTCACTTTCCAGAGGAACAGCTAATGCTTCAGAAATAGAAGTGTCAATTTTACCTAAATCTCCAACAGGCCTCTTGAACCAGCTAACTTGCGGCAAAGGAGCGTTAATTGGGAATGTTACAATAAGCGTTCCTTCATGAACATCAATATGAGCCGGTGTGTTGTTTAATAATTCGTTGCTTAAACCTTGAACAGCGTCGCCGTGCATAACAGCATGCTCAAGCTGATATTTTAGACCAGTCTCGTTTACATCATTTGAAACAGGAGTGTGCGAAAACACTGAAACTATGCGAGATTCGCTTCCGTTTGATGCTGGAAAATCAAGTGAACCATCGTGAATAGCGGTAACGATTTGACCGTCGCCATATAAGAAGCCAATTCCGCCGCGACGAGCTAAGCGAACCATAAGTTGAATATTGGAAATTGTATGGTCAACGCGTCCACCTAAGCCGCCAAAAATATGGAATTCTCTAGCTCCTTTAGACCATCCAACTTTTAATGCGGAAAGTAAATCTGGATCGTCCTTTTCAGATGGCAAACGTGTAATAATGGCGTCGGTAGGAAGCTTAAGGCGAACAGAATCAAAATCTCCAATAAGAGCATCTACATGCAAACCTAATTCGCATGCATGATCCCATCCACCATCTGCAGCAATAGTTAGTGCGCGATCCGGCACATGCTCACGTGTATTGTCGTAATAATCTCCTGCTGCTAGTACTACGCAGCGTTGCAAAGGTTCCATATCATCATAATAACGCGCTATTAGTATCTATTTAATGCTTCCAAACAATAGTTTACAAACGCTGTATTGAGTAGTATTTTGTTATGTTTTTGCTTGATATTCTTCAATAACATAAAGCGCTTGATGTAACATTGCATATCAGACTAGATTTTCTAAGACATTATAGATTTTCTGCATAAGTAGCAGGAAAATAATTTGTTGGAAAATAATATGACTTGTGTTGTGCACCTTACGAGGAGAAATAAATGTGCGGAATTGCTGGGTTCATTAATGACACCCCAATTAACGTCAAAAAACAAATTGTTAAAGATATGACGGATGTAATTGCTCACCGTGGGCCTGACGAGTATGGCACAATGATTGATGATCATGCAGCATTGGGATTTCGTCGTTTAAGCATTATTGATCTTCACGGCGGTTCTCAGCCAATGTATAACGAAGACGGAAATCTTGCAGTTACATTCAACGGTGAAATTTATAACTACAAGCCACTTCGCGAAGAACTTATTAAAGCTGGTCACATTTTCCACACTGATTGCGATACAGAAGTATTAGTGCACGGTTATGAACAGTGGGGTAAGGATTTACTTAAACGTTTGCGCGGAATGTTTGCGTTTGTTATTTGGAATAAGCAAACTCAAGAATTGTTCGGCGCTCGCGACCATTTTGGTATTAAGCCTTTCTATTATGCGCAAATGAACGGTACTTTTATGTATGGTTCCGAAATTAAATCTCTTCTTCGTCACCCGGATTTTAAGAAGGAACTAAACGAGAACGCGCTTAAGCCTTTTATGACTTTCCAATATCCTGCAATTAGTGAGACTTTCTTTAAGGGCGTGTTTAAGCTTCCTGAAGGACATTGCTTCACTTATAAAAATGGTGAGATGAAAATCGAACAGTATTACGATCCTAATTTCCGTGAAAGCAAGCAGCATTTGAACGAGCTTGTGGATTTGATTGATAAAACTGTTTGCGATTCTGTTAAAGCTCATCAGATTGCAGATGTTGAAGTTGGTTCCTTCCTTTCTTCAGGCGTAGATTCTAGCTATGTTGCCGCTGTTGCTCGCCCAGAGCACACGTATTCAATTGGTTTTGCTGGTGGACGTTATAACGAGTCCAAGCAGGCTGGAGAATTGGCGAAAATTATTGGCTTGAATAATAAATCTGAAATTATTGATGCTGAAGACGCATTCCGTTATTTCCCGCAGATTCAATGGTATTTAGATGAGCCTGATTCTAACTTCTCTTGCGTCCCATTGTTCTTCCTAGCGAAGCTAGCTTCTCAGGATTTGCGCGTTGTGTTAAGCGGCGAAGGCGCAGATGAATTATTTGCAGGATACATTGATTATGGTGTTCACACGCGTTCCAAGCTTATTAAAGTTGTGACGCGTATGCTCGCAAAGTTGCCGAAAAAGTTGCGTTATGCAATTGGTAGAGCAGCAAAAGGAAAGCATTTCCATGGAGCATGGCATTTGTACGCTAATTTGGCTCCAGCTGAGGAGCATTTTATTGGACAGTCAAAGGTTTTCAATGAGGAAGATGCTGTAAAACTTTTGAAGCCTGAATACCGTAAAGGTCCGCATGTTATGGATATTGTTGGTGCTATTTACAACAGAATTTTAGGTAAGGGTCTTTCGGAAGTTAAGAAGAAGCAGTATCTCGATATGCATCAGTGGATGCCGGGAGATATTTTGCTTAAGGCAGATAAAATGACAATGGCTCACTCTTTGGAGCTTCGTGTGCCTTTACTTGACCGTATGCTTATGGATGTTGCAGAGCAGGTTCCTACTAAGTATTTGATTACTGATGAAAATACGAAGTTTGCTTTCCGTCAAGCGGCTGCACGTCATTTGCCTAAAGCTTGGTATGACCGCGAAAAGCTCGGTTTCCCAGTGCCAGTTAAGGATTGGTTGCGCGAAGAACGTTTTTATAAGATTGTGCGCAAAACTTTTGAAAGTGACGATGCGGCAAAGTTCTTCGATCGTGACGCTTTACTTCAAATGATAGATAACAACTATGCTAAGCGTACTGACGATCGTCGCAAGATTTGGACAGTTTACACTTTCTTGACCTGGTATGACGTGTACTTTAATCACGACGGATTGAAGCCTGATCCTGTGCAGGTTGCGTAAGCAAGTCTATTAACAATTTGCGCAATGGTTATTTGTCAAGGCATGTAGTATACTAAACATTTGGCTTGAGTAATCAAGAAAGTGGGATGTCCCCACCTGGAAGCCTACTGTGGTTTCGGGTTCATTACTTCGCTCATGCGAGTTGGCTTTGTTTTAAGCTGCTTGCCGCGTGTAATTTTGCGCGTTTTATTGATATGAAGTGTTGAATCCTTAAACTCTTGGACTTCTTGGTGTATTGCATTCTACCAGTATTTAGAAGGATTGGAGTCATCATTAGCGACGAACCACGCATTAACGAGGAGATTCGAGTCCCTCAGGTGCGCCTTATTGGTCCAAAAGGCGAGCAGGTGGGAGTTATCGCAACCTCTGTCGCGTTAAACCTTGCAAGGGAAGCTAACCTCGATCTCGTCGAGGTAGCGCCTACTGCTAAGCCTCCAGTAGCCAAGCTTATTGACTACGGTAAGTACAAGTACAACGAAAAGATGAAGGCTCGTGAAGCACGCCGTAATCAGACCACTGCTGAGGTTAAGGAAATTCGTTTCCGCCTCAAGATTGATGATCATGATTTTGACGTTAAAAAGGGTCATGTACTTCGTTTCTTGAACGGTGGAGATAAGGTAAAGGTCACTATTATGTTGCGTGGCCGCGAACAGTCTCGTCCAATTGGCGGCGTTGAACTGTTACGCCGACTTGCGGATGAGGTCTCTGAAAGTGGCACCGTTGAGTTTGCGCCGAAGCAAGAGGGTCGCAATATTATTATGACTCTCGCTCCAAAGGGCAAGAAGATTCATACACAGTCTGAGCAGCGTCGTAGAGGCGCTGAATCTCGTGCAGAGCGTCAAGCTCGCCAGGCTGCACGTCTTGCGGCAAAGCAGGAAGTGCAGGCACAGGCTGCAGATGCAGTAAATGCTATGCAATCCGATCAACATCACAAGGAGGGCAGCAATGCCGAAGATGAAAACTAATTCCGCAGCGTCCAAGCGCGTTCGTCTTACCGGTACCGGTAAGGTGATGCACGATGGTAGCGCCATGCGCCACAACTTGGAGCACAAGTCGGCTCGTAAACGTCGTGCTCTTTCCGAAGATAAAGTATTGGCTACTGCGCAGAGCAAGAAGCTTAAGGGCTTGCTCGTTAAGTAAGTAACAAGTAAGAATTGCTTGTAAACGAATACGCAATCATAAATTTTTAAGAAAGCTGAGGAATACTTATGGCACGAGTAAAGCGCGCAGTAAACGCTCACAAGAAGCGTCGCGTTGTTCTTGAGAGGGCTTCTGGCTACCGCGGTCAGCGCTCCCGTCTTTACCGCAAGGCAAAGGAACAGCTGCTCCACTCATTTACTTATAACTTCCGCGATCGCAAGGCTCGCAAGGGTGATTTCCGCAAGTTGTGGATTCAGCGCATCAACGCTGCAGTTCGCGCTGAAGGCATTACCTACAATCGCTTCATTCAGGGCTTGCATTTGGCAGGCATCGAATTGGATCGTCGCGCTCTTGCTGAGCTCGCTGTTTCCGATATTGAAGCATTCAAGGCTGTTGTCGAAGCTGCTAAGGCTGCATTGCCAGCTGACGTAAACGCTCCAGTTGAAGCCTGATTTCGCTTTAATAGAGTTTGATTTTAAGCCCGTCTATTTTAAGGCGGGCTTTTTCTTTTAAAACAACAAATTTACTTATTAGCTATAATTATTTTTATGCGCTCAAATCTTGATTCTGACAATAGAAAAAATAATATTCCTGAAGAATTTGCATCTTATATTCAACGTTTTATTGCGCATATTGATATTGAGCGTGGTCTTTCTAAAAAAACTGTATCGGCATACGCTTCAGATTTGCAAGATTACGCATCTTGGCTTTATGGTGAACGAAAAATTAAAGATGTTACCGCTATCTCGCAGTTAGATATTGAATCATATATTAGAACTTTGCATAAATTAGGTTTGGGATCTCGCACTGTTGCTAGAAGACTTGCAAGTATTCACGAATGGCATCGTTTTATGCTCGCTCATGGAGATATTAGCGCTGACGCTTCAGCGTTTGTAAAAGCGCCAAAACAGGCAGATTACTTGCCGGATGTGCTAAGCATTGATGAAGTAAATCGTGTTATTGAAGCTGCTGGAAATTTTGGTAGCGAGGACGCTATTTCGATTAGAGATGCAGCTTTGCTAGAATTTTTGTACGCTACAGGAGCGCGAATTTCGGAAGCAGTTGGTGTAAAATTCGAAGATATTGATTTAGACGACTCCGTTGTAAAACTTACTGGCAAAGGCGCAAAGCAGCGTCTAGTTCCAATTGGTGGTTGCGCGATTAGGGCTATTCGTAAGTATATTGAAAAATCTCGCCCAATATTATCTTCAAAAGGCAAGAAAGAATTGCACACTATTTTCTTAAATAAACGTGGCAATGCTTTATCTCGCCAGTCAGCATGGTTTGTTGTGGTTGATGCAGGTAGCCGCGCAAAACTTGGACGCCCCTTGCACCCGCATACGCTACGGCATTCCCTTGCCACGCATCTTATTGCAGGAGGTGCAGATGTTCGCACAGTTCAAGAGCTTCTTGGTCACGCTTCTGTAACAACTACGCAAATTTACACGCACATTAGCCCAGATGCTTTATTTGAAGCGTATGTAATGAGTCATCCTCGTGCTAGATAATTTCATTCTCAGAGTTTCGTGAGTATACCTGTTGATAAAGTGGGGAACATGCCTACTGATTTACTTGGACGCGAATACGAGACTTTTCATGCGCCGGAGCCGCTTACTTCTCACGGTCCTGCGCGAATTATTGCTATGTGCAATCAAAAAGGTGGAGTCGGTAAAACAACCAGCTCTATTAACATTGCTGGAGCTTTAAGCCAGTATGGTCGTCGCGTTTTAATTGTTGATTTCGATCCGCAAGGTGCTGCAACTGTTGGTCTTGGCATTAACGCTAACGCGCTTGACAACACGGTTTATACAGCATTATTCGATTCGTCAGTAGATGTTCACGACGTAATTCGCCATACTGAAACCGAAAATATTGATATTATGCCAGCGAATATTGATTTATCTGCTGCAGAAGTTCAGTTGGTTACAGAAGTTGGCCGTGAACAGATTCTCGCAGGCGTATTGCGTAAAGTTAGAGACGAGTATGACGTTATTATCGTAGACTGCCAGCCTTCTCTAGGTTTGCTTACTGTAAACGCGCTAACAGCAGCAGATGGCGTAATTATTCCGCTTGCTGCAGAGTTCTTTGCACTTCGAGGTGTTGCTCTTCTTATGCAATCTATTGAAAAAGTGCAGTCTCGAATTAATCCAAATCTTAAAGTATTTGGCGTTCTGGTTACTATGTATACACGCACTTTGCATAGCGAAGAAGTCTTACAGCGCATTTACGAAGCTTTCCAAGACCGAGTTTTGCATTCCGTGATTTCCCGCTCTATTAAATTGCCGGATTCTACTGTTGCTGCAGTTCCTATTACTATTTTTGCTCCTGAGCACAAGACTGCAAAAGAGTATCGTGAGGTTGCGCGCGAGCTTATTGCTAAAGGTGTTGTTGCTTAAGTTTTTTACTGCTTGATTTGCGCGAGTTGTTTTTACTTCTCGCACTTTTTTGTAAGGCTGTCTTAGCTCGCGAGTAAAATCGGCGAGGTTTGGCAGTTTGCCGATTTTGGTTTTGCCAATAACGTATTGCGGCTATTTGATTGGCTTCAGCTTTAAAATAGTTGCTTGTAAATAGTTACTTAAACGCGAAGAATGGAAGAGGTTTGTGATGACTGTTCGCGGTGATATTCGAAATGTGGCAATTGTGGCGCACGTCGACCACGGTAAGACCACTCTGGTAAACGCCATGCTTCAACAGTCGCACGTATTCTCTGAGCGTGAAGAAGTTCCAGATCGCGTTATGGATTCCAATGATTTGGAACGCGAAAAGGGCATTACTATTCTTGCTAAGAACACGGCTGTGCAGTACACCGGTCCGTTGGCTGAAAAATATGGTCACCCAGAAGGCATTACTATTAACGTGATCGATACCCCTGGCCACGCTGACTTTGGTGGCGAGGTTGAGCGCGGTATTTCCATGGTTGACGGCGTTGTTCTTCTTGTTGACGCTTCTGAAGGTCCACTTCCGCAGACTCGTTTTGTGCTTCGTAAAGCTTTGGAAGCTAAGCTTCCGGTTATTTTGTGCGTGAATAAGGTTGATCGTCCAGATGCTCGTATTGAAGAAGTTGTTGGCGAATCTACAGATTTGCTTCTTGGCTTGGCTCAGGATGTTGTTGAGGAAGGTATTGATCTTGATCTCGATGCTTTGCTTGATTTGCCAGTAATTTATTGCGCTGCTAAAGCCGGTTATGCTTCTCAAAATCAGCCAGAAAATGGCGGTTTGCCAGATAACGACAATTTGGAACCACTGTTTGATTCTATTATTTCAAATATTCCAGCTCCGCAATACGAGGAAGGCGCTCCTCTTCAAGCTCATGTTGCAAACATTGATTCCTCCGACTTCCTTGGACGCTTGGGCTTAGTTCGTATTTATAACGGCATTTTGGAAAAGGGTAAAACTTACGGTCTTTCCCGCGTCGACGGCTCTATTGAAAACTTCCGTGTTTCTGAGCTTCTTCGCACTCAAGGCTTGGAGCGTACTCCTGTAGCTTCTGCAGGTCCTGGCGATATTGTGGCTGTTGCTGGCGTCAACGATATTATGATTGGCGAAACGATTGTTGATCAGAACGATCCAAAGCCTCTTCCGTTAATTCATGTTGACGATCCTGCAATTTCTATGACTTTCGGCGTAAACGATTCTCCTCTTGCTGGAACTGAAGGCAAAGATCATAAGCTTACTGCTCGTATGATTAAGGATCGTTTGGACCGCGAGCTTATTGGTAACGTTTCTATTAAGGTTATTCCAACTGAGCGTCCAGATGCTTGGGAAGTTCAGGGTCGTGGCGAGCTTGCGTTGGCTGTGTTGGCTGAGCAGATGCGTCGCGAAGGCTACGAGCTTACGGTTGGACGTCCTCAGGTTGTTACTAAGACTATTGATGGTCAAATTAACGAGCCTATGGAAAGTACAACTATTGACGTTCCAGAAGAGTACATGGGTACTGTTACCCAGCTTATGGCTGATCGTAAAGGCCGCATGGATTCTATGAGCAACCACGGTTCTGGTTGGGTTCGTTTGCAGTTTACTGTTCCTTCTCGTGGTCTTATTGGTTTCCGCACGGCTCTTCTTTCTGCTACTCGCGGAACTGGTATTGCAAGCTCTATTTCTGCAGGCTACGCTCCTTGGGCTGGTCAGATTGTTACTCGCCAGAACGGTTCCATGGTTTGCGATCGCAAGGGTGTTGCAACTCCTTACGCTATGCAGCGTTTGCAGGCTCGTGGTATCTTCTTTGTGGATCCGCAAAGCCCAGTTTACGAAGGCCAAATCGTTGGTATTAACAACAAGCCAGACGAGTTGGATGTAAACATTACGCTTGCTAAGCACATGACTAACATGCGTTCTTCGACTGCTGATGTGCTTGAGACTTTGACTCCGCCAATTAAGATGAGTTTGGAAGAGTCTCTTGATTTTGCTAACGAAGACGAGTGTGTGGAAGTTACACCTGAAGCAATTCGTGTTCGCAAGATTATTTTGAGCCGTGACGAATGGTATAAGTGGCGTGCTAAGCAGCGTCGTCAAAACAATAATGCTGCGTGATGTATTCTCGAAAATACTATTTGTAAATTGAGGCGCTGATTTACTATGACAGCAAAACCGTGGTCGCATCGCTTACCTTTATGGGGTAGGTATGCGACCACGTGTGTTTCTTCTGCAATATGCGCACTAATTGGAACTTTTGTGCATCGCGCTGGAGCAATGAATAATTTGCCATATGGTTTTGTTATTGCCGTAATATTGCTCGCACTTTCTGCTTGGTGTTCCAGAGCTCGTAGTGGATGGTGGGGATTATTTATTCACGCAGTAGTTTTTTCTGCTGTTGTATGGATTCTAGCGCTTGGTTTTATTGGTAACGCAATTCTTATTCCTGTAGGCTTTACTATTCCTATGCCTTGGTGTGTGAAATACGTTGGGTATTTTTGGCTTTATGGCATTCTTATTGCTCACGCAATTTTGCTTTGTATGCCTCAGCGTTGGTTTGTTGTTGAATAGTGTTAAATAAGTAAAGAATTTACAGTAGTCTTTACAATAGTTTTGACAGTATTTTTTACAGTGGTCTTTAAGGGAATAGCCATGGATAGTAATAAGAACAGTAATAGTGCTCGTAAATTATGTTATTTAGGGCCGGAAGGTTCTTTTACTCATCAAGCTGCTTTAAAAGTTCAACAGCAGTTACAATCATTTGATAATTTGCCACTTATTCCAGCTGCTTGCGAGAATGTTCTTAGCATTGCTAGTGAAATTGAGAAGCATAACAATTGGGGTGTTATTGCGTGGGAAAACAATATTGAAGGCGTTGTAATACCTAATTTAGATTTACTAATCGATGCAAAAAATATGGTTGGCATTGCTCGCGTAGGCGTCGATATTAGTTTTGATGCTGTTATTTGCAAGTCAGATTCAATTGATAACTGTTCTGCTATTGTTGCTCATCCGCACGCGTTGGCACAATGCCGTAAGTTTGCTCAAAAGCGCGGTTTGAAAGAAAAAACTGCGTCTTCAAACGCTGCTGCTTGTAGGGATTTAGTTCCTGGCGAAGTTGCTTTATGCCCTAGAATTTGTGCCGATTTATACAATAGGCAGATTGTGAGCGAAGGTGTTGAAGATTTTTCTGGCGCTCGCACTGAGTTTTTAGTATTAGCTCCTCGAGATGAGGTTTTAGATTTTGTTAATATTCAGCGCGAAAACTTTTCATCATTTTCATCAATTATTGCTTTTATTCCGCGTTGCACGGGCGCTGGCGTGCTAGCAAATTTGCTTGACGTTGTGCGCGATCATGGTCTTAATATGACTTCTTTTATGTCTAGGCCAATTAAAGGGCAGGATGGTTTATACAGTTTTATTGCAACTGTTGATTCTGCTCCTTGGGATTCTATGTGTAAAGATATGATTCAAGAGGTTGTTGAGCATGGAGATTGGGTTCGAGTTTTAGCAGTGTATCCTTCCGAAAAGCGCAATAATCCTGTGATGAACGATTGGATGCTGCCTAATGGCGGAGTGTGTGTTGAACCTTCGGTTGATTCTTTGCGCAATTTGAACGTAATGCAGGCAGAAAGAGAATTATTATGGTAGAAAACGCTGAATTTTCGCAAAATTTTTCTGTTGGTATTGTAGGTCTTGGTCTTATTGGTGGATCTCTTGCAAAAAGACTTGCAAAATTGCCTGAATGTAGCGTTTATGCGTGGAATCGTCATCATAATCCATACGAAGAAGCTGAAAATTTAGGAATTACTTGCGTGGACAATGTGCAAGATTTAGCTAAGCTTCGCCCAAACGTTCTGATTTTGTGCAATTCTCTAGCTTCTATGCCAAGTATTTTGCAGGAAATCGCACCTTATGTTGACAAATCTCGCACAACTATTAGCGATGTTGGTAGTGTAAAAACTTTAGTTCGCCAGCAAGTTGCTGCAGCAGGTTTGCAGGATTGCTACGTTGGTTCGCATCCTATGGCGGGTAGTGAATTTACTGGTTGGAAAGCTTCTAGTGCTGAGCTTTTAAATGGTGCTTTGTGGGCTTTAACCGTTGATAGCAACACGGAATTTTGGCGAGTTAGCAATGTTTTACGAATGATTGTTTCGCTATGCAAGAATCGCGCAATAGTTTTAGACGACGAAACGCACGATAATTCTGCGGCACTTATTTCTCACATGCCTCACGTTGTTGCGACTTCTCTTGCAAATGTATTATGCGATCAGCCTAATCGTGCTATTGCTTTGCAATTATCTGCAGGCTCTTGGCGAGATATGACGCGCGTTGCTCTTACAGATCCTCAACGCACGCGCGCAATGGTAAGCGAAAATCGGCATAATACTGCGAAATTATTGCGTTCTGTAATTTCTGAACTAACTTTTGCTGCGGATATGCTGGATCAAGATGTAGAAGTTGCTGACGATAATGAGCAAGAGTTTTTTGCTAAAGCTCAATCGTGGAGAGAATATAAATACCAGCAGCGCAACTCGTGTAAAACGAATACGCAACAAAGTGATGCTGCAAATCAAAGCGATGCTGCTAATAGCAGATTGTGGAAGTATGATTCCAGAATCAATTGGCAGCAGGAATTACTAGAATCCGCGCGCTTAGGTGAATCTATTGTTGAAATCTGCGGATTTAATACCAACGAATCTTCGCAACTGCTATTGTGCGCAGATAATTCTCTAAGCAACGTCTAATGCGAGTTTGTGCTTAGTGTGGCGCGAGTTTTAATGTCTATATTTTAAGCGGCTTTTGGAATTTGCGTTCCGGCATTGGCCTTAAGCGTGCAATTGTGCTGGCATCAATGAACATTTCTTCGGCAGCTCTAGTGCCGTTTGCTGCAGGATCTCGAAGTAAGTGAAGCGTTTCTCCATCCCACTCAAGTACGTGCCCAATCGCATCATGATACTCGATTTTTTGCTTTCCATCGTTATTTTCTTCTATAATTTTGTATGTTCTTACTACTATGCGCGTGCCTGCAGGTATTCGCTGTGGTAGTGTAGTCAAGTTTTTTATACGTGTTTCCATAACATGCTCCTTGTTGTATTATGCATGTGACTGGCGCGTATGGCAAACGTTTATAAAGTTACGCAAGGGTGATTAAGCATGGAAAATAAGCGAGTGGCTTCCAATAGTTTCGTAAATTTTCCTGCCCAATATGCGAGTTTAGTAGATGATTACATTACGTATGTAAGCGCGAATAAGGGCTTGGGGGAGCGCACGAATCGAGCTTACACAAGTGATATTAAACAGTGTTTAGCATGGTGTAATCGTCACGGTTTTAAAAATATTTCAGATCTTACTACGGATGATTTGCGTTCTTGGATGGCAGACGCTTCTAGAAATCATGCTCGTTCAAGCTTGGCAAGAAAAGTTGTTGCTGTGCGCGGATTTTTCGCATGGTGCCAGCATGTTGGGTTTATAAATGGTGACCCTGCAGAAATTTTGATGACTCCAAAAATTAAGAATGTTCTTCCATCTGTTTTAGATGAGTCTCAGGCAGAAGCGCTAATGAATAATATTGATTCTAAAGCTAATGATTCATCTTCGTGTAATAAAAATCAGAAAGCTGTTGAACTTCGCAATGCTGCAATTATTGAGCTTTTATATGCAACTGGCATTCGCGTTGGTGAGCTTACTGGATTAAATATTCAAGATATTAATTTTTCATCGCATACTATAAAAGTTACAGGTAAGGGAAATAAGCAGCGCGTTGTTCCTTTTGGGATTCCGGCCGCAAAAGCTTTGTCTGAATGGCTTTCAGATAGCGGGCGAAAAATTTTATTGAAAGATTCTGCACAAACTGCAATATTTCTTGGCGCTCGCGGAAAGCGCATTGATCAGCGATTAGTAAGACAAGTAGTTCATGATGCGGCTAAAAGTGCGCATGTTCCGGATATTTCTCCGCACTCTTTGCGTCACAGTGCGGCTACGCATATGCTTAACGGTGGGGCAGATTTGAGAGAAGTGCAAGAATTGTTGGGTCATTCTTCGCTTAATACTACTCAACGCTATACGCATGTATCTATAGAAGCGTTGAAACAGCGGTATTTACAAGCTTTTCCGCGTGCTTAATTATCTGCATATTAGATGCATAATTTCTCTGTAATTAACAAAGCCTTTACATAAAAGATTACATAATTTACATATATGTAATATATTTAAATCAGTAAAAAACAGTAAAAATTATTGGTAAAATAGTAAGTTTTTTAGTTTTTATGCGAAAAGATGGTGTTTTAATCAGTAATTTTTAGATATAAACAGTAAATTTTACAATTTACTTATACTCTTGCAATGTTTGCAAAAATACGTATCATTGAATTTTAATCAACGAAGAGGCCTTGTCATTGGCTAAAAGAATCCATCTGGCAATAAAAACTAGATGGATTTTATTTTATTCATGACTTGGCTTTTTGTATTGATATAGCATCCTGCCTACCAGACGTTAGGAGAATAAATATGAAGAATAAGGCTTTAGCTTTTGCCGCTGCGGCCTGCTCGTTGGCCATGTTGCTTGGTGGCTGCGGCTCATCTGCTTCGAAGACTGCGCAGACAAACGGTGGAAAAGTTATTATTACCGTAAATAACACTGAGCCACAGAACGAATTGGTGCCTGGCAACATTAACGAAAACGCTGGTGCACGTCCTGCTATGTTGGTCAACTCAACGTTGGTCACTTTTGACGAAAAGGGCAACCCAGTAAATGAGGATGCTGAAAGCGTTACTCCAAACGCAGACGCAACTCAGTACACTGTTAAGCTTAAAGAAGGCAAGAAGTTCAGCGATGGTACTCCTGTTACCGCTGAAAGCTTCACCAAGGCTTGGAGCTTTGTTGCCAACGCTAAGAATGCACAGAAGTGCGCTTCCTTCTTCCAGACCATTAAGGGTTATGACGAATTGCAGAAGGATGGTTTGAAGGGCGACGAACAGCTTTCCGGTTTGAAGGTTGTAGATAAGAACACCTTCACCGTTGATTTGAAGCAGCCAGATTCCGTGTTCCCAATTAAGGTTGGCTACTTGGCATTCGCTCCACTTCCAGAATCCTTCTACAAGGATCCAAAGGCTTATGGTGAAAAGCCTGTTTCCTCCGGTCCATACTTGTTCAAGTCTTGGGATCACAACAGGCAGATTGAAGTTGTGAAGAACCCGGCTTACGAAGGCCCTCGCAAGGCTCAGAATGATGGCGTTACCTTTAAGATTTACACCGATGGTAATGCTGCTTACCGTGACGTACAGTCCGGCAACCTTGATATGACCGATAACATTCCAGATACTGAAACCAGCAACTTCCAGAGCGATAGCACAATCACTGCTTACAACAAGCCTGGTTCTGTAATTCTTCAGTTCAGCATTGCTTCCAGCTTGCCACACTTCGATGTTAAGACTGAAGAAGGCCGCTTGCGTCGTCAGGCAGTTTCTATGTCTATCGACCGTAAGGCAATTGCTGAAAAGGTGTTGAACAAGACTGCTGCTCCTGCTAACGACTTCACTTCTCCAAAGACCCCAGGCTACGATCCTAATTTGAAGGGTAGCGAGCATTTGAAGTTCGATGCAAAGAAGGCTAAGGAATTGTGGGCTAAGGCAGAAGCAATTTCCAAGTATGATGGTCCTCTTACCTTCACCTACAATGCTGATAACGCTGTTGCTAAGTCTGTGTTCGATGCAGTTGTGAACTATGTGAAGAACAATTTGGGTGTTAAGGCAGAAACAACGCCAATCCCAACCTTCCAGGAGTTCCGCGATGCATGCACCAAGCGTAAGGTTAAGGGCGCATGGCGTGCAGGCTGGATGCCAGATTATCCAAGCCCAGAAAACTACTTGACTCAGCAGTTCGCTTCTGTTGCAGCTGATGGCAATGGTTCTAATGATGGCGATTACAAGAATCCAAAGTTTGATGAATTGCTTACCAAGGCTACTGCATCTTCCGATGCAAGCGAAGCAACTAAGCTTTATCATGAAGCTGGCGAAACTCTTCTTGAGGATCTTCCATCTGTACCACTGCTTTACATGAATGCTAAGGCTGTTATGAATCACAATTTGAAGGGATTCGTAATGGATTGGCAGAACATGCCACTGTACTACCAGCTTCATAAGTAAGATTTAAATCTTCATATGGAGTTTATATAAATTAATTTCATGATATTCAGAAAAATACTTAATTCTGATATCACCTCTCAATAATTTAATATCGCGTATAGCGAAATTGCTACTCCAGTTGAAGGAACGAAGGAAATAATCCAAAAAATTTCTTTAACTGGAGTGGCACTTTGTTGTTTTTGCGAGTAATTGTTAACAATTCAAGGAGAAGCCGATGGGTAAGTACATTCTGCGTCGAATTTTGCAGATGATTCCTGTTGTTCTCGGCACAACATTATTGGTTTATGCTTTAGTATTTGCTTTGCCGGGTGATCCGGTAAATGCAATGTTTGGCGATAAACCAGTTAATCCTGCTGTCGCAGCACAAATTCGAGCTAATTATAATTTAGATAAACCATTTATTATTCAATATTTACTGTTCTTAAAGAATGCGCTTACTCTTGACTTTGGCCAAACCTTTGCAGGTCAGCCTGTTATTGATGAAATTGGTCGTGCATTCCCGGTAACCATTCAGCTTGCTGTTATGGCGTTTGCATTTGAAGCGCTGTTCGGTGTAACTTTCGGTATTATTTCTGGTCTTAAAAAAGGCAAATGGTACGATAGCGTAATTCTTATTGTTTCTCTGCTTCTTATTTCCGTACCAACCTTTGTAACTGGTTATGCTATGCAGTATTTGCTTGGTATTAAGTGGCATATTCTCCCTCCTAATGTAAGTAATGATCCTGGATTCTTAGATATGCTCACTCCTGCAATGGTTCTTGGATCTGTATCTATGGCATATGTAATTCGACTTACAAGGTCTGAAGTTTCGTCAAATATTGCTCTCGACTATGTTCGCACGGCTCGCGCTAAAGGCTTAAAAGAAGGCGCTGTTATTATTCGGCACATTCTTCGAAACTCTTTAATCCCAGTTGTAACGTTCCTAGGCCAGGATCTGGGCGCTCTTATGGGCGGCGCAATGATTACAGAAACAATATTTAATATTCACGGTATTGGCTTCCTTACTTATCAAGGTATTTTGAAGGGTGAAAGCAACCTGGTAGTTTCTGTAGTTACCTTGCTTATGCTGATTTTCGTAGTCAGTAATTTACTTGTTGATATCTTGTACGCGGCTCTTGATCCGCGAATTCGTTACGCGTAAGGAGAAGCATAATTATGCAAGAAAAAGTTGAGGAAAATTTGACTGCTGCAGATATTGCTCTTCCAGGACAGGAACGTTATGTTGCTTCCTTGGATGAAACTCCGTTACAAGAAGTTGATTCCGTTGACGAGTCTGCTCCTGCTACGAGCATGTGGGCTGATGCCTGGCGTACTTTGAGACGAAATCCTTTGTTTATTATTTCCGCAATATTGATTATTGCAATTTTATTTATTGCATTATTCCCAGGATTGCTTGTTAAGCAAGATCCTATGTATTGTGTACTTAATAACTCTTTGATGCCAAGGTCTTCTGGTCATCCTCTTGGATTCGATAAGCAGGGATGCGATATTTACGCTCGTGTAATATACGGAACTCGCACTTCTGTAACAATCGGCATAATTGCTACAGCTTTGGTTGTTTTAGTTGGTTCTTTAATTGGCGCTATTGCAGGCTTCTTCGGAGGTTGGGTTGATGCTGTTCTTAGCCGCATTACCGACATCTTCTTGGCTTTGCCTATGCTTCTTGGCGCTATAGTTGTTCTCCAAATGTTTAGAACCACAAAATCAATGTGGAAGATAATTCTCGTTATGGTTCTATTCGGTTGGGTTAGTGTTGCTCGAATAGCTAGAAGTGCTGTTATGGAATCAAAGAATCTAGAATTTAACACAGCTTCTACAGCTTTAGGATCTAGGCCTATACGAAATCTCTTTAGGCATATTATTCCAAACTCTTTGGCTCCAATCATTGTTGTTGGCACAACTTCTCTAGGCTCCTACATCGTGTTGGAAGCAACACTTAGCTTCCTAGGTATTGGTTTGCCAACTACTACCGTGAGCTGGGGTGGAGATATTGCTACTTACAGCAGGTACTTCAATAATAGTCCAGAAGTATTGTTCTATCCGTCATTTGCGCTTGCTATTACAGTTCTTGCCTTCATTATGATGGGTGACGCTGTAAAGGATGCGTTGGATCCAAAGAGCCGTAAGGCGTGAAGTTAGCGTGGAGGAATAAAACTTATGAGCATTTCAACGCATAAAAATGTAGACGCTCTCGCTATGCAGCGTGAGCAAGGTCCATTGCTTGAAGTGAAAAATCTTCAGGTTGATTTCACTACTGATTCTAAGAAAGCTGTTCACGCTGTTCGAGATGCAAGCTTTAGCGTATATCCCGGCCAGTGGGTTGCAATCGTAGGTGAGTCTGGTTCTGGAAAGTCCACTTCTGCAATGGCAGTTTTGGGTTTGCTTCCAGGAACAGGTCATGTTACGGGTGGTTCTATTAAGCTTAATGGCCAAGAAATTAGCAAATTAAAACCAAAAGAGTTCGCTTCTTTGCGCGGCACTGCAATGGGCTTGGTGCCTCAGGATCCTATGAGTAACTTGAACCCTGTTTGGCGTATTGGTACACAGGTTAAGGAAGCTCTTCTTGCAAATGGTGTTGATGTAAGCCATGAGAAGCGTTCTGCTCTTGCGGAAGCTCTTGCAGGTGATGCTGTAGAAGTTAAAAGCAATGAGGACGAAACATTCCTTGGTTCTAAAGAGTTACCAGAATTGATGGAAGTTGCATGCAAGTCTTTGGTAGAAATCGGACTTGATGAATTCAAGATGAATGAAGCCATGGGCTACTACAAAAAAGAGTGGGTTCCAGGTTCTGAAACTCGTTGGCGCGTTGCAGACGATTTAATCAAGTATGGTGTGAACGACGACAAAGCTTGGGAAATTGCCAAAAAGTATGTTGTTGGCGCTAATGTTGACGATCGTATTGCAGGTTTACTTGATGAGGCTGGTTTGCCTGATGCTGCAACTCGTGCACGTCAGTTCCCGCACGAGTTTTCTGGTGGTATGCGTCAGCGTGCGTTAATTGCAATTGGCTTGGCTTGCCGTCCAGATCTGCTGATTGCAGATGAGCCAACTTCCGCACTCGACGTTACTGTGCAAAAGCGCATTCTTGACCATTTGCATACGCTTACTGATTCGCTTGGAACTTCCGTTCTGTTCATTACTCACGATTTAGGTTTGGCTGCAGCTCGCGCGCAGCACGTTGTTGTTATGTATAAGGGTCGTGTTGTTGAATCTGGTCCATCTTTGGACGTTTTGCAGCATCCACAGCATCCTTATACTAAGCGACTTGTTGCTGCCGCTCCAAGCCTTGCTTCTCAACGAATCATTTCCGTTAAGGAGCATGGTGGTAATGCGGATAATTTGCTTGAGCATCACGTAGTAGGCGAGCAAGCTCTTGAAAAGAGCGAGCATATTATTACAGTAGATCACTTAACCCGAGAGTTTAAGCTTCCGCGCAAGAAGGAACTTTTCAAAGCTGTTGACGATGTTTCGTTCTCTATTAAACGCGGAACAACGTTGGCAATTGTGGGTGAATCCGGTTCTGGTAAGTCTACTGTTGCAAACATGGTTTTGCGACTTCTTAAGCCAACAAGCGGAACTGTTACTTACGAAGGCAAGAATATTGCTGACTTAAAGGGCGCGGATTTGCTTGATTTCCGCCGTCATGTGCAGCCAGTATTCCAGAATCCTTACGGTTCGCTCGACCCAATGTATTCGATTTATCGTTCTATTGAAGAGCCTTTGCGAATTCATAAGATTGGCGATAAAAAGAGCCGCCAGAATCGTGTGCGTGAACTCTTGGACATGGTTCGTATGCCTGCTTCTGTTATGACTCGCTTCCCGAACGAGCTTTCAGGCGGCCAGCGTCAGCGCATTGCAATCGCGCGCGCAATGGCATTGGATCCGGACGTTATTGTTTGCGACGAAGCTGTTTCTGCTTTGGATGTGCTTGTGCAAGATCAGGTTTTGCACTTGCTTAACGATTTGCAGGCAGAACGTGGATTAAGCTACTTGTTCATTACTCACGATTTGGCAGTGGTTCGTCAGATTGCGGACGAGGTTGTTGTTATGCAGCACGGCAAGCTTGTTGAGCACGCTACAACCGACGAAGTGTTTGATCATCCTCAAAAGGAATATACTCGTGATCTTCTCGACGCAATTCCTGGTGGAAACTTGGAGCTTGGATTAGATTAATTAAATAATACAAGCTAATAATAAAAGGTGCAGAGTTTATAACTTGGTTAATAACTAGGTTTATAAATTTCTGCACCTTATTTTTTTGTTTTACGTAGCGCGCATATTTGTGTAACGCGCATATTAGAGTTAGATTTATGATCACAATTACTACTTCAAACTTAAATGGTATTCGTGCGGCCGAGCGTAAGGGGATGCTTGACTGGTCCGATTCTCACACTCCTGACGTGTGGTGTATGCAAGAAGTGCGCGCTCCGCAGGATGCAATCGACCCAATTATGACAAAAATTGAAATGGGATATCGCGCGTCTGAAAATATCTCAAATCCTGTAGAAAACGATAATTTTACTTATGCAAACGAAGTTTGCCGCATAAAAGGTCGAGCTGGGGTAGCGCTAGTAACATCACTTCCTGTAATTGAAAAACGCTACGGTTTGCCCGGCTTAAGTGATGATGTTGATTCTGGGCGATGGGTTGAAACTGACGTCCGTACCCCTGAAGGGTATGAAATTACTATTGCTTCAGTGTATGTTCACGCTGGAAACGTGGACGATCCGCAAAAAATGCAGCAAAAATTCCGCTTCTTAGACACAATGCTTATTCGCTTGGGTGAGCTTAGAGATATTGCTGCAAGTGGCGGGAATCAAGCGATTTTGTGCGGTGATTTTAATATTGCGCATACGCCGTTAGATATTAAAAACGCTAAAGCAAATGAAAAAAGTGCAGGATTTTTGCCGGAGGAACGCGCGTATATTGACCGCTGGATTAACGAGTATGAATTTGTGGACGTTATGCGCATGCTTGCGGGAGATATTCAAGGACCATACACTTGGTGGAGTCAGCGCGGCAAAGCTTTCGACAATAACGTTGGTTGGAGATTAGACTATCAGTTTGCAACGCCAGAAATTGCGGAAAGCGCTTGTGGCTTTGTGATTGATCGGGCTGAAAGTTATGAGGCAAGATGGTCGGATCACGCGCCTTTAACCATAAAATACGGTGTGTGATTATTAATCACATAACTGAAATAAATAAAGTAATAGCATTTGCTCATATGCATATTTTCAGTGCTTTGTTTGTGATAATCTGGTGAAGTTGAGCAATTTACGATGATTAGCATTATGCTTATTGTTGTGCTTGTTGTTTTAAGAAACGAGGAATAATGGGCTGGTTATTTGGCCGAAATAAAGAAGTAGAATCTTCAAAAGATATAGATGAAGTTGTGAAGTTAAAAACTGGTCCATGGGATTTCAACGATGAAGATGCTCCTGATTTCAGTGATTATCTTGACTTTGGCTCAATTTATATTCCATATTTCCAAGGTATAGAATTACGCGTAAAAAAGCAGCGTGAAAATGATCAAGTAATTGGTGCAACAGTAACTTACGGATCGTCAAGTGTTGAAGTTGAAGCTTTTGCTGCTCCGAAATCTACTGGTATTTGGAATGAAGTATGCAAAGACTTACTTGACGGAAATAGCCAAGCTTGCACCGCGCAAGGCGAATTTGGAACTGAACTTTTGCTGCCTGTAAAAGTTGGAGAAAAGAGTATTACAACTCGTATCGTTGGAGTTGATGGTCCTCGCTGGATGCTTCGTGGAGTATTTTCTGGGCCTGCAGCAACAGAGTTGGCAGAAAATAATAATGAAACTAAGCAATTAGACGAATGGTTTAAGGGGATTGTTGTAAATCGCGGTGAAGAACCATTAGCGCCTCGCGATCTTATTCCTATGCATGAGCCATTAACTCGTGAAGAAAAAGAATCAGCGCATAGATTAGAAGAAAATAATGATGAAAGTAATAGTTCATCTGAAGAAAATGCTGATGACGCTTTAAAAAAAGAAGATAAGCCTTTAGGATACGATCAGCAAGTTGATGTAAAAACTACGCTTTCTCGCGGACCAATGTTTTCTGAGGTTAGATAGCAGTAAGTTAAGTAGCATAAGGATATCGTCTTGAAGAAAAATAACGCTTATGGCAAAAAAAGTTCTGGGCTTGCTTCCCTTGCCTCTATCGGTTCTGATGGAAGCAACTTTTCTGTAATTGATTCCATAGGTGGTATTCGAGGAATAATCGAATCCATGCTACCTGGCTTGCTGTTTGTTATTTGCTTTGTTATAACACGAAATGTGCAAACAACGGTTATTGTGGCAGCTGTGATTGCTGTTTTGCAAGTTGCGGTTCGTCTTATTCAAAGGCAATCTCTTATGGGAGCAATTAGTGGACTTGTTTCCATTGCAATTTGCCTTATTTGGGTGTGGACGAGTCATCAAGCTCGCGACTACTACATGATGGGCTTTATTACAAACGCTGTGTATGGTGTGCTTCTTGCGATTTCGCTGATTGCGCGCGTGCCAGCGCTTGGGCTTGTGATTGAATCGATTCGTAAAATGCCTACGGAAAATTTTGGTGCGTGGCTTCACGAATGGCTTGATTATAAGCCGCTTAAGCGAGCGTATATGTATGTAACAGGATTGTGGATTGCTGTTTTTGTGCTGAGGCTCGTTTTGCAAGTGCCATTATATTTGACGAATCACGTTGTGTGGCTTGGCACTGTTCGATTGCTTATGGGATTGCCGTTCTGGGCGCTCGCAATTTGGGTTTCTTACTTGATTATTGCAACGCCATTTATGCGTCTACATCATAAAAATCGCGAAGTAGAGCAGAGTGAAGTAGAGCAGAGTGAAGTAGAGCAGAGCGAAGTAAATTCTAGCGAAGTAAATCAGATTAACTAAAATCAGTGTTAGAGAATCAGCTTAACAAAGCGCAAAACTAAGGGGTAGTCTATGCAGGTGACGATGCGAATCGAGCGTTATGCAGATCAAGGAAGATGTGTAGGTCATCTTGACGGACGCGTTGTATTCGTGCGATTTGCGTTACCTGGTGAGCTGGTTGTTGTGCGCATGGATGAGCCGATGCGTGCAAAAGCACACTTTTTCACTGGCGAAGTTGTAGAAGTTTTGGAGCCTAGCGAGGATCGTGTGGAGCCGCAATGGAAACTCGCGGGTCCCTTGTCTCAGGGCGGCGGAGTTGGTGGCGCAGATTTAATTCACGTTTCTTTGCCTGGTCAGATTCGTTGGAAGGCTTCCGTAATTGCCAATCAATTCCAGCGTTTAGCGCATATGGATATTGCGGAAAGCGATGTTAGCGTTGAGCGCATTCCAGGGGATGAGGAGCTTAACGGATTTAATTGGCGTACGCGCATGGAGTTGGTGGCGGATGATGAAGGGCGATTGTCTATGCGAAAGCGAGAGTCGCATGATCGCATTGCGATTGATACTATGCCACTTGCGTCGCGCGCGGTTTTAGCAGTTGCGGATTCTTTGGACTTGTGGAATCGTACTTTCTCGCCAAATTCGCAAATTCGCCTTGCTGTTCCAGAGCCGCGTGTTGATGGTTTAGATTTTAATGATAAGTCTGCGCTTCTTAGTGCGATTGGTGAAAATTATGCGCTTATAGTAAATGATGAGTTGGTTGCAGGCTCGGCATTGTTGCGCGAGCGCGTGCGTGTTGCTGTTAATGAAGATTCATCTCGTGCGCGTACTTTTGATTACGATGTTGATGCGCGCGGTTTTTGGCAGATTCATCGCGCAGCTCCAGAGCATTTGGTGAACTACGTTTTGGGATTAGTTCGTTCTGCACTTGGTGGGCGCACTAAGAATACTGTTTTGTGGGATTTGTATTCTGGTTCGGGTTTGTTTACGATTCCTCTTGCGACTTTGGCTAATGTTGGCGGAGATTCTGCTGGTGATGCAGGTTCCGTTGGTTCTGCAGAGCCAGCTCGCGTGCTTAGCATTGAGGGTGCGCCGATTGCTGTAAAGAACGCAAGGCGAAATATTGGACGCGCTGGTCTTAGCAGGGATGTTGTTGAAGCGCTTGAAGGGGATGTTGCGCAAACGCTTGAATCGCAGGTGTTTAAGGCGAGTAAGTCATCTAAGATTGTGCGCCGATTTGCGCATCCAGATGTTGTTGTGTTGGATCCTCCTCGCGCTGGTGCTAAAGCTCAAGTTTGTAAGCAGATTGCGAAGTCTGGAGCAAGAAGCGTTGTGTACGTTGCTTGCGATCCGACTAGTCTTGCTCGCGATGTTGGCACGTTTAAGGAGCTTGGCTACAGCGTTCAGTCTTTGCGCGCGTTCGACATATACCCCAACACTCATCACGTCGAGAGTGTTGTATTGATGTCAAAGGCTGATTAGGTGGGTGCAAGTTTGCCCTTGTGTAGCAGGGGTTAGCGAGGGCTATCGTTAAAAGGTTTAATGCGAAGCGGCTTTAAGCTGGGTTCTCGCGGTTTTTGAGCGTGATTTTGCTGTATGAGGGAACATGTCGACGCTTTAGGGTCGAGTGCACAGGATGTTAACGTTAAAAGGTGCACCCACTTTGCACCCAGGGTGGTGAAGTGGGAAAATAAGGTTTAGGCTAATTATCATGGAGAAGAAATCTAAGTTTCGTTAGTCTAATAATAAGGAGAGATGGCTATGGACAAGATAGATGAGCTAAATAAAGATGTGATAGTCATCCATCCTCAGCGTGTAATTAAGGATTATGCGGTTGGGGTTTATGCTCGTGTGAGCACAAATCGTAAAGAACAGCTGGATAGCCTTGCTGTTCAGGTGTCTGGTCTTACTCGTCTTGCTGCTTCTCACATGACTTGGTTTGTTGCAGATATTTTTCTTGATGTTGCTTCAGCTAAGGTTGGATCTTCAAGAAACGAGTTTAATCGAATGATTGAAGAATGCGAGAAAGGTAATCTTGATATTATTCTTACTAAAAGTGTGAGCCGTTTTGGTCGTGATACGAAAGAAGGATTAGAGGCTATTAGAAAGATTCGATCATGTGGCACGAGAATTATTTTTGAGACCGATAAGATTGATACGGAAACGGTTGATGATGAACTTTTAATCAGTGTGGTTCAGGCTTGTAGTCAAGCAGAGAATGATTGGCGTAGTGAGAATATTGTTTGGGGATTAAGGCGTAGAGCAGAAGAGGGCACATCAGGTCTTTATAGCAGGGCTTGTTATGGTTATAAAAAAGATAAACATGGCATGCTTATTATTGATGAAGACCAAGCACAAGTGGTAAGAGATATTTTTGACTGGTATTTAAAAGGATTAAGTATCGGCGGTATTATTAAAAGGTTAAAAAGTAGAGGTGTTAAGTCTCCAAAGGGAAAAGACAGCTGGAGCAAACGGGCTGTTGAGAGCACTTTGACTAGGCGTAAATATACAGGCGATGTGGCGATTGCTGTTCCGGGAAATGCGGATTGTCAGTATTTGAATACAGATCATCATGCAGGCATTATTTCTAAAGAGAAGTTTGAAGCGGTTGAGCTTGAGATGGCGGCTCGGAGTAATTTGGAAGTTGGAGAGGACGGAACGGTCAAACGCAAGTCTAAGAAATATAGCTCAAAAGGTAAAATGAAATCTGATTATTAGTATGTGCACGAGGAGGTGCTTAAGGAATGGATAATAAGAAGTTTATCGCAGAGACAAAAGATGTTCGCTTAACGGTGAAACGTGCTGATACCTTTGGCGTGAGCTTTGTTAACTGTGAACAAGATATATTGAGGGTTGAGGAAGCGCAAAATGTTATAAGGCTTATTCAAACTAAAAAAGTCTCAGCTTCGAATTGGCTGAGGTGGTTTACTCAGGGTATGCCTGAAATTGTTGTGAGTTTGCCACATGATGTGGAAGTTTGTGAGGTTGAATCTGATTCTAATCAAGTGCTCATCACGGATATTGAGATTGGTAAGCTTTATGTAGAAGTGAACAATGGCAAGGTAGAAGTTGTTAATTTGAAAGCGGATGATGTCTTTCTTAAATGTTGTAATGGGTCGGCTTCAGCAACAAACGTAGAAGTAACTCATGTTTGTACACTTGATACGTTAAATGGCATGAGTATTTTAGAAGGAACAATCACCAAGGATGCAAGCCTTGGAGTAGTTTGTGAGAATGGTGTCACCGAGGTTTCAGATAAGAAGAAGGTAAACTGTAAAAACGATGGTTTTGCGCATTACATGGTGCACTGCCTTAATGGGAAAGCTATTGCGAAGTAGCAGACATGTAGATCAAAAAAAGAAGCAATAAAACTTGATATAAGTTGGAATTAGAGCGTATATAGACATACCAATAAAGGAGGAAGTCGTATATGCTCTATGTAAAATTTGATGATTTCGAAGATGTTAGCGTCATGGGAAATGAGAAAGACCATGGCATGTTTATTCCGATTAAGGATGGAAATGTGTATGCTGAGTGCGAACGGTGCGGTGTAGTTGAAAGGATCGCCTCACCATGCGAATTCATTGCTAGCACATTTAGGTCAAGAGTGAACTTCGATGAGGGTTATGAACTTTGCGAGAAGTGCTTGCAAGAGGTTGAGTTTGTTACTGTCGCTTTGAGAACTGGAAAATTGCCTAATCGAGAATTGAAATAACTGAAAAAGCAAAGCAGTGATAACCGTAGTAATACAGGAAAAACTAAACGTTAAAAGGTGCACACACACTTTGCACCCAGGGTGGTAAATGATAATTTAGGGAGGCGTTTTATGTCAGTAATTAAAATTGAAAACCTCACTTTCTCATATTATGGATATGTAAAACCCATATTTAAAAATGTATCGTTTTCCTTTGATACAAACTGGAAAACGGGTTTGATAGGAAGAAATGGAATTGGTAAATCAACTCTATTTAAGTTACTTTTAAATCAAGAAACTTATCAAGGCAAAATAAGCAAGGATGTTGAATTTATTAAATTTCCACCAAATATAAGCGATACTTCAAAATTAGGAATTGAGTTATATAAAGAACTAATATCAGATGATGAAGAATGGAAATTATTTAGAGAACTCAGTTTACTAAATGTAGATGAGAACCTTGTTTATAGGGAATTTGAAACGCTTTCTAAAGGAGAACAAACAAAAATCCTTTTAGCTATTTTGTTTACAAGAGAAGATGGCTTTTTACTTATTGATGAACCAACAAACCATTTAGATATGGACGGAAGAAAAATTGTAAGTGAATATCTGAAAAGTAAAAAAGGATTTTTGCTTATATCTCATGATAGAGATTTTTTAGATGGTTGTATCAATCATGTTATTTCTATTAACAGGAATTCTATTGATGTCCAATCGGGAAATTTTACATCATGGTATGAAAACAAAGTGATGAAAGACCAATTTGAAATTAGTCAAAATGAGAGATTAAGAAAAGATATTAAACGATTAAAAGAGTCTGCAAGACAAAGTCAAATTTGGTCTGATAAAATTGAGAATACTAAAAATGGTGTGAAAGTATCAGGTGTAAAACCAGACAAAGGACATATAGGTCATCAATCAGCCAAGATGATGAAAAAATCTAAGAATTTGGAGAATAGACAAAACAAGGCAATAGAAGAAAAACAGAGTTTACTAAAAGATATCGAAATAAAGGAAAGCCTATTACTGCATCCGTTACATCATCATAAAAATCCTCTAATATCGGTTAGCAATTTATCATCATGCTATGGAGAGAGACAGATATTAAGCAATGTAAGTTTCGAGATAAAGCAAGGCGACATAGTGGCTATATATGGGGGTAATGGTAGCGGAAAATCAACCTTGATTAAAATTTTATTAGGTATAAATCACGAGTATACAGGTGAGATAAAATTAGCAGGTAATTTAAAAATCTCGTATATTCCTCAAGACACATCTAATTTAACAGGTAGCCTAAATGAATATATTCACAAGCAAGATGTTGATGAAACATTGTGTAAAACAATTTTAAGAAAATTAGATTTTTCAAGAGAATTATTTGAAATGGATATGAAGAATTATAGTGATGGACAAAAAAAGAAAGTTTTAATTGCTGTAAGTTTCTCAAAGCCAGCTCATATATTTGTTTGGGACGAACCACTGAATTATATAGATGTAATATCAAGAATACAGATTGAGGAAATTATAAAAGAAGCAAAGCCTACACTCATATTTGTGGAACACGATAAGCGATTTGTAGAAGATATCGCCAATAAAATAATACAATTTTAAGTAAAATCCAAATCCCAGTTTGTAGTGCCTTAGACTTTTATCATCATACGACATTCCCCTTGCCAGCTTCTTTCCTGCAACGAACGTTAAGGCTCTTTTTTGATGCATGGTTATCATCAGGGTAGTCTTGATACATGTGAGATTGTCGTATTGATGTCACGGGCTTAATAGGTGGGTGCAAGTTTGCCCTTGTATAGCAGGGGTTTGCGAGGGCTATTGTTAAAAGGTTTAATGCGAAGCGGCTTTAAGCTTACTTCTCGCGGTTTTTGAGTGCGATTTTTCTGTATGAGGGAAGATATCAACGCTCTGGGGTCGAGTGCACAGGGTGTTAACGTTAAAAAGTGCACACACTTTGCACCCACCATGTGAAGTGAGGATATACAGTATAGTTTGCGTAATTATTTATCACGCAAAAAACATGATAATAAAATTTATACAAGCAAAAAGAGATGTTACTCAAATGGCATAATTGTAAAAAGTTACTTTATAACATTCTCCTATATCGTGGGGCTTAAATCTAAGCCCCACTTTTTATATTAAAAACTATTTTTTCAAATAAATAAAAGTCAAAGACTTTACATATTTAACGCTTATTCTTAGCTAAAATACCTGTTTTTAATATCATTTGTAAGCATACGCTGAACAAAAAAATACAAAACAATATATTGCATATAAAAGGTGAAATACTGCGCGCAATTATTGCGCCTAAGTTTACAGTAAATGTCGCAAAAATACCGATAATAATTCCTTCAGTAAAATGAGTATAATGGTAACGAGCATTAGCAATACTACCACTTATAACTGTAGGAAGCGTGGCAAGCAAAGCAGTTCCTCTTGCCATAAGGTCTCCCATGCCGAGCAAAAGTTGCACGCATGGCACTATAATTCCTCCGCCACCAACGCCTAAAATACCTGAAAAAATACCAGAAACAACGCCTATAAATATAAGACATATAGCTTTTAAAAAACTAACATTAAAATCTACATTTCTTAACGGAATCCAAACTTGACTAGAACATATAACTAGTAATACAAAAAGTGTAAAACACCAAGGAAATATTTTTTTAGGCAAAATATGTGAAAAATATACCCCAATTTGTGATCCGAAAACTGAACCTATTATTAGAAAAAATGCTGATAAAAATGACACTTTGCCGTTTAAACCGTAAACAATGCTTCCACAAAGTGACGTTATAATTATGGCAACAAGAGAAGTAGCAGTAGCATGACGCTGATCAAATTTCATAAAAACAGTTAATGCAGGAACTATCACCATTCCTCCACCTACACCGAACAATCCTGATAAGAAACCTGCTAATAGTCCAATGAAAACGATTAAAACAATATTATGGAAGTTATATTTGATTTTAAAAATATTTCTCAACATATATCTTTTCTTCACAAAATACCTCCTCGTACTTTATTCACTGCTTTTACTATATTATATGAAAAATAGAATATTTCTATACTAGTTCAATTGTAATTTATGTATTTATTTATCTAATTAACGTAAGTAATGGATAATAAGAAGTTTATCGCAGAGACGAAAGATGTTCGTTTAACGGTGAGACGTGCTGATACCTTTGGTGTGAGCTTTGTTAACTGTGAACAAGATATATTGAGGGTTGAGGAAGCGCAAAATGTTATAAGGCTTATTCAAACTAAAAAAGTCTCAGCTTCGAATTGGCTGAGGTGGTTTACTCAGGGTATGCCTGAAATTGTTGTGAGTTTGCCACATGATGTGGAAGTTTGTGAGGTTGAATCTGATTCTAATCAAGTGCTCATCACGGATATTGAGATTGGTAAGCTTTATGTAGAAGTGAACAATGGCTTTGTATCCACTGGAGAAAGATAAAATTCATATTTAATGAAATTGACAATCAGGCCTTATGGAGGGTTTTATGGCTGAGATTTGGGATGCGTATGATAAAGAATTTAATAAATTAAAGAATATTACATTAGTGAGAGGAGAACCAATTCCTGACGGCATGTATCATTTGGTGGGCGAAGTAATTGTTAAACATATAGATGGTACTTACCTTATTATGCAAAGAGATTTTGAAAAGAAATTCGGTGGAATGTGGGAGTTGACAGCAGGTGGTTCTGCATTGCAATATGAAACACCATTAGAATGTGCAGTAAGAGAATTAAAAGAAGAAACAGGTATTGAAGCTTCAAAAATTATGGAGATCGGAAGATTTGTGCAGGATGTTTACCACTCTCTTTATGTTGAATATCTATGCGTAACCGATTGTAAGAAAAATGCAATTGCTCTTCAAAAAGGAGAAACGGTTAATTATAAGTGGGTAGATAAAAAGAGCCTTTTGGAAATGAGCCAAGACGAGTTAGTATCATCAAGGGCAATCAAACTTATTAAAACAGTAGATATATAAATTCAAGTTTTGCTGTTTGAGGGAAGATATCAACGCTCTAGGGTCGAGTGCACAGGATGTTAACGTACTTCGCTTGCGTTGAAAGCACACTGTGCTTTCAACTTTGAGCAAGCTCAGCGAATCGAAGTGCATTCGCGAATTATGTCTTAATCGCTCATGCAAGTCGATTCGCCATTTTGCACCCACCCTGTGAAGTGGTAAAATATAGCTCAAAAGGTAAAATGAGGCCTGATTATTAGTATGTGCACGAGGAGGTATTTAAGGAATGGACAAGCTCGTTCGTTTTTGCCGTGAAGTAGCGACATTCGGCTTGACGGTTGCCTTAATCGCGATGCTGGTTGCCTTAATATGGGATGGCACACTTGCTATTAGAATTGGTTTCACCTCTTTTGTTATTGGTGTCACAGTGATTTCGCTTAAGACTGTCCTTCGAAAGACTGATTGAATTTTGTTTGGTTCAAGTCAATAGTTGAATATCTCACGTTGGGTGACTATTACTGATTTCTGTCAGTAATAGTCATTTCTTTTTATGAATCTTAAAGTCAGGCTCAATGTCCGTCCTGTTTAGCCGGTGATTAGGGGTAATCGTTAAAAGATTAACAACTGTATCAATGAAAATGCACGGAAATTGCAGAACAAGGATGAGTATGAGAAAAAATATACGAGTCTAGTGAACAGGTTCAATACTGTAGAATCAAGGCTTAAGGGAGTAAAAGCTCGCATTGTTGAAAAGCAAATGAGGCATGATGGAGTTGAATATTTTATCGAGGACTTGAAAAAGCAGGACTTGTTAACGGTTTTCGATGAAAACGTCTGGCTTAGCATGGTTGACCATCTAACTGTGCATCAATATGGAAAGGTTGAGTTTACTTTCCTTGATGGGAGCAAAACGGAACTAAAGTGTTAAGCTTACAGGAAAAGTGTAAGATAAAATAAAAGTATATCAGCAAGTCGCTGACGTGTTTTTTGCTGTTAAAAGAGTTACGGGTTGAGTATCAATGGAGAGAAGAGGGTGCGTCTGTCTAAAAAATGTCCGCACCCCCTTGTCTAAAAAATTTAACATTTTGAAAGGAGAAATAATGGAAACAATAGTATCCGCTTTATTAGTTTTTGTTTCTACATCCATTGACTACTTAGTTGTTTTGACTATTTTATTCGCTAGTCAAGGAAAGAAAGGTTTGAAATCAATTTATGTAGGGCAGTATTTAGGTACAGGACTGCTTGTACTGGCTAGTCTTATTGCCGCTTACTTTTTAAATTTTATTCCACAAGATTGGATTATCGGACTCCTTGGTCTAATTCCGATAGGTCTTGGTATAAGAGCAATTTTTGTGGATGAAGATATTGATGAAGAAGATATCGAGGGGAAAATTACCGGAGATGGATCAAAAATCTTAGCATTTACAAGTTTGACAGTGGCAATGGGTGGAGATAATTTAGGAATTTATATCCCCTATTTTACAGGAAAGAGTTTGATTGAGATTAGTATAAGTTTAGTAATATTTGCCTTAGGGATTTTGATTCTATGCAAATTATCTCAAAATCTCGCCTCAATTTCTGCTATCGGAGAGACTGTGGAAAAGTACGAAAAAGTAATTGTACCTGTCGTGTTTATTGGACTCGGTCTTTATATATTGATTGAAAATGGAACTATTAATTATTTAATAGGTCAAGTCCTAAAAGTGGTGTAAATTCATTTCCTTCCCTTTATCTGCTATTTTTATGTTCAAACTCAAACGAGAAAAATAGATGCCACTATCGCTACCATCATGGCACTTGACCGTGCTGTCTGATGCAGGAGGCTGATTAGCCGGGTGCATTTTAGTCCTTGTATAGCAGGGGTTTGCGATGGCTATCGTTAAAAGGTTTAATGCGAAGTGGCTTTAAGCTGGGTTTTCGCGATTTTTGAATGCGATTTTGCTGTCGAGTAGTTGTGCGCTCTAGTTGCTTATGTTTTGGGGAACAAAATGGTATAAAAATTGTAAAAAAGTTCCCTACATTATTTGATTTCTCACGGTAACGGTTTGCTGGTTATTCCAGGAAATAAGGTTTCTGAGTTTAAGAAGTTGCTTGTTGGGTATTATGAAGGTGAAGATTTGCAGGCTGTGACTGATGTGTTTGCTTGCGTTAGTGAGGATGATTGGAAAGCACGGTGTGTAAAATACATGTCATCAAATCATAAAGGGCAAAATATTTAGTGTACGGAGCAATTCTTTTGCTGCGTGTTTTTTACTCGTAAAAGATAAGTTGACCATTTTGGGCGTAATTTTAAAGTTGAACTTGAAATTTACGCCCAAAATGTATACCCTATTATGAAAAGGGAGTCTTTTATGATAAAAAGAAAAGTTGCTGAAAAGTTGGTGCAAGTTTCCAAGCAAGTGCCTGTAGTTACTGTAATTGGACCAAGACAATCTGGTAAAACTACCCTAGTAAAGGAGTGTTTTCCAGAATACAATTACGTCAATTTAGAAGATCCTTTTACTAGAGCGTTAGCTACAGAAGATTACCGAGGATTTTTTGCAAGCTACAAAGAACCTCTTATTATAGATGAAGTTCAGCGAGTGCCTGAGCTTCTTTCAGCAGTGCAAGTTATGGTTGACGAGGACAGAGAGAGAAATGGACGATTTATACTAACTGGAAGTCATCAATCAACCCTGCAAAAAGAAATTTCTCAATCTTTAGCAGGTAGAACGAGCATAGTAACGCTTCTCCCATTAAGCATGGATGAACTTGCCGAAGATGGACGTCTAGGTAAATTATCTGCCGATAAGTTATTAATTCAGGGTTTTATGCCTGAATTATATAGGGAAAATTCAAGAGAAAGCAGTGTGTATTATCGCGATTACTTGAATACCTATGTGGAAAAAGATTTACGCGAAATGTTGGAAGTTAAGAATTTGGATAAGTTTCTACGATTCTTAACCTTGCTTGCAGGCAGAGTTGGGCAAGTTGTAAATTTGTCTTCTATGTCTGGAGATGTTGGCGTTTCATCTGCAACTTTGTCGCAATGGCTGTCAGTACTTGAGGCATCTTATATAGTCTATAAGTTACAGCCATATTTTTCTAACATTTCAAAGCGACACACAAAATCGCCAAAAATCTATTTTACAGAAATTGGATTGGCTTCATACTTATTGGGAATTGAAACAGAAAATCAAGCGAATAGAGATCCGTTACGTGGAAATCTTTTCGAAAATCTAATCGTTTCGGAAGTCCTAAAATCTCGATTGAATGAGAATAAAACTCCTCAGCTGTTTTACATGAGAACAGAAAAAGGTATAGAGGTGGATTTGATTATAAAGAAAGAAAATGCTTTATATCCGATCGAAATAAAAACATCAATGACACCTAATAGATCGTTTTCTAAGAATTTGCTATCTTTTGTAGATGCGGAAGAAAATGCAAAGAATCCTAAAATTATTTATACAGGACAGTCATACCCACAATTTAATGGCGTTGAGTATGTTAACTTCAAGGACATGAAAAATTACCAGATGTTCTAGATGACGCTGGTATAAATGCTTATGCATTGTCAAGCGAAATAAACAGACGGTCGTTACTATGGGATTGAAATCTCTACGAACTGAGTCATCTGTGCTGTGTGGCTTTACTGGTGTATTAGTAGGACGCTTGGCGGATTTTAGTTCCGATGTTTGGCGACGTTCGTTAAGATGATTGGAAAGCGCTGTGCAAAAATGAGAGAAAACAAATTGGCGGCCGGTTGCGCTCATTTGTCGGCAGAAATTGCGCTTTCAACGGAAATTGCCAATCGCACTTGCTACTACGCAACTGCTGTTTCATCTATAATTTCACCATAATCATGATGAATTCGAGTTTGAAATGGAGATGTTTTTATGATTTTAGCAGATAAAATATTGGAACTGCGTAAACAAAACGGTTGGTCGCAGGAAGAATTGGCGGACAAATTGGGCGTCAGTCGCCAAGCTGTTTCCAAATGGGAAGGCGCACAAAGTATCCCGGATATGGAACGGATAATTGCATTGAGCCGTTTGTTTGGTGTTAGTACAGATCTTCTGGTAAAAGATGAAATTGATGTTATGGGGAAGAACGTCAACGCAGATGAAAATGCCTGCCAGGAAGAAGCCGGCGTTCGCATGCGGGTAATTGAGCTGGAAGAAGCCTCCGCTTATATTGCTCACAGAATATCATTTGCCGCCTATGTTGCTCTAGGCGTTCTTCTTTGTATTCTGGCGGCAATCCCGTTGATAGGCAGTAATCTTTTGCTTTCTCCCACAGTAAATGCGCAAGTCGGCAAAACTATTGGCTTAGCATTCAGCGTTGCGATTATTACTGTAGCTGTAGTTATTTTTATTATTCAGAGTTTCCACGAAAAGCGTTATCAATATTTGGAAAAAGAGGACTTTGAAACGGCTTACGGCGTTGACAGTGTGCTCAAAGAACGCTTGGAACGGTTCATGCCGTCGTATGTGCTGCGGACGGTCAGCGGTGTCGTTTTATGTATGGTTGCCTTTATTTTTCTTATAATTTCGGATATAGTGCCGAAATTTTATCAACTTTCATCCGGCTTTTTTGTAGTTATCGCTATTGCCCTGGTGGCAGCAGCTGTTTATTTATTCGTACAGGCGAATATTGTTCGCTCGTCCTATTACCGTTTGCTGCAACCGAAGAAAAAGATTGTCTATCCTGCAAAGATTAGGTTATTGCTCCAAGCTTACTGGCTTATAATTATCTTCATTTATTTAGCCTACAGTTTCATCACGTCCGATTGGGGAAAAAGTTGGATTGTTTGGCCGTTGGCTGCATTGACTTACGGAGTAATAGAAGTAGTGCTCAAAGTGTGGAGGCTCGGAAAGAAATAAGTGACTTCCAGCGTCGATTTTGTGGCGAATAACAGGTGTTATCCAGACGAAATATGGTATGCTTGCGCTTATATTACCCCCCCAAGGAGTGAAAGTATGATTAAAAATGTCGTACATATAGGCTTTAACGTCGTGGGTGTGGACATTTTTTAGAGAGCCACACCAAGCCTTCTTCTGTTCTCGATAAGATTTATTCCTCCAAGTTATCAAGTCTCTTATTTGATGGCTGGTGAAGAGACTCGTAGTAGGGAATTTGGTGTTTATCGATTGGTTAAGGATAATTATCCTAAATATGTTTTATTGATGGATACAATGAATTTTTCGCAAGAAGGTATTATACACAAATATTTACCAGATTTTCTAAAGGAGTAAACTATGGAACATAATTGCGGATTTATTAACGATAAAAAAGCATTTAGATATAGAGCGGCAGCCATCATAGTCGAAGAAGGTTGTGTGCTATTTGCAAGAAATGATGAGGACGACTATTTCTACTCAGTTGGCGGAGCGGTTCACATGGGCGAGACATCAGAAGAAGCCGTTAAGAGAGAAGTATTTGAAGAGACAGGTCTTAATTACGAGGTCGATCACCTTGCTGTCATACACGAGAACTTCTTCATCGGCAGCTCTGGCTTAAAAGGAGTAGACTTCCATGAGCTGACATTCTACTACATGATGAAACCTATGGGCAAAAGAGATTTTACGAGCCAAAGCACTACAGAGTCAGGTGCTAAAGAGACAATGCATTGGTTACCTATAGATGAGCTTGATAAGTGCAAGGCTTACCCGACATTTATGAAAGAATATCTTAAATCGGAGCATAGTGGAATAGAGCATATAATTTCAGATGAAAGATATTAATGAATCCCGCTATTATGGCAAGAGATTGTTGCATAAACATTATTTCATTGAAATTGACAAATAACCGCCAACAATATATTACAATAATTAACAGTACCTGACGCGCCTCTTAGCAATGCGGACCAAGTCGGGTCTTTTGATTTTTGGTCTATAACCCAGCTTTTTACTGGCTTAAGTGGCTTGCTAAAGGCAGTCCTGAGGTCATTGTTACGTTGCTGGAGAATGTTGATTTTTGTGAGATTGAAGCTGAGTCTAATCAGGTATTAGTAGCAGATATTAAAGCTGACAAGATTTATGCAGAAGTTCATAATGGCAGGGTGGAAGCAAGGAATGCTCAGGCGAATGATGTTTTTCTAAAGTGTCTTAATGGTTCTGCTGTGGCGCATAATGTTAAGGTTGTTGTTTCTTGCATGGTGGATACGTTAAATGGTACGAGTGCTTTAGAAGGAGAAATTACCAAAGGCGCATGTCTTGAAGTAGTTTGTGAGAATGGCGTGACTGAAGTTTGTGATAAACATAAAGCAGATCTTGGTTGTAATAATCTCGGTCGCAAAACAAATGGATGTGCTCACTATGCTGTGCACTGCTTGAATGGAAAAGCTGTAGTGAAGTAATACTGTTGTGGTTTTTTATGTCCGCTACTTTGACTAGTCGCACGAAATAGAGTTTGGCATATTCTAAAAATGTTTTTAAATGTTGGAGTATTAGGCTTGGTGATTTTTAATCCAAGTGTAAAGGTCATTTTCATTTGCCTTGCCTGATGCAACTTTGAGAATAATATCAATCAGTTCTTCATCTTTATAAGACAACATAATGTTGTTGAGTGCCAGAAAGATTAGCATGACATGTGTGCCGATACGCTTGTTTCCATCTATAAAAGGGTGGTTCTTTATAAGACCAAAAGCTAGACGTGCTGCCTTATCTAAGACAGATGGGAAAAGTTCATTCTCGTCAAATGTTTGCAGTGGAGTCTTTAATGCAGAATCAAGCATTCCTACATCTCGGATACCTGAAGAACCACCACTTGCTTCAATCAGAGCCTGGTGAAGTTTAATCACCTGTTCTCGTGTTAGATGCTTCATTTAGCAAGTTCCTCATAAACTTTTTTGTTCTTTTTGATGAACATGTTGGATAAAGCCATAACTTCATCGTTTGCTGGAACAGTAACTTTTTCAGTTTTGGCTTTTGGGAATTCTAAAATTACGTAGCGAGGAGCGTTGTTTTTCAAAATAACAGCTGATCCGTATGTGTCAACAAGTCGCGCAACTTTAGAAAAGTTTTGATTTGCTTCGGAAATAGAAACAAGTGTGTCTGTATTTACATTCATATCGAGAACCTCCATTTTTAGGAGAATTATAGCATATATTTTAGGATAAATAAATCCTAAGTATTTTGAGAGTTATTTTAAAATGACATATAGTCTATATGTGATTTAGTTGCTTATGTTTTTGGGGAACAAAATGGTATAAAAATTGTAAAAAAGTTCCCTACATTATTTGATTTCTCACGGTAACGGTTTGCTGGTTATTCCAGGAAATAAGGTTTCTGAGTTTAAGAAGTTGCTTGTTGGGTATTATGAAGGTGAAGATTTGCAGGTAATTGCTTCGTTTATGAGTGAATATTGTTGGAGGCATTAGACGTGCATGACGATATTAATTCTTCTGGTTCTTCTGTTTCGTGAACCTTGCTGTCTATTAAATAGTATAGTTTGCTAGTAAATGAAGAGATTAGCGTCGATAATCTAGACAAATTAATAAAAAAAAATAGTATATTTATTAAGATTATTACAGTGACCAGGGTGAATAGTAGATTTTGTTTGCTTAATAATCTGTTTTATAATCATTTAATCCAAAGTTGTGTTAATGAAAAGGAAGGTAATGGTGTTATGAGAAGTAAAACTATTTTTTGTAAAAACATTTTTCAAAGTTGTCTTGTTATGCTTCTGCTGCTAGGTTCTCTCTTTTCTCTTGCGGGATGTGCCGACGATGATGAGAAGGCGGCGCTTGCGTCGTATCATTGGGAAACAGTGGCGGTGTCTCAAGAAGAGTTTCGTATACCAGAAAACTATATGAATAAGGATGAGTTGTATCTCTTTGTGTCACGAGATATTCTGGATTCTCATTATGATTTGTCTAAAGTCACTCTTGGAGATAAGCCAATCAAATTAGTTGACTCACAGTTTAATTTGCCTAGTTCAGGACTTAAAGCTTTATTTTTAGTTGGGAAATTTGATTTAAAAGACAAGTCAAGTTCTTATGTTCTTAAAGTAACAGGGATTAATAAAACAGGTAATGTTGCTATAGGCTATAAGAAGAAATAGTAGTATTTTGCACTAAATTATTAGTGCGAATGTTGAAAGCGTATATATCAGTCGAGACATCCTATTCATGTAAATTGTGTTGCAATATGCGATACAGTATTTTACGATGTGTGCATGGAGATTGGTTGATATGGCAGTTACTAAAACAGCGAATGTGAATGTGAGAATACAAGAAAATATTAAGCAGCAGGCGGAGCAGATTCTGGAAACTATTGGAATTACTAGGGCTACTGCTATTGACATGTTTTATCGTCAAATCATTCTTAATAACGGTATTCCGTTTTCGCTTACTATTCCAAAGTCGCTTCCAGCACAAGATGATATGGATGAGAAAACGTTTAATGCTTTGATGGATAAAGGCTATGATCAGGCGGTTCAAGGTGATAGTTATTCGATAGATGATGTTTTTGAAGATCTTGAACGATGATAGGAACAGAAAAATGTCAGATTCATCGATGAAAGAGAAGGAAAAGCAGGAACATACTCCCAGAGAGGAGAAAAATCCACTATATTGTGAATCACATGAGCAAATATGTGAGAACCTTAACAGTGCAAATAAGGAATTGCCCAAGTATAAGGTTTTGCGGCTGAGTGCGGAAATCTTTTCCATCTTAATTATTGTTGGAACTGTTTTTATGGCGTCCAATAAGCTACAGCTTTTTGGATGGATCACTTATTGTTTTGCAATTCTGTTTCTTGTTGGAGTTTCTATTATTTGGGTTATTTGTGTTATTTGGCAGCGCAATATACATAGTCGTTTTCGGAGTGCGAATGTAGAGCGTAATAAATCTTTTCTTAGCTATGGTAAGCAACAGGGGAAGAGTAGAATCTCACTGGTTCTTTATTACTTTTTTGTGTTAAGTGGTATTCTAACTGCATTCTTTGGAATAACTGCGGTACGTCTTCCAAATCAGTGGCTTTTGCAGACTTGGGTGTATGTTATATGCGCGGCAATGCCAGTTGTTTGGATGATTACGATTGCTCTTGAATGTGTCTTCTATAATATCTATCTTATTTCACTCGTACGGAAGATAGGTATAAGAATTGTACTTCGTTATCTATCTGTTCTGCTTTGTGTGCTGATTATCTTAGGTCTTGGATTTTTTGACGTTTTGTTTATTGTTGGCAGATATTCTGTGAAACAAAATGATAATGGTACATACACAGAGCACGTGGATGATATGTATGCTCCTTTTGAGTATTATCTTTATAAGTCTGAAGGCCCATTTTTCCTTAAGTATCTTCGACCAATGAAAGATTCAAGTGATACTGATCCAAAAATAAGTGAATCTGAGTGGTATAGCAGAATCAATCGCAATAACAGGAAAGATACAAGATTAAAAGATACAAGATTAAAGGTTGAAGAGCCAGATAAAAATTACGATTTGCATGATGCCGCTGAGCGTGATTTAGAATCAAAGAGGGAAAGAAATGCAGCGCTTAAGATATTTGATAAGTATTTTGCGGCGAAAGGATTTACGTTTAAGGAGAGTTATACTGCGAAGGGGGATATGTATTTTGTTCTGAGTGAAAGCCGTTCGGACATTACTTATCTGCAGTATAACAGGGATTCTCAGGATGGAAAATGTGGTCTTTATATTCTGTTTAAGGCTTCAAAATCTTCAAACGGAAGCTGGTCGCCGAGTGATGCTCATATGCAGAACACCTATACTTATGAATATAGCACTGGACTAATTGCAAAGAGCAGTAGGGCATATTGGTAGTAGGGTTGATTGGTAGTAGGGCAGAATTGTTGGATGCCAAAATCGAAGAGTATCTGAAGATTGCCAGATAGTGATTGCCAGATAGTAGAATCCATATTTGCGTGCTCTAGTTGCTTGTGTTTTTGGGGAACAAATCGGTGGAATAATCGTAGAAAAGTTCCGTATTGGAGATAAAGAATTTATGAAAGTTGGTTTGCTTCGTAATAAGTAGTAAATGGGTGGGGCGGATTGGATTGTAATATTTTTTGAAACATGTAGTTTTAAGTGATTCGGTAACATTTGATAATGTTGTTTGCAAAGTTTCATAGTATTCAAGAGAGTAAGAAAAATAGAAGTATATTTTCTTTCAGATAGTATTGTTCTTATGTGTAACAGTAGTGAGCTTTCGGCAAGTAACAGTGAAAATGTGTTAGTAGATTTTACTGAAAAACTTCTTGTGGATGTTAAAGATTTTACTAAGAACAACAATAAAGTATTAAGTGTTCCCGTATCTGAATTATTGAATTTTGGATCTGGTTTATCGTCATTAATTCCTGCATGTAATACAGTTACTCAAACAATAACCATTCCTACGGATGGTCTTTATAAGATTGCTAATAAAGCTGCAGGTGATACTCTAAAATACGCAAAAAATGGGAATCTATGGGGATCTTTAAGAAAAGCTGACGGTGGTTCTAGAATGATGCAGATTTCAAAGATGGAGTCTTTGCAAGGTTCTATGAAAACAGCACTTCCGTTTAATCCTGCTCTTTTAATGATGGCTGTGGCTATTTATTCTATTGAAAAAGATATGAAAAAGATTAAAGAAACTCAGGAAAAGATACTTACCTTCATGGAAGTTGAGAATGAGTCACAGATTGAGGCAGATGTTGAGTCATTGATGGGGATTGCTTCTACTTATAAGTGCAGTTGGGATAATGAAATTTCTGTTATGAATAATCATAAGCTTGTTATCGATATTAAGAATCGTGCTAGAAAGAACATTATTGCTTATCAGAAAAAGATTACTGATATTCTTTTGTTAAAGAAGTTTATTGTGTCTAAAAGTAACGTAAATTCGACGTTGTCTGATTTAGGGAAAAAGTTTAAGTATTACAGATTGTCGTTGTATATTTTCTCTCTATCATCTTTGATGGAAATAATGTTAAGTGAAAATTTTGCGGAAGAGTACATTAGTAATGCAGAAAATGAGATAAAGAAATTGTCTGATGACTACTGTGAGAAATTTGAAAAAAGCTCTTTATACTTAGAAAAACTTGGTAATTCGGAAGTGGAAGTCAACGTTGTGAAAGCTATGGGTACTGCTGGTACGGCTGTTGGTAAGTTGATTGGTGGTATTCCTTTAGTTAAAGATGGTTCTGTTGATGAGTTTTTACAAGATAAAGGAAACGGATTACATGAAAATGCTAATGCAATGGTAGCAAAAGCAGTGAAGGAGTTTTCTGTTTTGCGTGATCCGGAAACAAAAGTGTTTGTGGAAAAAATGGAGGATATAACTCAAATCTACAATCGTACTTCGCAAATATGTGTTGATAAAGAAAAAATATATTTGTTGTAAGTTATATATTGTTTCGTGTTGTGAGAAAACGTTTAACGCGTTGATGTCAAAGGCTTAATAGGTGGGTGCGTTTCGTAGCGTTTGGAATTACGCTATTTCATTCGTTACTTTTTAGCCCAAATCGCGCATTAGTTGTTTGTGTCGTTAACAATACTTTCTATATTTCTGCCTGAGTAGAATATGCGAATAACTGTTACAGTCATTTGTTTTTCGTCTACTTGGTAGAAAACAGTGTAGTTGTCGACTGGAACTCTGCGTATTCCTTTAGAACACCACGGCTCCCAATTAACAAGTGTATATCGCATAGGCATAGTCTCAAGAGAACGTATAGCATGCTTAATGCTGTTGACTTGTTTTTTCGCAGTTTTTGGAACTTGTAAATTAAAGCGAATGTATTCGTATAGTTCAGTGAGATCAAGGAACGCTTGCGGAGAATAAATGACGCTATAGGTTGTGCTCATACGCCGTATTCCTTAGTGAAGAATTGGTCTACTTCATCTGCACTATATTGTTTGCCAGTCGAAATAGAGTCGATGCCTTTTTGTAATTCTTTATCCAACTCGGCTCTTGTTAAGCTGCCTAAAGCAGTAGGCGTATTAACTGGCAAGCGGAGTTCAAACGGCATGCCTTTTTGTAAAACGATTTGACTATAAAGCATTTGGATTGCTGAAGATGGTGTTATGCCAAGCTGGTTCAAAATGTTTTCAGCGTTTTCTTTAAGATTTGTATCGATTCTTGCATATACAGCGTTTGTGTTTGTCATTGTGTTCGCGTCCTTTCTGACCTTATTTTACAAAATGCTTGCAAGCATACGCAAGCAGATGAAAGCAAAAGTTTAATCACTATTCAGATTATGACTCCACATTGTTGTATCTTCGGATTCAAAATCAAGCTATTAAGCCAATCTTAAACCTTTTTGCAATATTTTCTTATCGTTAAAAAGTTTAGCGTGCGGCGGCTTTAAGCTTGGTTAGTGCGATTCTAGATGCGATTTTGCTATTTTATCAGTTATAACTTATAAATTATCGATTTTATCATTAAATTTCACTTATAGGTGTGATGAACTGTGATTAGTTAAGAGGTTGTAAGTGTATTCAAAAAGCCTGCACTTATTGGAAAAATAAAAAAATTTTTCTTTAATAAAGCTTGTATGTGTGGTTTTTTTTTTAATAGTAATACTATTAAAGCTAAACAGACTATTATGGATTCTAATTTTATTAAAATTGCATACTAAGAATAAGGGGAACTTATGAAATTAATTAGACCAGATAGTAAATATATCCAAGGTTATATAGAAGCAAATGAAGAAGATGAAATTTTTAGGCCGAATGCAGAAAGACGTTTTATAAACCCTGAGACAATTATAGAGAGTTCTTATAACTATGAGCATGGTATAAATTTACCTGAAAATTATGTTAAAGCTACTACATTTTGGCTGATAGATAATGAAAAATTTATTGGTGAAATTAATATTAGGCATGAATTAAATTCTTTTTTAATTAACTATGGTGGTCACATAGGGTACGAAGTTAGGCAATCTGAATGTATGAAGGGCTATGGAACGAAAATGCTTTCTATGGCACTTACATATTGTAAAGAGACTTTGAATCTACATAAAATTTTGATTACATGCGATGATGACAATATTGGCTCGATACGAGTTATAGAAAATAATGGTGGAATTTTAGAAAACAAAGTGAAAAATAGCTTATCAAGAGGAAATGTTACGACAAGAAGGTATTGGATTAATATATAGGAGAAGATGATGAGTGAGACGAAGGTAAGGCCAGTGCTTTTTAAGCATGCTTTTTGGGGTCATGTGATTACAGAAACTGTTGCTAGCGTTTGCACGCTTATTATTGCGCTGCTCGTACAGCAGTTCGTAGGGCACCGCGTACTAGGTTGGGAAACTGTGGTCATACTCGCGTTGAGTGTTGTGGTGTTTTCGCTGCTAAGTACAGCGTATCTGCAGTGGGATAGGCATCGTAGACCAGATGACGGGTCTGGTGATTTGCTTATTGGAATCATCGATTTTGTGCTCAGGCTTCTGGTGACTTCTGGTATTGCTTTATTGCTTGTTTCCGATATCACGCTGCTAAGCATTATTATTGGTGCAGCGATTACTAGTGTGTTGCTGTTTGTTTTTGAAAAGCCTTGGCAACGCGGGATGACGGATGCGCAATTACAGGAAGATTCACAGAAAGCTGTTGAGCTTGGCGTTCAAATGCTTGAAGAAGAGCGCGTAAAGCGCGCGAGGTGAGCAACATGATTGCATTACAGCATGCGAGCACAGGTAAAACAGACACTCCTAGAAGTACGTCTCTAACATTCTCCTCGTTAATCGTTGCGAATATGCTGATGGAAGCAGTATACGATGTCGTCATATTTGTGCTTGCATTGATGTTGCAATGGTGGATGCTTTGTACTATCGCTGGCTGGCGAACGCTACTCGTCATGTTCTTGGGCAATATGCTATTTTCTTGCGCGGCAGCTGCGGTTATGGTTCTGATGGGCGCATTGAAGACTGATCAACAGAAATGCCCAACAAAAAGTTGGTCTTTTTTGACTATTTCTGTATTGCTTAGACTGCTTATCTTCGGTGTTCTCGCTTGGCTTCTTACACCGAGTTTGGTATGGGTGAGCGTAGTTGTTGGCATTGCGCTTACCGATATTGTTCTCGTTATCAAGTGGCACCCTAAAAGGTGAATTTTTAATTTGTTTCGTTTATAATAGAAACAAATGTAAAAATGATAAATTTATCGACTATAATCGAAAAAGACTTGCAGCTGAGAATTTGGTGTTTATCTATGCGCCCAGGGTGGTTTATGCAAAAGTAACTATAAAAGTAATTACAATAGAAGTCCAAAAAAGTCCTAGTTTTTGCTGCAAGAATCCCCGTGAAAGGGATAGCATAACCCTATTTCTATTTGTTACAAGTAAAACTTAGAACACCTTAACATTTTATGTGTTATCAAAAATAACAACAACAATTGTATGGCAAAAAATTATTGGATAGAATGAGTATTAAACCTATTTGGTGTGCGACTCCGTGGAGTGAGTGAGGAGGATATTCTTATGTACAAGGTTCTTATGTTCGTGCTGAAGTTGGTTATGTTTACAGCTGTGAATTTTATGTTCCTTTACTTGTCGATGGTGGTATACGGCCATGATTTTGGTGTGATGTTCAAAACGTATGGAAATGCGCTCGGTCCGCTTATGTTTATGCTTGCTTTGATGACAACGATGTCGTTGCCTAATGAAGGAACTATTTTTGAGGGTAAGCGGCAAAAAAGTGTGTCTAAAAACCCGAGTTATCGTTGAAATACCAAGGAAAACTCGCTGTAGTTAAGCTGAAAAAGCTTAACATTTAGTATTACTTGACATTGAAAACAAAAGGGGCTTAGGACAATTTTTAGACATTTTGTGCAACCATAGCACGATGTTCCATAATTGTCTTTTAAGCCCCATTTTAATTCTGTGATTGTTGTAAAAATCAATATAAGTATGAATAGCTTGACGTAATTCTTCTGTACTATCCCAGCTACTGCGACTTAGATAACAAATTGCGAGAAAGTTATGCGATGAGAACGTTATTTGCAATTTTTATATTGCGAGCATGCTGTTAGCGATTAAGCCCTCACTTTGGTGTAAATTCATTTCCTTCCCTTTATCCGATATTTTTACGTTCAAACTCAAACGAGAAAAATAAGTGGTGCTTCCCATCATCACGGCGCTTGATCGTACTATATGATGCAGTAATGCGAACATAAAAATCGTGTATGACAGTCAAAAAATCCCATTCATGTAAATTGTGTTGCAATATGCGATACAGTATTTTATGGTATGTGTATGGATGTTGATTGATATGGCATTCGTGAACTTAACGTTGTACATCAGTCTTGCAACAACGCTTTCTTAAGGTCTTCCATAGAGGAATACGATGGTACGTTAGGCTCTCTGGAAATTCTTTTGGCTTCTTGCATGGCCGCTAATGTTTCGGTATTAAACTTTGGGATTTCTACTTTAAAAGGAAGTCCTCCATGCAAAACGCATTGGCGTAAGAAGATGTTTACGGCACTTGACATATCGATGCCGAGTTTGCTAAACAGTTCATTTGCTTCTGTTTTGACATTACTATCAATACGAATTTGAGTAGGACTTGTTGTCATAGTATTAGCTCCTTTTAAGACGATTATGATACGATTGGTATACGTTGTCAAGCGATAAATAGGCAATCACAAGCGTCGAGACTATAGTATTGATGTCAAGGGCAGATTAGGTGGGTGCATTTTTTAGGCTTTGTGCTTTTTGTTTCTTCTTCGTAAAAACTCTTTAACAATGATTGGAATTATAGTTGGGATACATTCAAGAGTAATAAAAAATGTAATGTACGTGCAAGTCCAGCTACTACCCAATTGCCGAGGAGACTCTTGTAATATCAATAAATCAATAGCAGGGGCGATAAGCGCGATAGCGATGGTTTTACAAACTCCTAAGTTTTCGAGTGTTTTTTGATTGACAACAATCGAGTAAAGAAGAATTTTTGTTAAACCAAGTGCATGAGCTATAACAATGAGTAAAAAGGGTGAGTCATAAACAATTTCCCAATCGAGTGATTTAAGAGAATTGATAATAAGTCCTAAAAGAGGGAGTAATAATGAAAAAAGGAATAATCGTATAGCTTGATATACAGATTTCTTCATAACTAACCTCCTTAAATTTATATAGTCAAGTGGATGCCTACTGTCATAGACAGACTATTTTTCACTTATTTTACGTTAATTTATCTTACTTTGAAAGTTGGGATAATCATATCCGATTAAAATCTAGCGGTCATGGGCAGACAGGACTTAAAGAACTGGATAAATACGGCATTGATTATCATATCGTGAAAACATATCCCAATGGGGTGAGGGTTGGATATGTGCCGAATTATAAGGCATCGAAAAAGAAGAATGGTGTTAATCAAGCGTGGTTTTCGGCTAGCTGGACAAGTAAGGACATGGTCTTTTTGTTACAACATCTAGGTTTTCGCAGAAACCTAAAGATTACGCTGACAATCATCATATTATTTTGGTTGATGGTGTGAAACTTGCAAATCTTATGATTAAGCATAATTTTTGCGTTTCAACAAGAAAAACGTTTGAGATTAAAACGATTGATACTGATGCTTTGCTTGAATATCAAGATGAATAGTTTTTGCATGTAAGTTTTATGCTTTGATTTTGTTATGTTTTAAGTTTATTAGTTGGTTTCTTACGGTTTTTGAATGCAATTTGCTTTTAATATTACGTATAAGTGTAAATGCTAATGCTGATGCTAATGCTGATGCTAATGCTGATGTTAATGCAATGCCAATGCAATGTCATGTAATCGTTGTAAGAAATAAGGGGTGATTGTATGGCGAAAACAGCTAACTTGTATACTCGTATTGATCCGGAGTTAAAAGAGCAGGCAGAGTATATATTGAATTCTTTGGGTCTTCCTCCTTCGAGTGCTATTACTATGTTTTATAAGCAGGTTGTTTTACAGCGGGGGCTTCCTTTTGATGTGAAATTGGGTTATAGAGAGCCGCGTGATGTGAGTTCTATGACTCAAGGTGAGTTGAATGATGAGTTGGAAAAGGGTTATAAGTCGGTTTTATCTGGTGATGTGAAGCCTGAGAGTAAGGTTTTTGAGTCCTTGCATAAGGCATAGGGTTCGTGGCGTGTGATAATTTTCTTATTTTTTATTTTGTTTTTGAAGAAAAGCATGAAGTTGTGGTTTCTCGTGTGCTTTATTGGAAAAGAGATATTGAGAAAGTTATAAATGGCAATTAAACCTTTTAACGATTGCTCGCTTCTATTGATAAAAAGTGCACTCATTTTGCCACACATCTGTTTATGTATGGAATAAAATCCCGTAGATTATCGGATGATTTTTAGCTACAATTATTTTGTAGATTGCATATATGCATTCTTTGCCCATAATTTACATCCCGTCAGTTTTATTAAACTCAAAGATGATTTGTGCTACGAGATGAATAAATATTAGGCAGATGATGGTGAAGAACAGGGTAAAGATTGAACATGAGAATCGTAGCTGCAATTAGGTAAAGATTAAGTTGTAGAGGAGGCGTAAATGAAGCATATCAAGCATTATGCTTTTTTGACTGTGCTAGTTTGCCTTATGTCACTTATTTCAGGTTGTAATAATCAAAATAGTTTTAGCGATAATAATAGAGAGCAAAAAACAGAAAATCAAAAGTCTGCAAAAAATGAAGGACACACAGAAAATAATGAAGATGTTGACTGGAAAGAGGTAACTGAAAATGGTGTTGATGAAACTTTGCTTATAAAAAACATAGATAAAAAGGTTCTCACGTATGTTGCTAAACAATTACAAAACCTATGCGACGAAATTGGTGAAAAGGGGCGCAAAGTTAAATACTATTGGCTGACAGGACAATGGTATAACGATGTAATATATTCTAAACAATATAATGGTGTCTTGTTGTTAGGCAAAAAAGCAATGAAACCATTGTTCCTAATAATATATAAAAGCAAACAGGCTGGAATGTATGAATGGGTTTGTAGTAAAGCGTTAGATGAAATATCTGGTTTTGATTTCTCTGGATTAAACAATGGCGTAGGCTGGAGCAATTCTAAAGAATTTTTAAAGGCATTTACCGATAAAATTATTGAACAAAAAAATTAACAACTCTCTGTTTACAATTGTCTTGGATGCTTACTAGGCAAGGTGAAACTGAGTATTATCAAGTCTATTATTTGTGATTGTTACTGGAGAAACTCGTAGTAGTTTTAGGATAGTTTCTCACGGTTTTAGATGCAATTTTTGCTTTTTTTTTAAACAAGAGTATTGTGTTATTAAATTTGTCAAATAAGCTATTGGATTTGTGTAGTTTGTAGTGAATTATTTAAGTTTGGTAGCAATTTGAGAGTAGTTATGTAAGTTTGCATGTAAGTATTCATGTGAGTTTGCATTATTTTGAAAGAGTTTTAGGGGAGAGCTGGTTGCTGTGAAGTCAATTTTTAGCAAGAATAATATTTTTATTCGTATGAGATCTATTAGTCCAGCATTGCGCTGGGCGCTTGTTGGCTTCTGTTTTTCTATGCTTGGCAATCAGGCGTATGAAGGCTCGGTTTTGCCTTCGATTATTATTGTGGGCTTGCCGGCTTGGGTGATTGGTTTTCGTAAGACTTTTATGACGGTTGCCGATTTTCTTTCGCCATGCTCTGGTTGGATTGTTGATAAGCTTGGCGGTTTTCGCGCTCTTGCTATGACTGAAGGCGTAGAAGGCGTGCTCAGTTTGCTGCCGCTTCTTATGTTTGGCTCTTCTGCGTGGAAGTGGTCGCTTGTGGCTCTTTCTTGCGCATTGTTGATTACTGGTCAAGTGATTGATATTGCTAGCGAAGTTTTTGAGGTTGATGCTGCCGGCGGCGATGACGGCATGATTGTAAACTACAGTGGCATTGTGAGCGTTTTGGCGAGTGTTACAGGAACCTTGCTCGGCTCTCCGCTTGGATCTTGGATTGCAAGCTGGTCGATTCCTGCGGTTTTGGTTTTCTCATCCGTGACTTCTTTTGCGGCTTGCGCTACGCGATTTATTATGAAACAAGACATTGCGCAAGCGTCTTGCGAAGTAGAGGAAGCGTCGCAAGATGTAGAGAATGAATCGCAAGCGATTAGTGAAGAAGGAGAAGTATCGCAAGTATCGCAAGAAAATGACGTTGATTCCAAATCTACATCCAATAAATCTGCAGCTAAGCAATCTGCGAATCCATTAATCAAGAGTAAAATCATGCTTCTTGCTGGATCTCTTTTGGTTGCTTTTATTCCTGCATGCTCTGTTTCCTATATTCTTCTCGGTCTTGGTAAGCAATATGGTTCTAACTCTTTAACAGTATTGTATATTTTCACTGGTGTAGGAAGCGTGCTCGCGTCCGTTTTGTATGCGCATTCGTCTCAAAAACTCGGTTTAAGAAAAGTTGCGATTTTAGGTATTGCTGTGAGCTTAGCTGCTTATTGCTTTATGTTTATTAATCTTTTGCCAATGATGTGCTTCGCATTCTTACTTGAAGCGATTGGCGGAATGCTACTAGTAGAGCCGATTATTGTTGCGCGTCAGATTCTGTTTAAAGGAAGTGCGCTCGCTAAGTTTTCTGGTTGGGCGCGTCTCGCGTTTGCGATTGGTGCTACTACTGGATCTTGGATTGGATTTGCATTCTCGTCTACGTTCCAATGGCAGCTTTTGCCTATACTCGCGCTGATTTTCACAGCAGGATTGCTTGTTGTTTTGCCGCAGTTGCCAAACGCGAGCTACGCAGATTAGACGATTTGCATATATATGCACACTTATGTATAATCTGTAAAAAATAAAAATAAAAAATCTTGCGAGTATGAATACAAATAAAAGAGTATAAAATATTCTGCACAAACCAAATTACAGGAGACTCTCATGCACAAGATTATTCAAAAGTGGAATAACATTGACCTTATTCTGCGTATTGTTATTGGTCTTTTTCTAGGCGCTGCACTTGGCATTTTTGTGCCAGCTCACGTTTATGTGCTAGATCTTATGGGAAAGCTGTTTGTGAGCGCACTTAAATCCGTTGCGCCTATCTTGGTATTTTGCCTTGTGATTGGTGCGCTTGCAAAAGCAAAAAGTGTTGGAAACATGAAGCTTGTAATCGTGTTGTATGCACTTTCTACGTTTATTGCGAGCCTTATAGCTGTATGTGCAGCCATGATTTTCCCTGTTGACTTCACTTTTGCTCATGTTGCAGCAGCGTCTTCGCCGTCTCCTCAAGGAATCGGCGAAGTTCTTAATTCTCTTGTGCTAAATATTGTGGTAAACCCTGTAGATGCTCTTGCTAAGGGAAACTTTATTGGTATTTTATTCTGGGCAATCGCGTTTGGTGTAGCACTTCGCTTGGCTGAGCCTTCTACTAAAGCATTCTTTGACAACGTTTCGTCTGCTATTGGAAAAATTGTTCACTGGATTATTAACGCAGCACCTTTTGGCATTATGGGTCTTGTTTATACAACAGTTGCAAGCAATGGTCTTCGTATTTTTAGTGAATACGGTTCCGTTATTGCCTTGTTGGTAGGCACTATGGCTGTTGTTGCTTTGATTGTAAATCCTATTTTGGTTTTTGTGCTTACTGGCAAGAATCCGTATCCTCTTGTATTGAGAACATTGCGCGATTCGGGAGTTACAGCGTTCTTTATGCGTTCTTCTGCTGCAAATATTCCTGTAAACATGAATTTGTGTGAAAAGCTTGGTTTTAACAAAGATAATTACTCAGTTTCTATACCACTTGGATCAACCATCAATATGAGTGGTGCTGCTATAACGATTTCGATTATGGCTTTGTGCGCTGCTCACACGCTTGGGATTTACGTTGATATTCCAACAGCTGTGATTTTGTCTGCGCTTTCTGCAGTTAGCGCTGCAGGTGCGTCTGGTGTAGCTGGTGGCTCGCTTTTGCTTATACCTCTTGCGTGCTCGTCGTTTGGTATTTCAAACGATATTGCTATGCAAGTAGTTGCTATTGGCCTTATTATTGGTGTGATTCAAGATTCGTGCGAAACTGCGCTTAACTCTTCCACAGATGTTCTCTTTACGGCAGTTGGCGAATATCGCATGTGGCAGCGTGCAGGTCTTAAGTTTAAGATGGGCAAGGATCACGAGCCAGTGCAACTTAAAAAGTAGCTGTTGTAGCGGTTGCATCTGTTATTAAGTAGTATTATTAGTGCGCGTTCTTACGTTCTTACGTTTACGAGCGCGCACTTTTGCTATGTTTTGCGAGGTGTTATTGTAAATGAATCTAGCAGATGTTCAAATAAAAGAGTACGAAAAATATAATAGCAAAGATATTTTAAGACTATATGATTCTGTTGGTTGGTCTTCGTATACAGATGATTTAGTTGCTTTAGAAAATGGTTTTAACAATTCACTCAAGGTTTTAGCTGCGTATAAAAATGACGAGCTGGTTGGAATTGTTAGAGCTGTTGGTGATGGATATACGGTTGTTCTTATTCAGGATATTCTTGTTTTGCCAGAGTATCAAAGGCAGGGGATAGGGTCTGCTTTGTTAAAGGCGATTGTGGATTGTTATCCTAATGTTCGTCAAATTCAATTAACCACGGATTGTACTGAAAAAACTATTGCTTTTTATAAATCTGCTGGTTTTATTGAGTTATCAGAAATCGAGTGCTGCGGTTTTATAAAAGACAGAGCATTATAGTGTATTAGGCTTTAGGGAAGTGGTAGGTTGTGTTTGCAGGAATGCTGCGGTTAATCCAAGCATTTGCTGCGATTATACTTCCGCTTCCTATTGTGGTTTCTCCGCCTAAGATTGTTGCGTTTGCGTAAATTACAACATTATTTCCAATATTTGGATGCCGCTTTCCGCCTTTTACAGGATTCCCATCCTCGTCTAGCGCAAAACTTTTTGCACCCAGCGTTACGCCTTGGTAAAGCTTAACATGCTCGCCGATTACAGTTGTTTCGCCGATTACAATGCCAGTTCCGTGATCAATGCAAAAATATGCGCCAATTTTTGCTCCTGGATGAATGTCAATTCCAGTTTTTCTGTGTGCATATTCGCTCATAAGTCTAGGAATTAGCGGTACGTTAAGTTCGTAGAGTGCGTGAGCTGTGCGGTGAATAAGCATTGCATAAAAACCAGGGTATGCAAGTGTGACTTCTACTTTGCTTGTGCAAGCAGGATCGCCTTCATACATGGCTTGAATATCTGTTAAAAGTAACTTTTTAATTGTAGGAAGAGCATTTATAAATTGATTGCAAGTTTCTCGAATTTTAATTGTGTTGCTTGTGTAGCATTGAAGTTCGTGAAATATAATGCGTTCAATAGTGTCCAAAGCGTTTGAAGTAACAGTATTCAAACTAATATTGAGTTGCGTAGTATCGTTGCTTAAATTGCGCACATGCAACTCAGGCAAAAGCAGCGCCTGAGTCGCATGTATGAGTGCAATAATATTGCGGTAATTAGGTATGAATGTAGCTTGCCTTATGTCTGAATCGTGAATTGAGTTGAGTTTGCTTATAAGGTCAAGGTGATCATTCATACATTTCTCCTATTATTCTCTTGCTTGCTTTATTCGAGTGTTAGAAAGTGCGCTTGTAAATCTACTAAAAACGCACTTTCAAAACATCATTTATTATTATCATTATTGCATAGCATTATTCTGCAAACAAAGGCGTTGACAAGTAGCGATCTCCGGAATCTGGAAGTATTGCAACAATGGTTTTGCCAGCGTTTTCTTCTCTTTTTGCTTCTTGAATTGCTGTCCAAACTGCTGCTCCGGAAGAAATACCTACGAGCACACCTTCTTTTTTGCTTATAAGCTTGCCGTTTTCGATTGCGTCTTCATTCGTTACGTGAACAATGCGATCATAAATATTCTGGTTGAGGACGTCCGGCACGAATCCTGCGCCGATTCCTTGAATCTTGTGTGCTCCTGGCTTGCCGCCTGCGAGCACAGGGGAGTCGGATGGTTCTACTGCGATTACTTCCAGATGCGGATTTTGTTCCTTTAAATATGTGCCAGTACCGGTGATTGTGCCACCTGTTCCAACGCCAGCAATGAGAATATCCACGTTTCCGTCAGTATCTTGCCAAATTTCTGGACCGGTTGTTTTGTAGTGCGCGTGCACGTTTGCTTGATTAGTAAACTGTCCTGGAGTCCACGCGTTCGTAGTGTTTTCAACGATTTCCTTTGCTTTGGCAATTGCGCCTTTCATTCCATCTTTAGCAGGTGTGAGCACGAGTTCGGAGCCGTATGCTTTCATAAGTTTTCGGCGTTCAATAGACATGCTTTCTGGCATAACAATAATGCTTTTGTATCCTTTTGTTTGAGCAATCATTGAAAGACCGATGCCAGTATTTCCAGAGGTTGGCTCAACGATTACTGAGCCTGGTTTAAGCGTGCCTGCGTTTTCTGCTTCTTCGATCATCTGCTTTGCAATGCGGTCTTTTACGGAGCCTGCTGGGTTGAAGTATTCGAGTTTTACAAGTATTTTTGCTGCTAGATTGTACTCTTTTTCAATGTGAGTAAGCTCCAGAAGTGGAGTGTGGCCTACGAGTTCTTGCACGGACTTGTAGATGTTAGACATAATATTTCCCCTTACTTGTTTGTTTGTTTTACTTGTTTTTTTGTTTTGTTTAATTTGATTTGTTTTTAATTTTTAAAAACAATTTTTATTAGTAAAGCGACTACCGTTTTATTAGTTGTTTCTAAAGATGCCATTTATCTGTTTAATATCTAATCCGTATTAGATTGTTATCTTTTTAAGATTTTATATTCGAATTTTGGCATAAAAAAAAAGAAACAGCGCGCTGTTTCTTGAATCGTAATTTGCTGTGTTTTAACGTAAATGCTTTTAACACAGGCTAGATGATGCATACTTAGTGTTTGCAAACATCATTTCGATTAAGAAATGCGCAACAGCATACGTTACAACAACAATTTGTCATCATATTTGTATGATACATGTGCACTCCTTTACTCGTCGAAATGGTGATAAGTGAAGACTATAGCGAATGGATTTGTGTTTGTCAAACTTTGATTTGTACTACTTTTTCTGCGCGAGTGTCTCTGCTTGGCACTAATGGCCATTAGGTGCAAAATTGCAGAGATTGGCTACTTTAAGGCGGTGAAGAAAATTGCCGCAAACGGCAAAATCTTCACTGGTATTTATTAGATGCGTATCTCGATAGTAGGTATATACCAAAATAACAGGCTAGTATTCCAACAACTTTAATTACAGTATGTCAACCCAGTTTTGTCTAGCATGAAGTATTCTATGCACCATAACTGTTTTATTTTCTTCGCAAATTTTATAGAAGATTACATATTTTTTAACGAAACATCTTCTAAAGTTTTTGCTACTTAAGTAATCATCGTTCACCAGTCTGTATCGATAAGGCATTGTTGATAGGCTCGAAACAGTGGATTCTACATTATCGAGGAATTCGGATGCTGTAATTGGCGAGTCTAAGTTGTGCACAATGTAATGAACTATGTTTTGCAAATCTTTGTGATAACTTTGCGAAACGATTATTGCGTATTTTTGGTTATTTTGCGCCATTGTTGAGTTCTTCTCTTAAGTTTTGCATTGATTCTTCAAAAGATAATGTGCGATTATTGTTAAAATCAGACTCGCTTTGATCAAGTAAGCTGTATAGTTCATATTTGCTCATGAACTTGTTGAATAAGTCAATGCTCATTACTGCTAAGTCTCCGCGACCGTTTTTTGTAATGAAAACTGGCTCTTTTGTTTCGTGGCAGAATGTTGATATCTCGTTGTAGTTATTGCGTAAATCTGTGCTTGACTTAATAGTTGGCATTGTGTGAGTCCTTTGAGATGATTGTTATTTTATTACTTTGGCGTTTGGCTATTTTATTATTTTTTTTGAATTAGCTTATTTAGTTTTGCTCTATGTACATAAATAAATTATTAAATTAGTTTAATGTACTCTAAAGATATTATATTATTATTTCTTTAGATTATTGACTTTATAGTTTCGATTTTCATGATTTTAGTAGCCATTAAGTGCAAAATTGCAGCAATTGGCCACTTTGTTGTTGGTTTGCGCATTTGATACGTTTATGCTGATATTACATTATGGAATCAGTGTTTTAATTTGATTTTTTTTTTTAACTCTATGCTTATTATTTCTAGCAAGCATTACGTATAAGTGTGTTTAAGCATTTATATGTGTTGTCAAGTAGATAAGCATGACCAATCAGGATAAGTATGCTAGTGTAGCTTTCAATGCTTTGTAGAGAGCGAATCGGCAATTTGGGAACGAAAATGCTAGCTGCGAAAATGCTATTAGATAAAGGAATAGTAGAAATACTACGAATAGTATAGATAGCAGTGATAGTAGAAATACTAGAAATAGAAGAGATATATAAAGGAAGTGAGAGGTAGCGAGAATGAGTAAAACTTACAACGCGGCAAATCAGCAATCATCCAAACTACATCCCGACGTAAAAAATTACGTAAAACTATTTTTCAAAGAAAACAAACTTGTAGCTTTTCTTTCGATGATAGTTTTTATTGCCTTGTCTATGATTTTCACTGCTATTTCTTGGATTTTGCAAATTATTTTCGACTATATGTCTGGTAAAGGAGACTTCTCTTTAACTACTATTTTGCTGCTTGTCGTTTCCTTTATGCTGGCAATCTCTTTAATTTTCGCGTTGAAGCGCAGCGCGTACCCTCGCTTTCTTGAAAAAGCAATGAATCAGTATAAAGAGTCTGTTATCAAAAAGCTTTTAAAGAAGAGTTATAGTGATTTCTCGCTTGCGAATTCCGGCACGTATCTTTCTGTACTTACTAATGATTGCGAGCGTATTCAAGAAAAGTATTTGAAGAAGATTTTTGACTTTGTTCAAGACGTTCTTATGCTTGTAAGTTCGCTAGCTCTCATGATTTACTACAGTCCGCTGCTCACTGTTATTGCTCTTATTATTTCCCTGCTTCCAATGGCTTGTTCGATTCTTACAGCTAACGAAATTGCCACTCGAGAGGAGCAGGTTTCTAAGTCGAATGAGTCTTATACGGCCCTGACGAAGGATGTTTTGAACGGCGTTTCGGTTATTAAGAGTTTTAAGGCGGAGCAGGAGGTTATTGATCGCTACAAGAATCAGTCGATGGAGCTTGAGCATACGAAGAATCTTCGCGAGAAAACAATGACTACTGTTTCTGCTCTTGGAACGATTTCAAGTCTTGGAACTCAGCTTGGCGTGATGCTTGTTGGTGCTTGGATGGTTAACGCTCACGTTGGTGTTATTACTGCTGGAATGGTTTTAGCTTTCACTAATTTGATGAATGGAGTGCTTCAGCCTATTGCAAGTCTTCCGCAAATGCTTGGCGAGATGAAGGGTGCTAAGAAGCTTATTAGCAAGATGGCTGATTATATGAGTAATGCTAAGGAAGATTCTGGCGAAATTATTGACGATTCTATTAAAAACGTTGTTTTGCGCGATGTTTCGTACGCTTATGACGCGGATCATAAAGTCTTGAAAAACGTAAATCTAACTTTGCAGGCTGGAAAATCTTACGCGATAGTAGGACCTTCTGGTGCTGGTAAGAGTAGTTTGATTAATCTGCTTATGGGTTACTACAAGGATTATGAAGGTAGCGTGCATCTGAATAATCACGAGCTTAGTAAGGTTAGCAAGAGTTCGCTTTACGATAAGACTACTCTTATGCAGCAGTCTGTGTTTATGTTTGATGCTTCGATTTTAGATAATATTACGCTTTTTAAGCCATTCCAGAGCGCGGAGGTAGATCTCGTGATTCACTTGGCTGGTTTGGATGATTTGATTGCTGCTAAAGGCAAGGATTATCAGTGCGGTGAGAATGGTAGTCATCTTTCTGGCGGCGAAAAGCAGCGTATTGCTATTGCGCGAAGCTTACTTAAAAAGTCCGAGATTCTGCTGGTTGATGAGGCAACGAGCGCACTAGATAACGAGACGAGCGCGAACGTAACGCAGTCTATTTTGGATTTGCAAGGAATTCTTCGACTTGTTGTAACTCACCGCTTGGATGCTAATTCGCTTAAGCAATATGATGAGATTCTTGTGATGAAAAGCGGCGAGCTTATTGAGCGCGGAAGCTTTGAGGAACTTATGGATCAGAAGGCTTACTTCTACTCGCTTTACACTGTGTCTATGTGAGGATGTTGATCTGGCTTGGGCTTGGCTTTCGCTTGGTTTGCGCTGAGCAATTTAGCGCAATAGATCCTGAGCCAGTGTTAGTAGCCATTAAGTGCAAATTTGCAACGATTGGCTACTTTTCAGCAATACGATTTGCTTTCGCGTTACATTTTAAGGAATTGCGTTGTTGCTTGCAGTGTTTTCTTTGCTTTAAAATTTTGCAGAATAAATTTTATGCATAATCTGTTTTTATTTAATGATTTTGTGTAATTTAGATTGTATAGAGTTAGAGAAAAGGCATGTATGGAACAGTTTAATCAGTATGACTCGAATGACCAGAGTAACTATGATTCGAGTAATCAGAATCAGCCAATCCCAAACAGCTATACTGTAAATTAAAATCCTACAACGTTGTACATAGTGATTCGCAAAATATGTCAAAAATGACGAGTGATTTATAAAAGGGAGATGACATGAATGTAAAATATGGTAGCGTATTTACAAATCCAGAAGTTTTAGACAAACTAGCGCTAATAGAACAATCTCCCCAAATACAAGGAAAATTAAATGAGTTAAAAGAAGGCATAAAAAATAATTCTTTTGATCCAATTCGTTTAATTCCATTCATACCGGTAGTAATGGTTTTAGGCGTTTTGTATAACTACTTTCCAAATATTGATTACTCTCGTTACAAATATTATTTGCTAATAGTAGGTGTTTTTGTTGTTTGCTTTGCAGGTAAGTTTTTTGTAAATAATAAAGTTGATGTAGATTCTTTATATTCGGATAATGTTCTAATGCCGATTTTGAATGCGATTCTGCCAGGAACGGTATTAGAAAATTCTGAAGGAATTGATAGCAGCATTTTTAATAATCTTTTGCCAATATCTAGTAAGTATTATTCAAGTAAACACATAATTTTTGGCGATGAATTCAGAACAGAATTTTCAAATATGCAAGCAATACACTTTTCTAGAAGTGAAAGTGGAAAAAGTGTTAAAAAAACGGATTTTGTTGGGCAAGTCTTATTAATAAACACAAAAACCAATATAAATGGTCATATTAGAATCGTTCCCGTTACTGGAAAGAACTTTATGGGGAAAAAATTAAATGGATACTATGGTAGAAAAACAAAAGAGGAGAGCGAAGTCCAAACAGAATCCATTGAATTTAACAACTCGTATTCAATCTTTTCCACAGACGATTTTTATACAAAGCTTGTGTTAAATCCAAGTTTTATAGAAGCATTGAATAATTTGCAAAAAAGAATGAGAGTTTGCATATATCTAGATAGCGAGCATATTATTGCAGCTTTTGATTCTGGTAGGTATATATTAGGAAATCCTGGAAAATCTGGAATAGAAAACCTATCTTTAACAAGAGAATATGCAAGATTTAGAGATGTTTTGGCTGAATATTACGAAATAATCAGCGTAATTAGAGAAAAATTGAAAAAGTAGAAATTGCAATACTAGCGAATTGCAAAATTAGAAAATACTAGAACTAAAGGAGACGTTATGAGTGACGTTATGGATAAGAACACTGTGCTAATTTGTGTTGCAATAGTGCTTATAGCGCTTATTGCTTGGTTTATTGGCACGTTAAATAGGCTAAGAAAATATAGGGTGATTATAGAAGAGTCGCGGAAAAACGTTGATATTGCGCTCGCTAAAAGATACGATACGATTTGCCAAATGCTTAAAGTTGCGCAGTCGTTTGCAAAGTACGAAAAAACAACCTTAGTGGATTTAGTGAGTTTAAGAGAAGGATTGGGATCAGCGGATTCTAGTTCGGTAATCAAAAATCAGAATCATGCAATAGGGAAGATTTTTGCTTTGGCGGAAGCTTATCCGGAATTAAAGTCTTCTGAGCAGTTTTTGAATTTGCAAGAGGAAATAAACGATGAAAATGAGCAGCTTGCAGCGGCAAAAAGAATCGTAAATAGTAACATTAGTACTCTTAATCAAAATATCGTTACCTTCCCAGTGTCGCTTATTGCAAGCTTAAGCGGAATAAAGCAGATGGCTTTTCTTGACGAAGATGATCTAATCAATAAGAAGAATATTGATAGCATACTGAGCTAGTGAAAATGTTTAGCTAGTGAAAATGTTTAGCTAGACGGTATATCTAATGTAGCCAATCGCCCGCGAATTTGCAGCGATTGGCCACTTTTCTTCAATGAGACCTGCTTTTGCGTTACATTTTAAGGAATTGCGTTGTTGCTTGCAGTGCTTTCTTTACTTTAAAATTTAGCAGAATAGTTACTAGGTAAAACCTATTTTTATCTAATGATTTTGTGTATCATAAATTATATAGAGTTAGAGAAAAGGCATATATGGAACAGTTTAATCAGTATGACTCGAATGACCAGAGTAACTATGATTCGAGTAATCAGAATCAGCCAATCTCGCACAATGATAATGGCTTATCTAATCAAGGTAAATCGTTTGCTGTAAATAATAGTGCGAATAATAACGTTAATAGTAGCAATGCCAATGACCGGTATCAGCAGAATCAGCCATCTCAGAATCAGCAGTATCAGCAGAACCAGTATCCGCAATATCAGTATGCTCAGAATCAAAACTGGTATGGGCAATATCCTAATCAATATCAAAATTCACAATATTATAATAATCAAGAATATGTGAATAATCAGTATGATCAAAATACCAATAATCTTGCTGCCCAATATCAAGACAACGATACTATAAATTCGAATGCTGAAGGTGCATATTCTGACGATTATGTAAAGCAGTCTGCTCCATATAATGCAATGAACGCGGACAGTTCATATTCATCGGATTCGACTTCAGTTAAAGCAAATTCTTCGAATTTTAATCTTAAAAGTTTATTAACTAAACGAAACAAAATTATTGTAGCAGTAGTTTGTGTAGCAATATTATTGTGCGTAATAGTGGCTTTATGTGTTCCTAAAAAACATGATAATGGTAAGCAAGCTGCTACTGCCAGTTCGCAGTCCGACTCTCATAAGCGTTCAAGTACTGATGCGAAGTCGAAGCCAGAAGAGCATCAAGCGAGCCCCGAAGCGGTCGACGCCGGCGGACCAGCTGATTACTCCGCCTTGCCACTTGACCAGATCTACGACCAGAACTGGTACAAGACGGGCAGTGAGTTGGTTGGTGATCCGGGGCATACTGCTGCTGCTGGTAAGCAAAATGATGTTGGAATGGACGCAAGTGCTCCAGTCAATGACCACGATGGCTTTTATAATTTCTACAACGCTCGCTACCAAATTGATTCAGACGCTGAGAAGGGCCAAATCGGCAAGGTGATTCGCAGTGAAGTTTCTAATAGTGCAGCCGACGATACCGCCATGGCTATTTATTACGGCATAAAGAGTGACAGAAGTGGTAATAGTGATAACTCTAAGGAACCTAAATTAACTGATGCGCAGCGTAATTATTTTGAGCGGCTGAAGTCTGTTGTTGGCGGCGACTTTAAGACGTACACGCGCAATACTATGTATGCTAATCGTGTTAGCTATATTTTACATAGTGGCTATTCTTTCAATACCACATACAACCTCCGCCATCCGGGCTCTATAGGTTACGCCGATATGTATCAAAGCAACGCAGAAGAGCTTAATGTGCCATACGTAGACGAAAACGGCAACAGCATCGGGCTTGACAAGTCTGCCCACTACGATAGCCTAATGAGCGTGGTGCACTGGATGCTATACGACCAAGGGTTTTACAATGTCGCCGTCAGCCCGGCTGGTGTTTGGGGTACTTGTCGCCTAGATAACCGTGGTTATATGGAAGCCGTGCAAATTGTTTTGCCATCGCAGGACAATCCAGAAAAGTTTGATGTGTTTGTTAGCGTATTGGATGACATCTATTACAATCGAGTATTGACAAGTGATGTAAATTATACTGTGGCGGACTATAGCGGTACGAACGATTATGCACTTTATGCCTCAGTGCTCCGCCAAAGCAACAAGAGCACCGGCATTTTGCCATTTCGTGCTATTTTACATGATGTTGACCGCCCGCTGCGCGCGAAGGATAATGAGCTGTCGCGTGTCATGCAAAAGTTTGGTATTGATGACAGAAAAATGGCTTCAATCGCCAGTGGTAGCTTTGCTACGTTGGTAGGTAGCAATATGTTTGTTGGCAATGAGGTTAAGGGTGTAGGTTATGGTGGATTTATCCATCGTGGCGATGTGGAGCAATTGCCGCATTACAACCAGTATGTGGGAAGTGGAAGTTTGACGGTTTATCTTAACGGTCTTAATGCTCACGGAGATGAGAACCATGACGATGTGGAACGTTACCGGGCGTTTATGCTGAGGGCGGCGCCGACGAGCCGTCAGTGGTATAGTGAGCCTAATAAACGTATTGATTACAATAAAGGAATGTCTAATTACGACGAGTTCGTGAAGCTTGATCGCGCAGCGTTTGGTAACTAGCAAAGTGGTTTCAATTGAATACGTGTCGATGTGAAATTCCAATAATTTCAGACTAAGTCAAATCGTGCAAATGCAATTCGTAGCGTGAGCTTGCTTAGAGTTGAAGGTCCAGTGTGCTTTCAATGCGAGCGAGGTATGCTTTCGTTTCGATTGACAAATGTCCGGTAGATTTGCGTGTTTCTGCGTTAGGGTCTCTGTTTGGCTATTTTGGGACATTGGTGCAGTATGGTTTCTGCGCGAGTATCTGATTTTGCCTATTTTGGGGCACTTATGCAGATTGCATACTGCGTGAGTGTCTATGTGTGGCTCAAGTGGCCAATCGTTGTAGATTTGCATTGATTGGCTATTTTGTGATCTTTGCGTACTAATGCGTGTATTTGTATATAGGATTGAGTTGCTTGTAGGATGGAGCTGATTGTATGAAGGAGCTGATTGTATGGTAGAATATGATTTGCCAATTTTAGAGTATGATTCCGATAAAAGTGCGGTTATTATGCCAAATCACGATAATATTTCTGTTCAGCTTCCATCTAAAGCGGTTTTTGCTTTCTTAGGCGATGAAATCGATCAGTATGCTTTAAGTAGAAAAGCTACGATTGTAGCAAATTTTGAATCTGCAACTAAAAAATATCCGATATATGTTTTGGAAGAAAAAGTAGGAGATGTAGTAAGAGAAAATACAAACAGTGAAGTAGAAGAAGAAACGCAAAAAATCTGCTTAGTGCAGGCTCCAGTTGGCGCTCCTGCCGCTGTTCAGATATTGGATTGGTTGATTTCTTACGGTGTTAGGGAAGTTGTTAGTGCTGGTTCTTGCGGATCGCTAGTTGATTATGCGGAAAACGTTTTTTTGGTTCCGTATAAAGCTTTAAGGGATGAGGGGACTTCTTATCATTATTTGCCTCCAAGTCGTTATGTTGACGTTTCAGAGCGCTCGAGGCATGCTATTTTACAAACTTTGCAGGCGCATAATTTGCCTTATCATGAAGTTAAAACGTGGACTACGGATGGATTTTTCCGTGAAACTAAGACGAAAGTTGCTAATCGTAAGCAGGAGGGATGCGCGGTTGTGGAGATGGAGTGTTCTGCTTTAGCAGCTTGTGCGCAAATGCGTGGGATTGTTTGGGGTGAGATTCTTTATACTGCAGATACTTTGCACGATGTTGAAAATTATGATGAGCGAAATTGGGGTGGAGATTCTAAAGCGTATGCTCTTGAGCTTTGTATTGAAGCAGTGTTGCGCATTTGATACGTTTGTGCTGATATTACATATGAAATCAGCGTAAACGTGTCATTAAGTAGGTGTGTGGCAATCGCAGAATCCTATTAGTGTAAATAGTGATAGTAATCGTGATAGTGAAATTTATATAATTCATCCAATCGTGCTAATATAAATTACAATATATGCACGAAAGGACGGTGAGTGTTATCGCTACAATATTAAACGCTAATGGAAGCAATATGCTTACTTTAAAAGAAGCAAAATCTTGCGGACTGTCAAAATATAAGTTTTATAAATTTGTTAAAGATAATGAACTAGAACAGTTAAGCGGTGGAATATACGCTTCTAAAGACTCGTGGGTAGACGAGTTGCTTCTTATTCATAAGCGTTCGCCGTACGCTGTTTTTTCTCACGACGAAGCTTTCTTTTATCATGGATTAGTTGATATGGAGCCAATTACTCACACTATTACTGTTTATAGTGGTTTTAATGCTCACCGGCTTAAAGCATCGTGCAATGTGAAAGTTTATAGCGTAAAAAAGGAATTGCTTGAAGTTGGAAAGATTTTAGTCACGGATAATCTCGGCAATAAAGTGCCAATGTATGATCTTGAAAGAAGTGTCTGTGATGCGTTTAGAAGCAGAAATTTAATTGAGATTCAGGAATTTAATACAATCTTGAAATCCTATATTGCTAGACCAGACAAAGATCTCAATTTGTTAATGGAATATGCGAAACTTTTTAGAGTAAACAATGTTGTTCGCAAGTATTTTGAGGTGTTACTATAAGTGAATTTAACTGATGCGCAAATAAGGGGTAGAATTAAAAACCTCGCCGAACAAAATAACGCAGATCCTCGTGTGTTAATGCGTCTTTACATGATGGAACGCTACTTAGAGCGTGTGTCAGTTTCAAAATATCACAACAATTTCATTGTAAAAGGCGGTGTTCTAGTAACATCTTTGCTTGGTATTTCTATGCGATCCACTATGGATATAGATACGACTATTCAAAATTATGATTTGTCTCTTGAGAATACGAAAAAAATGATTGAAGATATATCTAGCATAGATATAGACGATGGAGTTGATTTTACTATTAAAAGCGTAATGAAAATTATGGATGATATGGAATATCCAGGTATTCGTTTTGCGCTTGACTCGCGTATTGGAAGAATGGTAACACCAATAAAAATTGATGTTTCTACTGGAGCTACGATTACACCATGCGCAATTGAGTATGACTATAAGTTGATGTTGGAAGATCGTTCTATTTCTATTCTTTCTTACAATATTGAAACAGTGTTTGCGGAAAAGCTACAAACTATTTTATCGCGCGGGATTCTTAATACTCGTATGAGAGATTTTTATGACATTCACGTGCTGCTTGTTTCGCATAAAAGAGATGTAAATAGAGAGATTCTTAAGCGTGCTTTTCATTCAACTTGTGAAAATCGTAAAACTGAAAATATTATAGATAATCTTAAATCTATTTATGAAAGTATTGCTTGTGATGAAAGACTTTCTTTATTGTGGTTGTCATATCAGCGTAAATATTCTTATGCTAAAGACATTGATTTTAGCAGTGTGTTACTAAGTTTGGATGCATTGTTGAAAATGCTTGAATAGAATTTTGCATTAAAATACTTGAGACGATTTCTGGTTTTTTCTAAATCATTGGCAGACGTGCGATAGTGGCCAATCGTTGCGAATTTGCAGAGATTGGCTACTTTGGGATTGACTGCTTTGTGATTAGTTGATTATTGGTTAAAACAAACGCCAGGGAGTTTATTTAACTCGTCTGGCGTTTATTAGTTAACTGTGTTATTCGCTAGTTGCGTTTTTACTTGCTGTGTTTGCCAATGCGCGTGCGTTTAAGCGAAAGTGCGCCGAAAGCGGACAGCAAGAACGCTAATCCAGCACTTGCAATGGTTGATGTTTCAGAGCCTGTGCGTGCAAGAGGTTCAGGCTTTTGCGGAGCTGGTGCTTCTTCAGCAGTCTCTTCTTGCGCTGGCTTTGGTTCTTGTTCTGGTTCCGGTTTCGAAATTATAGGCACTGGAATAGGCTCAGGCTTCGGCTCTGGAGTTGTAACGGGAGTTGGTTCTGGTTCCGGTTTTGGTGTTGGTGGAACAACAGGTGGTTTTGGAGGTTCTGGTTTAGGTGGTTCCGGTTTCGGTGGTTCTGGCTTTGGTCTCGTAACCCTGAACAATGCGTTTATAAACACTACGTGGCTCGGTTTACCCTTCTCATGCAGCGTTATACCGTCCTCATATGTGTACGTTGGCGTCACCTTTGGATCAAGAATGATTGGTAAATTGTCAAGCTTCGAGCCATTTGTATTATAAGAATCTCCATCTTGAGCGTCTGCGTCTGCTGTAAATGTGATTGAATAATCTCTATGCAACGTATATGCCGTCTTCATCTCAACCACAGTTGTCTTACCGTTGCGGACAAGCATAACTTTATTTAAGCTTACTTCTTTTGGCTCTTGATCCAGTACCTTCATAAACTCGTCGGTAATTTCATTGCCTATACTATAATCTGCGTTCAACAGATAGAACCTAAGCTTGATAGTCTTTTTTTCGCCCGGCTTGAAATAAGCAGGTATCCCATAAATACCGTCGTTATATTCACCTATTACTGTCTTGCTGACGTTATCATCACCAAGATCGCTAAGCTTATATGGCTGACCTGTTCTAGGATTGGTTGCAACCGTACTGGAAGTGGTGGATTGAGTGGTCGGTTGCACAAGTTTCTCATTTACTTCTGTGCCCTCGTTATTTGTGTTCTTTACAATTGTAATAGAGTTAGTTGCAACATATAAAAACATATTTCCGTTTAGGCTCTTATATGTTGCAACATATATCGGATATGTGCGGCTAGTTTCGTCTTTTTTCCAATCGGTAATCTTAGCTGTGCCGGAAAAAGTGCCACTCTCTGAATTAAACTTAACGCCGTTTGGCAAATCTCCAGCCACAATGTAATTCAATGAACCTGACGCAGAGCTTACAGCTACATTACCGATGCGCTTACTCTTATTTGAAATAACCAGTACCTTTTTGTGACTATCCTCGTCTTTGTAGATGAAAACAGGTGTTTTCTTATATTTTGTTGTGCGACCATTGGTATCAATAGTTTCCAGAGTAAGATTGCTTACTCGTGCAATAACATTTGGATCGGTGGATAAGCCTTCATAGAACAGTGCATCGAAACGTCCTGTAGCAGAATTGTACTTAACTTTGCTTTTATCAATGCCCTTCGGCAGATCGTCGCTTAAAATACGCCAACGCAACTTTTTATCCGTCGACAATCCAGTTGATACAACATTGTCAGGAGTGTCGCTAAAGAGTTGAGCTTCGCCAGGTTTAGGCTGAGGTTTTGGCTTACCTGCGATATAGCTGGTATATGGTTTTAAAGTAAGGTAATCTACCGTGTCATACATTGTGGCTTGAGCGAGATATAGCGGGTATTCACGCATAGTCTCGTTTTCTTGCCAATCGTTAATTTCTGGATTTCCTTCGAAAGTTTTTGTACTAAGATTGTATTTAACGCCCTTTGGAAGTTTACCGCCTATTAATTGCAATATGCTGTATTGATCATAGTCGTATTGTTTTGACCATACCTTGTTATGCAATGCATTCTCGAAAGCAGCTTTTTCTTTTGCATCCATAAAGAACCAAGGAGTATTTTCAACATTTTGAGTTACTGGAACTGTATCGTTCATGCCCATTGTTTGAAGCGTAATTCCTGTGAAACGTTTTGCAACAACGCTTGGAGCTCTATTGTTTATTGGAGGTACAGTATTATCAATGATTTTAGTTTTGAGTAGGTGTGTATCAGGATCGTAGTCGAGGAACTTGCTGCAGTATTCTTGCTCATCTTCTGATGGTGAGTCGTTGTTGCTTAATACTCTCCAGCGAACGTAATTACCGCTTTTGTCGGTTGCAAGGCCTGCTGATAATTCGTTCCTGTCAAACGCAAATGGCTTTGGCTCAGGCTTATGATTCTCCGAGCCTGCAATCTTAAATGTTGGAACAATCTCTTCTTGGAGTTGCTGTCCATTCTTGTTATACATACGAAGTCCTGTAACGCGGATGGTAGCGTTAGGATGTTCGCGAGCTGCGCTAGTGTGCCATTTGAACGTGTAGCTATAATCTTCAGAGCGCGTTATAGCACTGCCATACGCAAGTTCGTATTTGTCGCCGTTCTTATATTCGACGCGTATATACTCATAAGAATCTCGGCAAGGACCGTATTTCTTTGATTCAGCTAACGTAATCTCTTTATCGCCTCGCATGAACTTTGGTTTAATGGTAACTGCTACACCTGGCTCCACCTCTGTCATTTGTGGATATGAAACAGTTTCTTCCTGAGAGTCTGCTTTTTCTTTTGTAGCTTCTGTTTCCGTAGTCTTAGCAGTTGTAGTAGTTGTAGTAGATGGAGTTACACCGCGGTATTCTGCAATGCTGGCTTTATTTTCGCGAGATTTATTATCTTCTGTTTTATCGTTGCTAGTTTTATTTTCGTTAGCTTTATTATTGCTGGCTTTGGTGCTATTTTCTAAATCATTTTGATTAGTGAGATTGGCAGGGGGGGGTAGTTGTTTTTATGTTACTTGCATCAGTACTAGCAGCGTAAGCGGTTTGGCCCATGCATACTGCGCAAGCTGCTGTGGCAATACCCATCATGGTTGAAGTCAGAATTATTTTCGCTGCCTTATTCATAAAACACCCAACTCTCTAATCAACTACCTAATCGGCTATCTAACTAGATACCTAAATAAATTTATTTTATTTTATTTCGAAATATACAATAAATATATTGTAAATTCGAAATTTGCATGTTACATTATAATGTTTTTGATAAAAAATAAAAGTGTTTATCGATAATTTTATCAATAAACACTTTTGCGTTTCGAAATACTTAATCTCTATTAAATATTCAACTAAATATTTAGCTAAATAATATGAGATATTTAGTATCTAATCTTAAGGAATAATCTGCTAAATAAACTGCGATATTACAATGCCTGCAACCATAAGCGGGATGTTGAAAATAAGGAATGTTGGAACGCAAGTATCCCAAATGTGACTGTGCTGTCCGTCCGCATTTAAGCCGGCAGTAGGCCCGAGCGTGGTGTCGGAAGCAGGGGAGCCTGCGTCTCCAAGAGCTGCAGCGGAAGACATAAGAAGAATCGTTGCAGGAGTGCTAAAACCAATGCTCTGGCACAGTGGCACGAACAAAACCGCAAGAATAGGAACCGTACCAAACGAAGTACCAATGCCCATAGTAACAAGCAAACCAATAATCGTAATAACGAATGCAGCGATTAGCTTGTTTTGTCCCATAGCTGCAACACCCAAGTGCACAAGCTCATCAACTCCGCCTGTTGCTTGAATAACGTTAGCGTAGCCGCCAGCAATAAGCATAACGAAAGCAATAAGGCCCATAAGCTTAACGCCGCCCATAAGCTGCTTGTCGATGTCGTTCCACTTTATTGCACCAAAAATAATCATGGTTGCAAGACCTGCAAGAGAAGAAAGCGAAAGATCCTTACTAATAACTTGCACTACTACAACAACAATAATTGCAAGAATGGTTACGTAGTGGCGTTTGTTAAGAGGTCCAACAACAGCGTCTGCGGCTTTAGTATCTGCCTCAGTAGTTTCATATTCGCGAGGCTTTCTGTATAGAACAAAAACTGCAAACAGTAGTGCTGCGAGCATTGCAGCGCCCAAATACCAGTTCACTGCGCTAACGTCTGCAACGCTAACTTTCATGCCGTTTTTAGAAAGATTCGTAGCTATAACAGTTTGGAAAATCAAGCCAAATCCAAACGGAATGGCAATGTACGGAACTTCAAGACCAAAAGCAGTACAGCATGCAGCTGCTCGGCGGTCAATCTTAAGTTCGTTCATAATTCGTAAAATCGGCGGAATAAGAATAGGAATGTAAGCAATGTGGACTGGCACAATATTTTGAGACATGCACGCAATTAGAGTTAGTACGGCAAGTAGAGCGTACTTTTTCATGCCAATAATTTTGCTAATTTTTTTAGAAATAATTTGAGCCAAACCGGTTGCTGTAATTGCTTCCGCAAAAGTACCAAGCAAAATGTAGGCGAGCGCAGTTTGCGCATTGGTGGAGAAACCGTCGCAAAGCAACGCCATAATCGTGTGATTTCCATCTCCAAAAAGCGGAAGATGACCGGCAATGCCACCTGCAACGCAAGCTACTATCATTGATAGCAAAACATTAAGTTTTGCAAGACTAAGTGCGCATAGCACTACAACCGACACAATAACCGGATTAAATATAATATTTAAAATTTGCAAACTTGGCATGCCGTTCACCCCTTTAAATGCTTGAATTTAATATATTGTTTGAAGCAACACATTTTATTTCGTATTGCTTACGTCTGTATTTTTTGCATACGTATTCTTACATATGTATTTCTTACATTTAGTAATTAAAGACAATATAGCATGGAAGTGTTTACAACTTGTTTCTTAAATAAATATAAAGTATAAACAATTAAATAAAAAAATTAGTGTAACTCAACAATTGTTTGCACAAAAGAGTATTCTAAGTGATTAGTGGTGAAGAATTGATAAATCACCAAATGTTCGGTTTTGCACCGTTTTATTGCAGCATTGCAACGTGAGTTTACCGCTGAAAAATAGCGATAAAGCAATGTGAAAATTAAAAATTGTTTTGCTAATTGCGAAAATCCAAAAATAAACAATAAACAAAAAACTGAAAACTAAAAACTGAAAACTGCAAATAAGTTATTTAGAGTATTTAGAGTAAGGAGGAATGCCTGGCGCTCTAAGCAAAAAAGATACTACGCCATATCTTAATTGCAAGCGTCAAACATACAAATTATGAAAGATAGTAAAACGCTTTTAGAAGCTAAAGAATTAGGTTTACAAAGATTTAGAAGAACACCATTTTGGGATGTGTCATTAAAAGTAGAAGCTCATCAAATCGTTGCAATATCAGGCGAACACGGCTCTGGAAAATCAGCTTTGCTACTTGCACTGTCTGGTTATATGAAATTTACGAACGGAACTCTTACTATTGCGGACGCAACTCTTCCTAGCGATTTCCACGAATCTCGGCAATACGTGGGATTGGGATTATTCAACGGAATTAACGAATTTTACAAAACGCAAACAATAGAAGAAGTTCTTATGAGCGAGCTGAAACTCGCAGCGCGCTCGCCTCTATTATTAAAGCAATACAAAAATGATGTAAAAAATCGCGAAGCTTTACAGCAGTATGCTTACAACGTGCTAGATCAGTGGAAAGTATTGTCTCCTCACAAAACAGCAATAGGAGAGTTGACTCCGTGCGAGCGCATGCGCTTGGCAATTGCGTTGGCTTTGCTAAAAAAGCCGTTGCTGCTATTTGTTGATGGAATTGAAACGGAGCTTACTAGCGAGCAAAGTGAAAGCTTACTTTCCGATATTCGCGAATACGTTAGTAAAAACTACTGCTCCTGCCTTGTTGGAGTTTTACAAAGTGAGTTAGAAAAGCAAGCGGATCAAGTATTAAGACTTATGCCAAATAATGAGAAAACAGAAAATTCTCATACTGATTCTCATCTTGGTGAACGTGAAGCAAATGGTGGTGAAAACAATGCGCGTTAATACTATTGCTCTTGCATTTCGTGAGCTTAACAACACGATGAAAGGAAAAGCTCGAAAGCTTGTTATTGGGACCGTAGCTTTGATTCCACTTTTATACGGATCGCTTTACTTATGGGCATTTACAAATCCTTATAAGACTTTGGATACTGTGCCTGTGGCTGTTGTTGTTGAAGACAATGGCGCTATGATTAACGGCAAAATGCGAAACATTGGAAACGAAATCAAAACTCGTTTAAAGAATCAAAAAGACGGTAGTGAAGGTTTTCAATGGAATTTTGTAAATAGTGCCGAGGCAAATAAAGGCCTTAAAAATGGCAACTATTTTATGGTAGCAACTATTCCAGCTTCCTTCAGTAAGTGCATTGCTTCCGCGCAATACGATACTCCTACTAAAGCAAAACTTCACGTAAAGTATGATCAAGCAAGCAATATGCTGGCTTCGCAAATTGGTAAAACTGCTTTCCGCACTATGCGTACTGAGATTAGCGAGGCGATTGCTCAAGAGTATTGGGAGCACATGTTTGCAAAAGTCAACTCGGCTTCGGATTCTCTTGGTGCTGCCGCAAATGGTGCTGGAGCATTACATGAAGGTTCAAAGTCTTTGCAAGGCGGAATCAATAAGCTTGCAGATGGGTCGAATAAACTTTCGCAATCTTTGCAAAAACTCCAAGGCGGATTAGGGGAGCTTCAAAAAGGCGCGAGTAGGTTAACTGAAGCCAATGCTCGCAGTAAAGAAGGAGCTCAATATCTTGCACAAAAAACGCAAGATTTAGCAAACGGAGCCCAACAGTTAAGCGAAGGAACGCAAAGGCTATCGGCTGCAACAGACGAATTCTATGAAGGAGCTCAAAAGCTTGCAGCTTCTAGCAACGAATTAGAAGAACATGTTAAAGCTGGAAACGCTGAAACAAAAGCACAAATTACTGGTCTTCTTATGCAAGCGCAAAACTCAGCAGTAACAAAGGAAGACGTGCTTGCTAATTTGCAAAGTTTGGCAGAAGGATTAGGTGAAAATTCTAATCTTCTAGAAACAAATCTTTCTGCTTTAAGCGCTGGAGCAGACAAGCTTTCTGCAGGAAGCTTGCAAATAAAGGGCGGTGCTGACGCTCTTATGCAAGGCATGGAGAAAGTTAATGTTGGTTCGAATAAGTTAGTTGCTGGCACAAACAAGCTTGCTGACGGTTTGGCTCAAGTAAGTAACGGTAGTGAGAAGCTAAATAGTGGCGTGAATGAAGCTGCACAAGGTTCTGCGAAAATAGTGAACGGTTCTAATCAGCTTAATTCCGGTGTTAAGAAACTATCTGATAACACTCCAAAGATTGTTGATGGTGCTAAGAAATTGCATGACGGGCTTAAAGATGCTCAAAAGTCTGGAAAAGTAAACGGTATTGTTCAAAAAAGTAAGATGATGAGCGCACCAGTTTCCTTGGAGGAGCACGAGTATTCGCACGTTGAAAACTATGGAACTGGTTTTGCTCCTTACTTTATTTCCATCGCCCTTTGGGTTGGTGCTCTTATGGCAACATTCGTTTTGAGAGTTATGGATAGGCGAGCGATACTAAACGGCATGAATCCGCTTAAAAGCGCGCTTATTAGCTTGACGCCTTTTGTGCTTATGGGCGTTGTGCAAGCGATTATTCTTATGGGCGTTGTTCAAGGAGCGTTGAAGTTGCAAATCGATAATGTTGGTGCATTCTACGCGCTGGGGATTATAGCGTCAATAGTCTTTATGGCTATAATGCAAATGATTATGGTGGTGTTCCGCATACCAGGGCGAATAGTTGCGATTGTGCTACTTATGTTGCAAATCACAAGCTCTGCAGGAACGTTCCCAGTACAAATGACGCCGGCATTCTTTAAAGCTGTTCACCCTTACTTGCCAATGACGTACTCGATTATGGGGTTGCGTCAAGCAATGTCTGGAAAGAACAGTGGTGAAATAGTCTCTGGCATTGGAATGCTTGTGCTTTTCGGCGTGATTGCGATTGCTATAACAAGCATTGCCTTCCGCATGAAGCGTACTGTAACAATGTTTGATTTGCATCCTGTAATAACGCTTGAGGCGTAAGCGTCGCTTATCTAATACTAACCTGCGTAAGAGTGAATAGCTTTTGCGCAGGCTTTTTTATATTTAATTAACCCAAATTTATGCAGTTTTCAAATATTACAACGTAGTATTAGAATATTTAACTTGCTTGCCTATAATTAGTTAAAGTTTGAGAAGGGGTAGTCATGCCTAGTAGAATTGCGTTGAAACTAAAAAAATTTATTGTGCTAGTACTCTCGCTATTTCTTTTCGTACCATTATGTGCTGGATGCTCGAACCAAAAGGGCGCAAATACAAAAGCTGCTGATAGTGCAAAAAAGGTTAATGTTATTAATGCAAAAGTAGCAGCTTTATATAAAAAAGTTTTAGCAAACGCTGATAAATATAAGCTTAATGAAGTTGATTCAGAAATTGATGCTAGCCAAAGTAAGTATTCTTACGCGTTAGTCAATATGAGCGATAGGGATATTCCGGAGCTTATTCTTCGGAAAAATTATAAATATGTGTCATGTTCGAAGGTTTTTGCTGCAAATAAAGATTACAGTGACGTTGTTTCTTCCAATGATTTAATTTGCGATGGTGTTGGTTCAGCTGGCGGTTTTAGAGCTGTAGTATCGCAATACGCAGACAGCAATTCATTAAGTTATGTTGAGTGGTCTTCTGGAACAGGGGATACTGAGGCTTATAAGGTAACTATGAATATTGAGGATAGCAATCCTGTTAAACAAGAAAAATACTGGTCTGGAATAATCACTGATCTTCCTAAACAGAATGTAAAAGATATTAATTTTGTCAGTACAGATGACACTACACTTCTCGATAATTTGGCAAAAACTGAAGATAATACTTATGAGAAAACCGTAAGCAATAAAGGCGGTAACTCTAATTCAGAAGATAAGGATTCTAAGAAGTCTGGCAAGAAGTCTGGCAAGAAGGCTGAAAAGAAGTCTGATAAGAAGTCTAGTAAGAAAGCCAATTCTAAGAAAGCTGCTAGTGGTGAATCTTTAGATAGCAAGATTAAAGCTGAAAAAGCAAGCGGAAGGCAAGTAGTTTCCGGAACTGTGCGAATTTTGTCATACAACCAGGTTCTTGAAGCGCAAAATATTCAAGATCCTAATCCGGGATATTCAGATACTAATCAAATTTTCATGATTCTTATTCTGGATAATAAAACCAGCGTTACTTTGCATCACAGCGGCGATATGGGCAATCCGCCTCATCCTAGCGATGCAACTATGATGGCGATTGAGGATGGCAGTCAGGCTAAACAAATCATGGAGAAGTACGTTAATAAGAAAGTTTATGTAAGTTTTATTGTAAATGATGGATTCTTCCCTTCGGACACTGGATTGCCTTTAGGTGAGCCTCGTTTGCACAATCTTAAAGTTATTGAATAGCTATTGTTCAATTAGAAATATTTGCAATAGCTGTAGTAGCTGAAATAGTTGCGTTAGTCTAATAGTTGCTACAAATAAAATAAAGACCCCACATTTATTTGTGGGGTCTTTTTGGATTTTGCTTTTGGATTTTGCTTTTGTTTTATTGTGAAAAACTAGTAAAACATAATTAAAGTCAACAAATTACAGAAAGTAAGTTTGCTAGAAATCTGTTTTTAGAAAGTAGACGCGTAGACTTCGGCAATTGCAGATTCATCCATATGCATGTAAGAATTCTTCAAAAGTCGCTGCTGCTCTTTAACAACGCTTGCAGCCCAGCTTTGAATCATATCCTCGGTCATGCCATACTCGTGAAGCTTATGCTTAGGAAGAATCGTGTTAAGAACTTCGTCAAGCTTGTCTAATACGTCTGCCTTCTTGCATTCTAGAATATTTGCCATGAAGTCGAAGAGCTTAGAAAGCTCAGTGTTTTCGGCGCTATTCTCGTTAGCGTCGTGCTTAGCATAATAGCGCAAAACGCTTGTAAGAAGCGCAGCATTCGTCTCGCCGTGAGCCACGTGGAAAGTTCCACCAAGCGGATAAGCCATCGCGTGAACGCAACCGCAGCCGGCATTACCAAACGCAATACCAGCGTAAAGGCTTGCCGAAACCAAGTCGCCCACAACTTGGGCTTTTGCGCTGCTACCTTCCTTAACAACTCGCATATAACTTTGCAAAATAAGACCGCAAGCCTTGTAACTAAACATTTTTGTAAGCTCGGTTGCAATAGGAGAAAGTGCGGACTCAATCGAGTGCGTAAGAGCGTCAATAGAGCTGGTTGCAAAAACGTAATCAGGCAAGCTCTTTAACAATTCTGGAATAAGAACAGCGTCCGTAGCATAGCAAGCATCGTTCGCCAAACCCTTCTTGGTATTGCGCTTAGTAAGCGAGAACACGGCAACGTTCGTAACTTCGGAGCCAGTTCCGCAAGTAGTTGGAACAAGAATAAGATCCGCGCCTTTTTGCGCAGGAATCTTGCCGTCAACCAAATCTTCAAGCGGGCTTGTTTGCTTCAACGCGCAAACCTTGGAAATGTCCAAAACAGTGCCGCCGCCAATGCCAATCACGCGCTTTGGAGTCGTGTGAATGTCACTAACAATCGCATCAACCATTGCGTCGCTCGGCTCGCCTTTGCCGTACTTTTCTTGGAAAATCACGTCGCAATCAAGATTCAAATCGCCAAAATAAGGCTCCCAAATGTACTGGTTTGTAATAACTAAATCGCCTTTTTCAAGATTAAATTCTTGCGCAAAATCGCGAGCGTTTTCGAACTTGTGAATAGTTGGTTTAATAGAAAGCTGCTTCATCCCAGACTCCTTTGTTTTAATCTGCATGTCTTACGCTAATATGCGCGTTGTGTGCGCTTTTTTGTGCGCGGATGATTAAAAAACCAAGCAACTGCTCCATTATAGAACAAATTGCTTGGTTTAATAAACGCGATTTAAGCTAATAAGAAGCTAATCGCAGAGGCTAATAGTAGAAGCTAATCAGCCCTTAAGTAAAGCCGTGTAAGCAGCCATCGTAATGTAGTTGTACGGCTGGTTGAAGTGAGGCATGAAGAAGATGTCGCACAAAGCAAGCTCCTTAATCGTGACTTTCTTCTGAATAGCCAGCGAGAACAGGTGAATTGCGGCAGACATATCGTAGTTAGAAGCCAACTGGCAGCCAACAATAACCTTCGTATCCTTCTTGTAAACGATGCGAATCTTCACCTTTGGATTCTCAACTTCCATAAACGCAGGCTTTTGAGTATCCTCAAAATCAACGTAGTCAACGTCCATGCCCTCTTTTTGAGCGGCAGTCAAGCTCAAGCCGGTGCAAACAAGCTTGTAGTCGTAAATCATCATTGCGCTAGAGCCTTGCACGCCCTCAGTTTCTACAGGAGTTCCGCAAACGTTGTGACCTGCAATCAAGCCGCTTCGAACGGCGTTGGTTGCGAGCGCAATGTAGTTTACGCGGTCTCGAGCGTTGTCGTAGATTGTAGCGCAGTCGCCGATTGCGTACACGTCTGGATCGGAAGTTTGCTGCTTCTTGTCAACGAGGAAAGCGCCGTTAGCATACTGCTTTAAGTGATCTTTTCCAAGCGCAACGTTTGGGTGGAAGCCAATAGCGCAAATCACCATGTCTGCATCGTAAGTGCCTTTGCTTGTTTTAACAGCCTTAACTTCAGTGTCTCCAACAATCTCCTCAACCGCTTGACCAAGCTCAAACTTAATGCCCTTATCTTCCATAATTTGCTTCAAATTGTTAGAAAACTCTGGGTCAAAGTATCCGTTAAGAATATGGTCTTCCATGTCAATAAGAGTTACGTTCTTGCCAAGACGCTCGAATGCTTCAGCAAGTTCGACGCCAATGTAGCCTCCGCCAAGAACCACAACATTATGGAAATCGCGCTCTTGAAGCTTAGCAATAACAGTCTGAGCATTCTGGAAAAGCTTTACCATTTGCACATTTTCCAAGTCAATGCCCTTAATGCGAGGCTTGTTTGGAAGGCTGCCGGTAGCAAGAACCAGCTTGTCGTAAGAATCGTGAATAACAGTGCCGTCTTTAAGTTCGACTGTTACTTCTTTCTTTGCGTAATCAATGTCTAGAACTTTACTTTCAAGATTTACTTTAGCGCCTTTTTTAACGAAATCTTCTGGCTTCTGGTAGAACAGTCCGTCGCTGCTTTGAATTTGCTTGCCAATCCACAAAGCCATTCCGCAGCCAAGGAAGGAAATATTGCTATTCTGATCGTAGATTGTAAGCTCGTTTCCTGGGTAGCTCAAAATGGTGTTAGCGCAGGCAGTGCCGGCGTGATTTGCGCCAATCTGAATGATCTTCGTCATCGGTAATCTCTTTTCGTCGTTGAATTCTGTTGAAATTATTGTATGTGCTTCAACTGCTTTGTTTAATTCACGCTGCTGCGCGAATGCACATCCAATGCATAATACTATTACACGAATGCGAGTCTTACCAATTTTGATTTTGTGCGTGTTGTGTGTGGGGGGTGTGTGGTTATTTCACAATCTGACTTAACTAATCTTTTTGCGAACATGAATTACGTAGTAGAATCCTGAAGTTTGTATACTGTTTATATATAGTGACATTCACATATGTACAGTTTTTTGTGATGCGTTTTAATGTTTTAATAAAGTGATATTCGTGTGAAGGGGTATTGTAATGCGTATTTTGATTACTGGTTTTACGCCGTTTAATAACGAGTCTATAAATCCGTCGTGGGAGATTGCGCAATCAGTGCATGCGCCTGAGGGTGTGGAACTTGTTCGTTTGCAGATTCCTACGGAATTTAACAAGGGCGCGCGAAAAGTTATTGAGAAAATAGAGGAAGTTCAGCCGGATGCTGTGCTTTCGTTAGGGCAATCTGGTGGTTCTGCTTGTTTTAACGTTGAGTATGTTGGCATTAACTGTAGGGCTGCGCGCATACCAGATAATAGTGGGTATAAGCCTTGGTATGAGCCTGTTGTGCAGGATGGTGACGTGGCGTATAAAGCGACTTTGCCAGTTGTGAATATAGTTGAGGCTTTGAATAAGGCGAAATTGCCGGCGTCTGTGTCTTTTTCTGCGGGCGCGTACGTGTGCAATGACGTACTTTACAGTGTTTGTTATTATTGCCAGACTAAAAAATTGCCGATTAAGAGCGGTTTTATTCACGTTCCGTATTTGCTTGAGCAAGTTCTTGATAAGCCGAGTACGAGTTCTATGAGTTTAGCTGATATGCTTCGAGGTATTGAAGTTGCATTACAAGTAATTGCGGATGATTGCTAATAATTAGTATAGGTATTTATATTCTGCTGATTTTTTGAAAGTTTTATAAAAGTATAAGTGGTGTTACATGTGGTGTCAATGGTTGATAAATGAATGTTTCTCTACTGTAAAAAGGCAGTAAAAGTATAGAAAAGGAGCTGGGTTTGTGACTCAGCTCCTTTTTCTAATTATTTTCAATTATTAGTTTACTTTTGTTTAATTTTGTAGGTGAACTCTTTACTCGCGATTCTTCTTGCGAGAGAAGAATGCTGCTGCAGCTCCCAGTACACCAATCATTGCGCTGATCAATCCTACTCGTTCCACTTCAGCACCAGTCTTTACTAATTGGGACGAATGCTTTGCAGGAACCTCGTTGCCAGACTTAGTAGATGCATTGGAACCTGAAGCGCCAGTGGATGCATTATCAGCTTTGCTGTTGCCAGCATTACCGGTTTCAGCGTTACCGCCATTGTTAGACGTGGAATCGTCACCCGAATCAGATCCAGAATCATTGCTGTTTCCAGTATCAGATCCAGAACCAGAATCTCCAGAACCGGAATCAGAACCTGTTCCAGAACCAGAATTTCCGTCGTTGTTTCCTGTTTGGCCAGTGGCGTTGTCGCTCTCGGTACCGTTCTTAGAGTTTTTAGCGGTTACGCTACTACCGTCTTTGACTTTGTTTGCTGGAATAGTGACTTTACCAGTGTTTTCGTCAACGGTTACGCCTTCTGGAGCGTCGTTACCCTTCTTCCACTTGCCGTCAGTGTCTTTCTTGACAGTGAAGTTGGTTGGGGTGGTGTTTTCACCTTCTGGCGTATAAGTGATTACCAGAGTATCAGTACCGTCTGCTGGCGTTACGTTAACGGAACCATCGTTTTGAGGCTCGACCTTTGGAGCAGCTGGCTTAGCTTCTGGAGCAGCTGGGTTGTCTTTGGCTTTACCAGTGGCGCTGTCGGAAGAGTTGTCACCCTTCTTATCTACAGCGGTTACATCACTACCGTCTTTGACTTTGTTTGCTGGAATAGTGACTTTACCAGTGTTTTCGTCAACGGTTACGCCTTCTGGAGCGTCGTTACCCTTCTTCCACTTGCCGTCAGTGTCTTTCTTGACAGTGAAGTTGGTTGGGGTGGTGTTTTCACCTTCTGGCGTATAAGTGATTACCAGAGTATCAGTACCGTCTGCTGGCGTTACGTTAACGGAACCATCGTTTTGAGGCTCGACCTTTGGAGCAGCTGGCTT
>NZ_JBKQXU010000001.1:142648-378393 GCF_048545135.1 Gardnerella bretellae
GTTTTGAGGCTCGACCTTTGGAGCAGCTGGCTTCACAGTTATGGTTAGAGTTACGGTGCTGGTTTTTCCTGCCGAGTCGGTTACCGTGAGGGTTAGAGTATGTGTACCGACTTCCTTCGGCTGCATATTCGTAACAGTGAGATCCAACACTTGTTCCTGATCAGTGTCAGTGGTTTTTGAAACACTTGCACGACCACTAAGGATATCAGCTTGTTGAAGCAGATTGGCTTTCATTAGCGCCTGTAAAGTGTCGACGTCTTTAACCTTCACATCATCTTTAGCAACAATGTGAATCTTCAAATCTTGCCCAACTGTTACAGGCGATGAAGTAGCAGTAATTGTTGGTTTTTCATTATCCTTAGGCGCAGTAGCTCGTTTTTTATCACTTTTTTCTGAAGTTAGTTTAAATCCTGGAATTGTCTCTTTAAGAGTCTTTTCTTCAGGCTTCGTGACAGTCGTTGTTGCATACACGTCGCCTTCAGGAATTCCATTCTCAACTGTAATCTCCGCTTTATCGCCGTTAATCGTTGTAGTAGAGCCGATTTCATTGCCATTTTTATCAAACAGTGTAACTGTTGTAGTAACTTTAGTGTCAGTAGGAATACCGTTCCCAACAGATACTGTTACTTTCTGCCCTTTCTTTCCAGCAAGATTAGTCGGATCAGTGTCGATAACTGGCTTCTTTGGTTTAACATTGATGGTTACATTTGTAAAACTCTTGGACTTATCGGAGTATTCTCCCTTAATACTAGGGGTAAATACGCCAACTTTATCAGTGTTTGGAGTAGCAGTGCCGTTCCACCTTAAGGTTGGGTTCTGTTTAAGCTTGTCTACGCCTGTAATCTCAACAAGTTTGTCAATTTCTGTCAATTGCGGTAATGGTTCACCAACGGTAGTATCAATGGTTTTACCTTTAAGAGGATGTTCGTCAGCAAGTGTTTTCTTTTTAGTAACCTCGACTTTAACTTTGCGTGTGGTAACGTTGCCAGAGCCATCCTCGGAAGTAATAGTTGCTTCCGAGCCATTCATTTTTTTAGTAACTTTTATGTCGTCTGATGAAAGCGGTTCACTTTCGCTTCCAGCGCCTTGCTTGATTTTAGGAGCTTTTGTTAAACCAGAAATGCTAAACTTCTCAATATAACCCTTGTTATCGGTGGTAGTGAAGCTTAGTTTATCGCCTATATTAAGTGGAATGGTCTGATTGTCGTCGGTTATTTCCTTGCCATTGTAATAAATTTTTGGCGCTTCTTTGTCATCCTTGTGGCGTTTTAAGTTTTTATCTTGGTCAGATTCTGGATCTCGTCCAGAAACCCACGCGTAGGATGAGCTTGTTGTGCTTCCATATGTTGCAGAATCTGCCCAAGTCCAAGCATTATGTATATTAGCGTACTTTTCATCATACGTTGTGGCTTTTTCGTTAATCGCTGTACTGTTAAGCTTTACTGCGGCATGCATATGGAATGCAAGATTTACTTCTGAAGTTTGAATACCTATTCCATAATTCTTACCACTATATGGGTAATCTAGCCAAGTTGCTTTACCAATAGCGTAATCTTCAAAATTTCCATGGAATAGATTCTTCATATCTTTTTCATATTTTGTCTGATTCGGTCCTAAACTATATTGGAATCTTGAAGGATTTCTTACACCGAAGTTCTTCTCGCTATCGTTAGGGAAGTTTATAGATGTTGACTGATTGTCTACTTTTTCAAACTTGGCAAAATCGCGCGAAAGAGTAAAGTTCATCTTGCGTTTTAATTTGTCATTTTGTGATGCATCTTTAAGTTTGTAAGCGTCAAAACGTAAGTCGCGGATTGTGTCGTTTGCAAACGAGCCATCGGAATTTAACTTAGCAATTTGGTACGGTACTTGCCATATATACCACTGCCTCTTTGAATTTTTTACCATCGATTGAGCATCATTGTTGAAGAACACGTCGAATACAAGATATTTAGCACCATCTATTGTTTCGATATGTGCATACATATCCGTTTTTTTAGTCAGAGTATTGTGCTCATCGCTACCATACTCGTCGGAATTAATTGTTTTTTTATCTTTAATTTCATCATTAGTAGCACGATAACGCTGGAACTCAAGAATACTAGGAGTCTTAAGCCATTCTGGATTGTTAACAACCACATCAGCTTCACGATTTTGAGACTCAGCAACAGTGCTCGTAAGACTTCTAACTACTCTATCCTGTGTTGTTGTAGGAATTGCGGTTGCCGTAACAGCCATTGCAGGTTGGCTGCCTAAGCAGGTTGCTGCTGTCAACAAAGCAGCCATTGTTGCTAACGGAAGAGTGTGTACTTTGTGTGAAGAACGCTTTTTAGAAGATTTTGATGATGTATGTTTTGAAGGATTAGCGGTTGTCATAACAATCTCCTTAATTTTCCCTAATCTTTAACGAATTTTTAAACAAATAAATAGAACGAATTATATGACAAATCTCTCCAATGCCAGTAATAAAACTCTCTATTTAAATGGGTCTATCTAAAAATTCTATCATTTTTTGTTATTTTTCATGATATTTTTCAGTTTTAAATTAGTTTAGACTGTAAAATTTCCTACGGGGGGGGGGTGCTCTAAAAGAAAATTTTTTGCTAAATGTTATAACAACATATATTTTTCGAAAATTTTTTATTATTTTCGTAACTTGCTATATGACTTATGGTGTGTCGCAGATTTTGCTATCGAATTCTTATTTCTCAGATTATGTTACGTCTATTTCGTGATAACGAGTGTTTTTCTATTTCTGCAACTTATCTCTATCTTTTACAATAATTATTTTTTAGCTTCAGCCACTTATGTTGAAGATGTGGTATAAAAGTCTTATGTTTTCTAAACGCGCTACTACTATTTTTGCGACTGCTGTTGTAACTGCTTTAGCGCTGGGTGCGTTGAGTGCTTGCGAACCGCAGGGTAAAGCTGTTGGAGCTACTGGTCGCGCTGGGGACATAATTCACGACGGTGTGGATATTAACGATATTCATTTACTTGTAATTGGTTCTAAATTAGCAGTTCTCGATGCTGATATTATGCAGAAGTGCAAAATGGCAAATTTAAGTGCTTCTTACGTTTCTGTGTCAAATATAAATAATGCGAACGATGCAGCTCAACAAGCTATTCGCGCTGCAAGCGAGCAGCCTGTTTCACTAATACTTATTAACGCGCTAGACGTAACAAGCGTTGACGATCCGCATAATGCTAATGATCAACTAAATAAAAAAGAGAACAAACAGCTCAATAAGATTGCGAGCAATAAACAATCTGAAAGCAAAGAATGGATTTCTGCGTTGCAATACGCGCGTTACGCTGGAGTGCCAGTTGCATTAGTAAATCCTGTAAACGCACCAAAAGACGAAACTTTATATGCTGCAATATTTAGAGTTGGGGATATTTCGCATAATTTAGCGCCTGAGCGGTCATCTTTGCTAAGCATTGTTCGCGCAATAATTGACAATACGCCACACGGTAGGGAAGTGATTGTAAATGACAAGTAATAAACAAAAAGCAATAGAGTCTGCAGAAAATGCTAATAATAACGCTATTGCGGCGCTTCCTAAAATAGAAGTTTCTGGATTGAGTACCGAGGAGGTTGCAGAGGCAGTTTCTCGCGGAGACGTAAATATTACTTCTAAGCAGACTTCTCGCTCTTTAATGGATATTGTGCGCGCGAACGTGTTCACATTGTTTAACGCGATTATTTTTACGGCAATGGTGGTTGTTCTTGCCACGGGTTCGTGGAAGGATGCTGTTTTTGGTGCGGTAATTCTGGTGAATACTGGAATTGGTATTGTGACTGAACTAAAAGCAAAGCGCACTTTGGATAGGCTTTCTATATTGATTGCCGCTCGCGCAATGGTGCGTAGAGGTGGAGAAAATATTGAGATTGCGCACAAAGATATTGTGCTTGGGGATATTTTGTGGCTTAGGGCTGGCGAGCAAGTTCCTGCAGACGTAGAAGTGCTGGAATCGTGGGGCTTGGAAATGGACGAGTCCATGCTTACGGGCGAGTCTGCTACAGTTCGTAAAGCTAAAGGTGACGACGTTTATTCCGGATCTACTGCAGTTTCTGGAATGGCTTTAACGTGTGTTACTGCCGTTGGAGAGCACAGTTACGCGGCAAAATTGGCGGCGCAAGCGAAGGTTTATACCAAAACAATTTCTGACTTAAGCCGTGGAATTAACACGATTTTGAAGTATATGACGATGGTTGTGGTGCCTTTGTGCGTGCTGCTTGTGTGGTCGCAAATGCACAAGGTTGGCGGATTTGTTGAAGCTTGGCAGACTGGTGCTTGGAGGGGAGCTGTTGTTTCTGCTGTTGCAGGCGTTGTTGGCATGATTCCAGAGGGGTTGGTTCTTCTTACTTCGCTTAATTTTGCGGTGGCTGCTATGCGACTTGCGCGTAAGCAAACGTTAGTTCAGGAGTTGGAATCTGTAGAAACTTTAGCGCGCGTAGACTGCTTGAATCTGGACAAAACTGGCACTATAACCGACGGCGGTATTGCATTCGTTGGCGTGGAAAATATAGATAATATTGGTGTAGAGAATCTAAATAATACTAGTGTCGAAATATCTTTACAAACCAACTTGCAGACCAACTTACAAATCAACCAAGCTTTGTTTGACTTATCAAACGAAGAAAATCCAAACGCAACAGGCGTTGCGATTATGCAAGGGCTTGCCTCTCAAGGAGTCGCAGCTAGTGAGCATATATTTAACCGCCTTCCATTTTCTTCTGCTAGAAAATGGAGTGCTGTGCAATATGCGCAAAGTAGTGGAGAATATGAAACTTGGTATATGGGTGCTCCGGAAGTATTGCTAAGCGCTATTAATTATGCAAATTCTAATGAAATTTTAGAGAAAGTTAATTCTTATGCGGAGCTTGGTGAGCGCGTGCTGCTTCTTGCAAAAGTAAATAGCGTTGAAAGTAACGAAGTAAGTAGCGTCACAGAATCAGATAAAACTTTTGGAGATTCTCCTACTATTTGCGAGAGCGCTCAGCCTGTTGCTTTAGTTCGCTGCTCTGAGCGTATTCGTGAAGATGCTCGTAAAACGCTCGAATGGTTCCGTGAGCAGGGCGTGCGCTGCCGAGTAATTTCGGGTGATAATCCTACAACTGTTGCGGCTGTTGCTGCAAAAGTTGGCTTAACAGGAGAGCGCAAGCCTGTTGCAATAGATGCTAGAAAACTGCCGGAAGATATTAGCGAATTGGCTAAAGTACTTGAAAATGTGGATGTGCTTGGGCGCGTGCTTCCTCATCAAAAGAAAGCGATTGTTCAGGCGCTTCACGCTCAAGGTCATGTGGTTGCTATGACTGGTGACGGTGTGAACGATACGTTGGCGCTTAAAGAGGCTGATTTGGGCGTTGCTATGGGCAATGCTGCTCCTGCTGCAAAAGCTGTAGCTCAAGTGGTTCTTGTTGATTCACGATTCTCGCATTTGCCGGATGTTGTGGCTCGCGGTAGGCAAGTGATGGCAAATATGGAACGCGTGGCTGGCTTGTTCCTTGTAAAAACTGTTTATTCTGCGCTTATTTCTGCAGGAGTTGTGCTTCTAGCATTGCACTTCCCGTATTTGCCTCGTCATATTACTTATATTGGTTCTTTAACCATTGGTATTCCAGCATTTTTACTTGCTCTTGCGCCTAATACTCGTCGATATATTCCAGGATTCTTGAAGCGAGTTGTTCGTTTTGCTGTTCCTAGCGGATTTGCTATAGCAGCTTCTGTGCTTGCGACTGCTGTTATAGCTCCGCGAGTTTTGGGATTAAATCTTGACGACGTTGTTGCAAATAATTTAATAGCATCTCGTTTTATTGTTTCAAACGCGCAAGCTTTGGCAACCACTCGTAGCATTTGTTCCGTAATCGTATTTGTTCTCGGCATACTCGTGCTTGCAAGCGTTGCTAAACCTTTGCGTTCGTGGAGAGGAATTATGGTTGCGCTATTTGCTGCAGCTGGAGTTGCTGGAGCTTTTATACCGTTTACTGCAAAGTTCTTTGAACTTCACGTGCCGACTGCGGGAAGTGCGCTTACTGTAATGCTTATAGCTGTTGTTTTAGCAGTAATCTTATGGTTTGCGTGCGTGAGCTTAGCAAACTTGTTATCTAAACAGAGTAAGAAGTGAACAATCTAACATATTTCTAACGCAATTAGTGTCAAAGCTAGCTTAATAATGCTTACAATAGATATGTGTTTAGTATTTTAGAGATGTTTTCAGTAGGCGTTGGTCCTAGTTCTTCGCATACGGTAGGTCCTATGCGTGCAGCTTATGCGTTTGTTACGTCGCTTAAAAAAAGTGGTAGTCTTGCAAACGTTGCGCATGTAAGTGTGACTCTTTACGGATCATTGTCTTTAACTGGTCTTGGTCACGGAACTGATCGTGCTTGCGTTGCAGGTCTTGAAGGAAATCTTCCAGATAATGTAGACACTGATCACATGCTTACTATTCGTCAGGAATGCAAAAAAACCGGCACTTTAACGCTTGCAGGGGAGCATACTATTTCTTTTGACTACGATAATGATGTTGTTTTTGAAAAGTGGAAACGCATGGTTATTCATCCTAACGGAATGCGTTTTGTGGCAGAAGATGCTAACGGAAACAAAATCGATGAGCAAGTATGGTATTCAATTGGCGGCGGATTTGTGCGTCAAGGTCATGCGGACGATGCAATGGTTGGTTTGCATGAGCGCGTTACTGAGCAGGATGAAAATAATGCCAATGAGAATGGTGTAAGCGAAAGTAATAACGAAAGTAATAATGGAAATACAGAAAAAGTTTCAAATCAAACAAAAGATTCCACCGTTCTGTATCCTTTTACTTCTTGCGATGAGCTTATAAATATTTGCCTAGAAAAGCGTATGTCAATAAGCGATGTTGTGTGGCAAAACGAGCTTGCACTGCATGAAGGTGACGCTGACTACGTGCGCAACTATTTGCTGCATGTTTGGAAAGTTATGAGCAAATGCGTGGAAAATGGCTGTAATTCAAAGCAACCGATTTTGCCAGGTGGTCTTGATGTTCCTCGCAGAGCTCCTCGAATGTATGAGCGGTTAGCTGCAAACTCAGACATGCTTCGCAATAATCGTCGTCGTTCGGATGCTGCTTTAGAAAGTTCAGACTCTGCTTGGGTTAATCTTTTTGCGCTCGCTGTTAGCGAAGAAAATGCTGGTGGTGGGCGTATTGTTACTGCTCCAACGAATGGTTCTGCAGGAATAATTCCTGCAGTATTGCAGTATTATTGGCGATTTGTTGATTCTTCTAATGAAGATGGAGTTGTGCGATTTTTGCTTGCTGCCGGTGCGGTTGGTTATTTGTTTAAGCGCAACGCTTCGATTTCTGGTGCTGAAGTTGGTTGCCAGGGCGAGGTTGGTTCTGCCTGTTCAATGGCTGCAGCTGGATTGTGTGAAGTATTGGGAGGAACGCCGGAACAGGTTGAAAATGCTGCAGAAATCGGCATAGAGCATCATTTAGGATTGACTTGCGATCCGGTTGGTGGCTTAGTTCAAATTCCTTGTATTGAGCGCAATGCTATGGCTGCAAATACTGCAATTAATGCTGTTAGAATGGCAATGCTTGGAGATGGTTCGCATATGGTAAGTCTTGATCAGGCGATTAAGACTATGAAAGAAACTGGTCATGACATGATGTCTAAATATAGAGAAACTTCAAAAGGTGGACTAGCTGTAAACGTTGTTGAGTGCTAATCTAGGACAAGTTAATAAGAGTTGGTCTAAATGCGTTTAGTAATTCTATAAGGCTGTAAAACCAGTCTATGCAGATGTTATACTATTGCAGATTATACTAATTAGAGTTTTTAAAAAGGAGGCAATATGGCACAGGATATGCCGGAAGTAACTGCAGAATTTGGTACTACGCCAACGGTGACGTTCCCTGAATCTGAACCGCCAGCTGGTCTTAAAGTTGTTGAATTGGTTGAAGGTAATGGACCAGTTGTTCGCGCTGGTGATACTGTAACTGTGAATTATCATGGTGTTGTTTGGGGCGGTGAAAAGCCGTTTGATTCCAGCTTTGCTCGCCACACTCCAGCCAGCTTCGGTATTGGCGTTGGTCAAGTAATTCAGGGTTGGGATCGCACTGTTCCTGGGCACAATGTTGGATCTCGTTTGCTGATTTCGATTCCACCTGAGTATGGTTATGGTTCTCGCGGTGTTCCACAAGCTGGTATCGACGGTGGAGCAACTTTAGTATTTGTTGTTGATATTATTTCAACTCGTTGAGTTAAAAGTGTGTGCGCTGTTTTATTTAAGCGCGTAATGTCTTTAACTCTGTAAGAGATTGTTGGATAGGGAGGTATAAATGGCTGAGGAAAAAACTATTTTGCTTACGCAGGAAGCGTACGACAAGTTGAAGGAAGAGTTGGCGCATCGCGAAGGTGAATATCGTGAAGAAATCACTGAACGTATTGCTGCAGCTCGAGCTGAAGGTGACTTGTCGGAAAACGGTGGCTATCAGGCTGCTCGAGAAGAGCAGGGCAAGAATGAGGGTCGTATTAACGAGCTTATTGTAAAGCTTCGTAATGCTAAGATTCTTGAAGCTCCGAAAGCTGGAACTGTTGGAAATGGTTCATTGGTTGTTTTGGAACTTGCTGGTCGCGAAATGACTTATGTTCTTGGATCTCGAGATATTGCTGTAGCTACAGATTACGACGTTATTAGCCCTGAATCTCCTATTGGTGCAGCGATTATGGGTGCTCATGCGGGAGATACTGTTAGCTATGCTGCTCCTAATGGCCGTGAGATTTCTGTGACTGTTAAGGAATCTAATCCTCTTGCATAAGTAGGTTGTTTTAATAAAATAATTCTCCCCATCTGGTTATTTATGTATCAGATGGGGAGATTTTTTTGGGGGTTTGGGTTTTAGGATTAATTAAATTTTTCTTAGCACTGTAACAACTTTGCCCATAATAGTTGCGTGTGAGCCGTCTATAGGAGAGTATGCAGGATTGTGAGGAATAAGCCAAACGTGGCCATTGTCGTTTCTGAAAGTTTTAACTGTTGCCTCATTGTCAAGTAAAGCGGCAACAATATCTCCATTTACTGCCTCGTGTTGTTCGCGTACCACAACATAATCTCCGTCGCAAATAGCGGCATCGATCATAGAGTCGCCATGAACTTCAAGCATAAAAAGATTTCCTGTGCCAGTTAATCGTTCTGGTAAGCGCATAACATCTTCAACATGTTGCTCTGCTGTAATTGGTATTCCAGCAGCAATGCGTCCAACTAAAGGTACATCTCTAGAATTAATTACAGAATCTGAATCATAAGCAGCAATATCAACAGATTTTGAATAACTTTTATTGATGATGGTATTTATTTTGCTATCAGATACAGAATCGTCAAGAATTTCAATTGCGCGCCCTTTATTTGCGCTAATTCGCAAAACTCCTTTTTCTTCTAGAGCGCGTAGCTGGTGTTTTACGGAAGATGGGCTTCTAAGTCCAACTGCTTCGCCTATTTCTCTAAAGGAAGGTGGAAAACCATGAATTTTGAGACTGTTTTGAATAGCGTTAACAATTGCACGTTGACGTTCTGTAAGTGATAATTCGTCAACATTGCTGAGGTCAATGCTGTCATTATTGTTGGCGGCATTGCTGTTTGTTTTCTCGTTATTCATGGTGCTCCTTTCGATGTATTAATAATAACTCACTTCTTCAAAAAAATCAAACATCTGTTCGACACGCCGTTGCAACTGTCGAACAAATGTGTCATTATTGATACACCTGTTCGATAGAACAAATGTTCAATTGATTGATGGCGACGGAAAGGATAGTTATGAATACGGCATTGAGGAACAATAATCGCATTAGTGCTCGTTCAAAAAGAATCGCAACTAAAGCTGTTTCAGGTAGTAAACGAGCTTCTGCAATGCGCCTTAGAAGAAATAGGGTGTTAAGAATCATTGTACTTCTTATGGCAATAGCTGTATTCTGTGCTGTGTTCATGCCAAGAACTGCTGTTTCGGCTGTTCCTGAAAAGTTTATTACATATACTGTGCGTCCAGGTGACACATTGTGGAGTTACGCTTCAACTATTACTCCAAAAAATGGCGATATCGCAGATAATGTAGAACGACTTATTTCCTTAAATCATCTTTCATCTGCCGATTTGGAAGTTGGACAGTCTATTAATGTGCCAATTGTTAGTTCAAATCAGTGATATTAGAAAATAAAGTGAACATTATTATGTCGTGTTTCCTTAATTTCTAGTATGCTGAATATATGCATTGTCCTTTTTGTAAAAATTCAGATACGAAAGTTATTGATACTCGTATTAGTGAAGATGGTTATTCTATTCGCCGTAGACGTGAATGTCAGGTGTGCGGAAATCGTTTTACAACAGTAGAAACGACGCAATTACTTGTAATGAAGCGTTCAGGATCTGTTGAGCCTTTTGATCGTGCAAAAGTTGTGGCTGGTGTTGGTAAAGCATGCCAGGGTCGTCCTATTAATGCAGAAGAGTTAAAGACATTGGGTATGCGAGTAGAAGCTGATTTGCGTGCACGTGGTTTAGCTCAAGTAACTTCTGAAGAAGTTGGTAAAGCTATTCTTAAGCCATTGCGTGAATTAGATGAGGTTGCGTATCTTCGTTTCGCAAGTGTATATCAGAACTTTACTGGTCTTGAAGATTTTGAGCGTGCGATTGAAGATTTGAAGCGCAGTAAAGAAGAAGAGTAGTACTCTTACTAAGAGCTTAATTAATTAATTAATTAACTACCTAACTGTCCGTCTATTTAGTAAATTATCCTGTTATTAAATTAATAACAGGATAATTTTTTAAGTTTTCTGCGTTTTAGATTTTATTATTCAAAATTTGCATCATTTCTGGTGCGAATAATATGCAATCTTTGAGTTGGTCTCGTCATAGCAACATACAGGTTTGCTGCTGCCGCCAACCTAGAAGCCGCTTCTTGCTCAATTTTAGAAGGCTGTAGAACAATCACAGCATCATATTCAAGACCTTTTACCTCTTCTGCAGTAGAAACACTGCATTGGCAATCGTCGGCACTCTGCTGACTAATGTTATTCCAAATTTTTTCAGGTAAAGCATTCTTTAATGCTTGATTTACTATTTCCTGAGTATGTTCCACCATGTCACAAGGAGCAATAATAGCTATGCGACCGCTACCATCTTCAGATATAAACTTTTTGAACAATTGAACGCATGAATTAGCAAGAGTTGTATCAAGCTCATCATTAGATTCAACAATATCTGACATTAGAGAATCTGGCACGGATCTTACAGCATTAACTGTGGAAATATATAATCCAGAATTGGTTGCAATTTTGCTTGCAGCTTCGGAAACTTCTCGAGGATTACGATAATTAATCGTAAGTTCATAAAGATCCCAATTTGGTTCGCCAAACATTGGATTCATATTTTTTTGCCAACGGTGTGTGCCGCCTAAAGCAGAAGTTTGCGCAACATCTCCAACAATAGTAAATGAGCGCGAAGGGCAGCGTCGTATAAGCATACGCCAGTCCATTGCGGTAAGCTCTTGAGCTTCATCTACAACTATGTGACCATAAGTCCACTCGCGGTCGGATGCGGCTTTACGCGCAAGCATGCCAGCGTCATCTCCCTGCAAATTATCAAGAAGCATATCTGCAGTTACAATGCCATTTCCTATTCCTGCCTGAGCCAAAGTATCTGCAGCAAACTGCTGTTCCTCAAGCTTCTTAGCCTGTAAAGCTGCTCTTTGAGCATCAAGTTTTGGATCTGCTCCAAGCAATTCCATTGCTTCGTCCAAAAGTGGAATATCAGATTTAGTAAGAGGGCTGCCTTTTTTGCGAGTAAGAGCATTAATATCTTCTTCACTAAGCCAAGGAGCATATTTGCGCAACTGATCAGGTTTTGAAAAAAGCTGATCAATAAGCCATTGCCCGGTCATTGGAAGCCATGCAAGATTTAGCGTAATTCGAAGCTTGTCGTCCAAGCGAAGTTGAGAAGTTATATCGTTTAATTCAGCTTGATCTGGAACATAATCAAGCTTCTCCAAATAACGATTTTTCAATATGCTAAGCACTGTTTTAACAAACGTGGTTCTCGCTTGATTATGCGGTTGATGAGTATGTTGTGCGTCTACTTGAGCAATCTCAATATCTTCTTTTAGAAGAGGGACGCTTAAGCCTCCAATATGTAATGTTGGAAGATTTTTAGGTACGCGAATACGAGCTGCAATAGCGTTTGCAATAACCGATCGCATACGGTACATGCCTTTTAATTTTGCAGCATACGCAGAATCTTCACAAGTTGCGTGAATTCCAGGAATTAAATCCGCAATAGTGCGGCTTACTACGCCAGTTTCGCCAAGAGATGGAAGAACTTGATCAATATAGCGCAAAAATGCGGAGCTCGGTCCAACAATAAGAACTCCAGAACGCTCAAGTTTGCGTCTGTGAGTGTACAACAAGTATGCTGCTCTATGCAAAGCAACAGCTGTTTTTCCTGTACCAGGTCCTCCTTGAACAACAATCGTGCGATCCAAAGGAGCTCGAATAATCCGGTCTTGTTCAGCCTGAATAGTTGCAACAATATCAGTCATTTTTCCGGTTCTGCGAGAACCTAATGAAGCTAGCAGTGCACCTTCGCCGGTTAAAGTTCCTTGTTCAGAAGCTTTTCCTACTTCCTCAGAATGAATATCGAGAATTTCATCCTCAATTCCAACAACGTCTCTAAAACGAAGTGTAATGTGACGACGCATAACAATGTCGCCGTGATGCGAAGGAGTAGCTTCATAGAATGGTCGTGCTGCTTCAGCTCGCCAATCTGTAAGAATAGGATCGTGGTTTTCGCTGAGCAAACCAATGCGGCCAATGTATCGTCTAATACCTTCTGTGTTATCAAGTCGCCCAAAAACAAGCCTATCTTCAACGGCACGCAACTGTGTTAAGCGATCCTCGTACATGGTTGCGAAAGAATCACGCTCTGTACGTTGAGTAGGAGATCCGTGTGAACCTGCTGCGCGTACAGCATCCAAGCGTGTGCGAATAGTGTTACGCAAATCATCAAGTCGACTATAAGCACTGTCAACAGCCTGCTGTTCTTCGCTAAGTTGTGAGGAATAGGTAGACATACGCTTCCATTCTTCGTAAAATCTGCAACCAAATCAAAGCCAATTTTTAGGCATTTAAGTATATCTCGATGCATATACCACTGATTTATTTCGTGTTGTAATCTAAATTAAAACAGACTAAAAGCTTAGCGAATAATTGCGTTTTATTTTGCTGTAAAAATATAATCTAAACATATGTTTATAAGGGTTGATTTTGAAGTATAAAGAGATAAAATTTTTGAGTTGTGAAGCATAAAACGATGAGGTTGACGCCTACTAGTTTGTTGCAACTTAAAAATAAACAGAATGGCTTACTGCATCACTGTTGATGTAGCGAGTTTGTGATCAGAAAGGTAGTTCACATGAAGAAGCTTATTCTTGATTTGGACACTGGTGTTGATGATACCTTAGCAATTTCTTATGCTCTTGGTAGCCCTGAGGTTGAGCTGATTGGTATTACTGGTACGTATGGAAACGTTTTAATGGAGCAGGGCGTTCGTAATGCTCTTGCTATAACAGATTTATTCGGGCATCCAGAAGTTAAAGTGTATCGTGGTTTGCCGCATGCTAGCACGAAAGATTCGTTTGAAGTTCTGCCTATTTCTGCATTTATTCACGGTGATAATGGTATTGGCGATGTTGTTATTCCAGATTCCAAGCGTGAAGCTGAGTCTGAGCCAGCTGTTGATTTCATAATTGATGCTGTTAAGACTTATGGCAAGGATCTTATTTATGTTCCAACTGGTCCTATGACAAACATTGCTGCAGCGTTGAAGAAAGCTCCGGAAATTAAGGATGAAATCGGTAAGATTGTGCTTATGGGCGGCGCTCTTACAATTCATGGCAACGTGAACGCGTGGACTGAGGCAAATATTTCTCAAGATCCAGATGCTGCTAATGAGCTATTCCGTTCTGGCGCACCGGTAACAATGGTTGGTTTGGATGTGACTTTGCAAACCTTGCTTACCTACAAAGAAACCCAGCAATGGCGTGATCTTGGCACGAAAGCTGGTAAGTTCCTTGCGGATATGACCGACTTTTACATTAAGGCTTACGAAACTACTGCTCCTCACCTTGGTGGCTGCGGCTTACACGATCCGTTGGCTGTTGCGGTTGCTGTTGACCCAACGCTTGTTACAACGCTGCCAATCAACATGCAGGTAGATGTTGAAGGCCCAACTCGTGGACGCACTATTGGTGATGTAACACGTTTGAACGACCCTGTTAAAACAATGCAAGTAGCTTTGGGTGTAGATGTTAAGCGCTTCTTGAACGAATTCATGACGCGCATTTCTAACTTGGCAAAAATTGCTGGCTGATTAAAAGTTAATAACAAAATTTATACGTAATAAATGATTGGATTATTATGAATGAAAATGCAGCTGCTATTGCAGCAGACCCATACGAGGATCCAAAAACCCGCGATAAAGTGGCAATTTATTCTCTTATTTTGCTGCTTATTACATTTATTCTTGGCACTTTGTGTTTGCAAGGATTTAACTTGGTATTTAACCAGATTGGTAAAGCTGTTGGAGCGCCTGATCAGGCTTCTCTTATTACAAGCTTACCGATTATTGTGCTAGGTATAGTTTGCTTTATTTATGGATCTTTAGGTGACTTTGTGTCGCTTCGTAGGCTTATAACAATCGGTCTCGTAACACTGTTTGTTGGATCTTTATTTGGTTTTATTGCAAACTTCTATTTCACTCCAAACTTGTGGACAGTTATTATTGCACGTATTATGCAAACCGCTGGTGAGCAGGTTGCAGGATCTTCCTTCCTTGTTATTGCAACTAAGTATTTGCGCAATGATTTGAAGGTTATTTTCTTCGGACTCTTTACTGCAGCGTATCAGCTTTCTGCTTCTATAGGTGTGTTTGCAGCAGGTATTTTAAGCTCTATTGCTTGGCAATATTTGTTCCTTATTCCTGCAATAACAATCGTGTTCTTGCCGGTTCTTGTTAAGTGCTTGCCTACAAAGAATGGTATTGGTGGAAAGATTGATAAACTCGGCTTCACCGTATTCGGTATTGCCGTAACGCTTCTTACGCTGTTCTTCTCCTACAAGGCCTGGGGATTGTTGCTTGGTTCTATTGTGCTTTTCGTTTTGTTCGCTTTCTACATTATGAAGGCAAAGAACCCGTTCGTAACTCCTGCATTCTTTAAGAATAAGCGTTGGCTTTCTGGCATTATTCTTATTTTCATCTTCTACTTCACTAATTACTGCATGCCTCCAATTTATAACGTTATTGGCGGCGCTCTGTACCATATGGACACTAATCAGGTTTCTTCTTACCTTGTTTGGGCTTTCGTATGTGCTGCAGTATTTGGCGTGTTCTCTGGTACGATTATTAGTCATATTGGTCGCAAAGCCGGTATTATTACAGCAGCATTCTTGATGATTGTTGGCTGGGTTGGTGCAGCTTTGCTTATCAACACTGATTTTATGTCGCTTACTATCTGCGCATGCATTTACTATGCAGGATGCGGTTTGATGTATTCTCCAATTGTTTCAACAGTTCTCTCTTCTCTTCCAGTTGAAGAATCCGGCCGTGGTTGCGGTATGAATGATTTGATTATGAACGTTACCGCTTCTATTGGTATTTCTATTTTCAGCGGTTTCTTTGGAGGAGATTTATTCAAAGGATTCTCCTTCAACGGTCTTAGCGGACAGGCGGCAGGTTATTCCAATTTGCTTATGATGGGTGCTGCAGTAGCCATCATTGGTTTAGTGGTTTACTTGGTTCGCAGCTGCTTTATTTCTGAAAAGAAGGAAATTACTGAAGAATAGTCTAAATAGGCTAATAAGTAAGTAAAAATAAGAGTAGGCGGTCGTACAAAATACGTGCGACCGCCTACTTTTTGTTAATTACTTTATGCGTCCATTTTTCGCATTCGCTGTATGCTAATTGGGTTGGCTGTACCAAGCTCTTGCGCCCAAAGTGACACATAAAACTCTTCGCACATCCAACGCAATCTTTCCGCAATATTTTCCGCTTCATCGTGCGATGGTCCTAAAGGTAAAGATTTTGCTTTATCTTTAGCTTTTTCAACAATCTTGTGCGCTTCTTCAGCTTCCCAAGCCCAACGAACGTCACGGTTTTTATCTGACTTAGCTTTATTAAGACGAATCACGTCAGCATGCAAATATTTTTCTATTCTAGGAAGCGAATCCGACGGAGTTTTAGCAATAAAACCTTCATAAACTAGGCTTGCAACATGCTCTCGAATGGACTGCAAAACTGATAGCATCGGCAAATCAGCCTTTCCGGAAACAGCTTTACTAACTTCCGCATCACGCTTTAATATAGCAATCACATCGTGAGCTACATCGTATACCGTATCCTCGTATATTTCGGAAATATTGGCAACAGTTTCGCGTAATAAATTGTCATCAGTAATATTGTCTGTGTTTGGAATAAGTCGTTTTACTGCTGCCATTTGTAAGTCTTCTGCTAAATCTTTAGAAGTTGAGTAAGGTGCGGCTGCAAGAAGTAAAGCTTCCGAACCAAGCCATCTAGAAGTAATACGCTTGTTGTCTAAATGCAACATGTTTAGCGCACCCTGCCATACCATTTGCGAGCGAGAAATATTAGTAGCGCCTGATTTGTGCAATAAATCAGCTCTTTCTACAACGTTTCCAGCTTGAGCTGCTTTACTTGCTTTACGATTTACAACCGCTCGAGCAGATTCTTGAGCTTCTTTTGCAAAGCGTTTTTGCAATGCAATTAATGACTTATCTGTTCCAAGGATTGTAGGTTTTACGCGATTAGCATAGTTGTTTTTTGCGGCAGCTTTATTGCGATTTGCGTTAGTTTTTCTTTCTTCAACGCTAAACGTTACGCGCAAATATGGCGAAAGCCTTCCTATTTGCTCATCGTTAAACACTTCCGGGTGAATCTGCGCGCCAATAACAGCAATAGCAGCTTTGGTAAAAACTTCGCGAAAATCAGGCCAAGAAAGACCATTTGTATCTTTATTAGTTTCTTCAATTCCAGGAAGAGTATCGTAATGCTCGTCAATCCAAGAACGAATTTTTTGCGCAGTATTAGGTGCTGGAACAAATTGCACTCGTAAAGATTTCGGCAAAGACTTAATCATTCCAATAATAAGCTCGTCCAACAAACCTGGAACATTCCAAGTAAACTCTTCAGACGTTAACCTGGAAAGCGAGTAAAGTGGCACATGTACTGTTACGCCGTCCAAAGGATTGCTCGGATCATAAATATAGCTTAAGCGAAGTCTAAACGGCTGGCCGTCGGTTCCAAAAGTATTCCAATGGTCAGGATAATCCGCTAAATCAGTGCTTTGTGTAGTTTGCAAACGTTCAACTTCATCAGGATCAAAGTTGAGCATATTAGGATTTTCTTCCCAATTATCCTTCCACCATTTTGCAAGAGTTGCAATAGTGGTAGCTTCTTGAGGAATGCGAGTGTCGTAAAAAGTAAATAAATCTTCGTCGTTTACAGTTTCTCTTATTTGACGAGTGCGATTTGCTTGATTATCTGCATCGTCAAGCACATTGCGATTATTTAAAATAAATTCGTCGTGCTGGAAACGCTGCTGAATATCTCCTTCAACTAATCCTTGACGAATCATAATCATACGAGCTTCGTAAGGATTAACTCTAGCCCATTGAACCGTGCGATCTTTAACAATAGGTAATCCGTATAGCAATACTTTAGATTTTGCTACGGCAGCGCCTTTAGAAGCGCTCCAATGAGCGTCAGAATATGTGACTCTCGTAAGATTTTTAGCAAGAGGTTCAGCCCAAGCAGGATCAATTTGTGCGCAATATCTTGCCCAGAGTCTTGAAGTTTCAACTAATTCAGTGCAAATAATCCACGAGGGAGTAGTTTTAGAAACTGCAGAAGCTGGAAAGATTGCAAATCTTGTGCCGCGAGAACCTTGATAATCGTTTTTAGACATTTTTTGAGCGCGTTTCATAGCTCGAATTTTTGCAGTTCCACTTAATCCCGCAAAATCAGAAGCTTTAGGTTCGCGCACTACTTGCATTCCCATCATAGAAAGCAAGCCTGCAAGCATTGACGAGTGTATTCCTTGCGAATCCCAAGAGCAGCACAAGCTGTGAGAAGCCTGCTGATTATTAGGAAGTTGACGAATTTCCAAAGATGGTCTTCTAACTGGGGTAGGATCGCCAACTTTATAATGCAACTCTTTACACAAGTCTTGAAGTTGATTAACTAAATCTTTCCACTGTTTTAAACGCAAAAAGTGGAAAAATTCCGCTTTGCAAATCCTGCGAAGCGCATTGTTGCTCATATCTCCATCCGCTTGGAATAAGCGATCCCACATGTTAAGAGCGGTCAAAAAATCACTTGTTTCGTCTGCATAACGATTATGAAGCCTATCTGCTTCCTCGCGCTGTTCTTCAGGACGTTCGCGAGGATCTTGCAGACTTAAGAATGCAACAATTACAAGCACTGCAGCAAGAGTATTTGGAGTAGTCTTTCGCGCTGCTTCAACAATCATTCGTCCTAGTCGAATATCAATAGGCAGCTTAGAAAGCTCACGGCCAACTTTAGTTAAAGTAATTACACCTGATTTTCTGCTTATTGCTCCAAGCTCAGTAAGTTCGTTAAAGCCGTCGCTTACAGCTTTTATGTCTGGAGGATCAATAAAACCAAAATTAGTAATATCTTCGCCAGTTTTAGCAACGCCAACTGAAAGCATATGCAAAACTACTGCGCCAAGAGAAGTGCGCAAAATTTCAGGATCGGTAAAACGTGGGCGAGTTTCGTAATCTTCGCGCGAGTATAAGCGAATCGCAATACCATCCGCGATTCGTCCGCAACGTCCAGAACGCTGATCTGCGCTCGCTTGAGAAATTGGCTCTATTGGAAGTCTTTGTACTTTAGCAGACTTAGAATACCTGGAAATCCTAGCAAAACCAGGATCAACAACGTATCGAATACCAGGCACAGTAAGAGAAGTTTCAGCAACATTCGTAGCAATAACAATGCGCTGATGAGAGTGCGATTCAAAAACTCGATGCTGATCTTTTGCAGAAAGACGGGCAAAAAGAGGCACAATTTCAATAGCATCCGCTCGCTTCATATCGCTTGCTCGCGTGCCAAAATATGAACGTAAGCCATCTTCAAACTCTCGAATATCGCGCTCGCCGGAAGCAAAAACCATAATGTCGCGTGCGCCTCGATCGTGACTCGAATGAATTACCAACTGTGCGCATGCGCGAGTTACTGCAGAAGTCATATCTTCATCCGCAATATCATCACGATTGCTTTCACTGGATTGACTTTCTGCAACAGTTTCCTCATCCATTGTTATATCTGCAAATCCAGGAACATGTTTCATAAGTGAAGGAGCGGAGCCAAGAGGTTCGTAAAGTACTTTCACAGGATATGTGCGTCCTGAAACTTCAATAACAGGAACTTTTATATGTAGAGCTTCTTCAAAATGATTGCGGAATTTAGCTGAATCAATAGTTGCAGACGTAATAATTAGTTTTAAATCTTGACGCTTTGGTAGCAAAGTCGTTAAGTATCCTAAAAGAAAATCAATATTAAGACTGCGTTCGTGAGCTTCGTCAATAATAATCGTGTCGTATCTAGTAAGAAGAGGATCTCGCTGAATTTGCGCAAGTAAAATACCGTCAGTAACAATTCGAAGCTTTGTTTTAGTTGAGCTTTCGTCAGTAAAACGCACCTGATAACCGATTTCTTCGCCCAGTTTTACTCCCATTTCGCTGGCAATACGCTCGGCTACCGTGCGTGCAGCTAAACGTCGAGGCTGAGTGTGCACGATTTGCTTACCTCTGCCGCCTCTTCCAAGCTCAAGCGCCATTTTTGGGATTTGCGTAGTCTTACCAGAGCCGGTTTGTCCGGAAACAATCACAACTTGCGAAGATTTTATCGCTTCAATAATTTCGTCGTGTGCTGCGCAAATAGGAAGTTCAGTAGGGTAGTCAAATTTCATAATATGCGAGTTCTTTTCTTAAATTTTAATTTCTTTTCACTTCAATAACTCGGTACCCTTTGGAACTTGCATATTTTTCAACGCTGTAGCTTTCGCCAAGATTTTCTGCAAGCCAAGTAATAAGTGAATCTGATCCAAGATTTTTTTGCACAACAAGGTAAGCTTTTCCTCCCACTTTTAAGCGAGGGATCCAAGTAAGTAAAATATCGTGCAATATTTCTTTTCCAACGCGAATTGGCGGATTAGACCATATAATATCAAAATTATTAAATTCTAAAGTATTACTTTCTTTAGAATTATTTTCTTCTTTTAAAGCGTCATCTACTAAAGAAGTGTGAATATGCTTTAATCCAGCGTTTTTTGCGTTTAATTCAGTAAGTTCTAGCGCGCGCTCGTTAACATCAATTGCAAAAACTTCCGCTTCTGGAGATTCCAATCCAAAAGCGAGGCTAATAGGACCCCATCCGCAACCAATATCGAGGAATTTACCTGATTTCGGCAACTCCGGAGCATGTTTCAGCAGCACAGAAGTTCCTAAATCAAGCCTAGAAGCACTAAATACTCCGTTAGAAACTTGCACGGTTACGTCATTGTCTCGTAAAGTTACGTGTAAAGTGCGACGCTCGTCAATCGATGAAGGCTCGGCTGAAAAGTATTGTTCACCACTAATTTTTTGTTGCTTTTGTTTATTTTGTTGCTTTTGTGTATTTTGTGGCTGTGCTTTTTTAGATTGGTTTGATTCTTGTAACTGCTTTGCTTTTTTCGATTGCTGCTTACTCATAATTCGCTATTTATTTGCTTTCGCATCGTTTTGTATTGTCGGCTCAATTCACCATAATAAAACAAACGTTGTAAAACGTCATTCACAATGGAATACAGGAGGACATAATGGTAGATAGCGAGGGGACTGCTACTCATGATGTGCTTTTGAGTCATTCCGACGTGCTTCTTGACAACACGTCATCAAGAGAACAGCACGATGAGACTTGGCAGGAGCGCGAATCACGAAACGCTTTAAAGCGTGTTGCAGGTCTTGGCGAATTACAAGATGTTACTGAAGTTGAATACAGAAAGCTTCGCCTTGAACGCGTTGTTTTAGTAGGCGTATGGTCGAGTGCAAAAGTAACTCTTGCACAAGCGGAAGAATCTTTGCGAGAGCTTGCAGCATTAGCTCAAACAGCTGGCGCTGTTGTGTGCGACGGAATATTGCAACAGCGTTATAGGCCAGATGCTGCAACTTATGTTGGTTCTGGAAAAGCTCGTGAGATTGCAGCAGTTGTTGCGCAACATGATGCAGATACGATTATTGTTGACGACGATTTACCTCCAAGCCAAAGACGCGCTTTAGAAGATACAACTAAAGTTAAGGTTGTTGATAGAACTGCTGTGATTCTAGACATTTTCGCTCAGCATGCTACGAGCCGCGAAGGTAAAGCTCAAGTGGAGCTTGCACAATTGCAATACATGCTTCCTAGACTTAGAGGCTGGGGTGCTGCTCTTTCTAGGCAGGCTGGCGGACGAGCTGCAGGAGAAGCTGGTATTGGTTCTAGAGGGCCTGGTGAAACAAAAATAGAAATGGATCGTCGAGCTATTCGCAATCGTATTTCTAAACTTCGCCACGATATTGCACATATGGCACCTGCACGTGACGTAAAACGTGAATCTCGCAGACGTAAAGATATTCCAACAGTTGCAGTAGTTGGCTATACGAACGCTGGTAAATCTTCTATTATTAATTGCTTAACTGGTTCGCAAGAATTAGTAGAAAATGCGTTATTCGCAACTCTTGATACAGCAGTTCGTCGAGCGCAAACTCAAGACGGCAGAAACTATACTTTAGTTGACACTGTTGGTTTTGTGCGCAGGCTACCAACTCAACTTGTGGAAGCTTTTAAATCTACTTTGGAAGAAGTTAGCCAAGCTGATGTTATTTTGCACGTAGTTGACGGTTCGCACCCGGATCCTATTTCGCAAATTGATGCAGTAAACGAAGTTCTTTCAAAAATTGATGGCGTAGAAGATATTCCACAAATTATTGCATTTAATAAGTCAGATATGATGAGTGATGCTACGCGAGAACATCTTAACGCTATTTACTCGAATGCAATTATTGTTTCGGCAGCAAGTGGCGAAAATGTGCAAATACTTCGCGATTCTATAGAAGAATTGTTGCCATCTCCACGCGTTCATATAGATGCGATTATTCCGTATAGTGAAGGTTCGCTTCTTTCAAAAATTCGCGAAAATGGCATAGTTGAAAAGGTTGATTACTTAGATACCGGTATTAGTATTACAGCTTTAGTTGGTCCTTCTTTAGCTGCAAAACTAAAGCAAGTCGCATTGTAATAAAAAATTCCGGTGGTGCGATTAGAGTAAAGGTGTTCATACCAATAAGCTCTTAATGTGAGAGCAGCCCTTAATAATGCATAAATTAAGTATTTTTATGCGAGTAGGGTTTAATAGGTTGCCGAAAAGAGGTTTTTGCTCATGGTGAGTTCGCAGGTTAAGCCAACGAAGCTTGCAATTATTGGTGCTGGTGCAGTCGGTTCTACTCTCGCTTTCGCTGCTGCGCAGCGCGGTGTTGCTCGCGAGATTGTGCTTGAAGATATTGCTAAGGAACGTGTTGAAGCTGAAGTTTTGGATATGCAGCATGGTTCTAGCTTCTATCCTGCAGTTTCTATCGCCGGTTCTGATGATGTTGAGATTTGCCGTGACGCTGACATGGTTGTTATTACCGCTGGCGCTCGCCAGAAGCCAGGTCAAACTCGTTTGGAGCTTGCAGGCGCAACTATCAACATTATGAAGTCAATCATTCCAAACGTGGTCAAGGTTGCTCCTAACGCAATCTACATGTTAATCACCAACCCTGTTGATGTTGTAACCCACGTTTCTATGAAGCTTTCTGGTCTTCCAGCAAACCAAATGTTCGGTTCTGGAACCAACCTTGATTCCGCTCGTCTTCGCTTCCTTATTGCTCAGCACACTGGCGTAAACGTTAAGAATGTTCACGCTTATATTGCTGGCGAGCACGGTGATTCTGAAGTTCCACTGTGGGCTTCTGCAACCATCGGTGGTGTTCCAATGTGCGATTGGAACGCTCTTCCAGGTCATGAGCCACTTGATGCCGCCAAGCGCGAGGAGATCCACCAGGAAGTTGTTAACGCTGCTTACAAGATTATCAACGGTAAGGGTGCTACAAACTACGCTATTGCAATGTCTGGCGTAGATATTGTTGAGGCTGTTCTTCGTGACACCAACCGCATTTTGCCAGTATCTTCTTTGCTTGATGACTTCCACGGCATTTCCGACGTGTGCATGTCTGTGCCAACCTTGCTTAATCGCAATGGTGTAAACTCTCGTCTAAACACTCCAGTTTCTGATCGTGAGTTGGCTGCGTTGAAGCGTTCTGCAGAGACTTTGCGCGAAACAGCTGCTAAGTTTGGCTTCTAGTTTTTAGAATCTTAAAACTAATATTAAAATAAACCGCTTCTTTGCTTAAACTGTGAAGAAGCGGTTTTTGTATTGCTGCTATCAACATACCGAGCAATATTTTCTGTGAGTACGATATATGATTATCTCATGGCTGATTTTTCTCATATTCTCGCTACTCGTCCTGATTTTAACGACAGTGATCGCGAATGGTTACATCATTTAGTTGCTGATTGGCAAGTTATAGCTGACTTAAGTTTTGCTGATTTACTGCTTATTATTCAAAATGGAGACGGAGAATATGTTGTTGCCGAGCAATGCCGCCCTTCAACAGCTATTACATTGCGAACGGATGATTTACTTGGCAAAAAAATGGACGATTCGCTTGTTCCAGAACTTGATGAAGCAATGAAATCAGAAACAAGTTTCCATTCGTCAACATTGCGCTCAATTGGTCGAGCAACAGTATGCTATGTTTATGCTCCTGTTCGTCACCGTGGAAAAACTCTTGGATTAGTTATGCGCGAAACTAATTTAGCAACTAGAGAATCTAATGGCCGCTACGAAATGGAAAGTATTAATGCTGGCAAAACTTTATTCGATATGATTGCGCGCGAACAATTCCCATATCATGAATCTGTTCTAAACCAACGTCATAATGCTCGTGTTTCTGACGGCTTTATTGTTTTAGAGGCCGATGGTGTGGTCCGTTACGCTTCTCCTAATGCTATTAGCTGCTTCCGTAGGCTTGGTGGCTTAGACACAATGCAAGGCGAGTTTTTGAGCGAATTTGGCACGCGTCTGCTGCACACAAACGATAATGTTCCTGAAAGCTTGCCTCTTGTTTTAAGTGGTAAAGCAGATGTTGATTGTGAGCTTGAAGCTAACCGTTCCATAGTTTCTATGCGCTCTTTGCCTTTATTTGGGCCGAATAATCGCGTAGGTGCGGTTGTTTTATGCCGTGATGTTACGGAAGTTTTGCGCCGTGAACAAGAGTTGCGTACTAAAAATGCTACTATTTCGGAAATTCATCATCGTGTGAAAAATAATTTGCAGGCTGTTTCTGCTTTGCTTCGTTTGCAAGCTCGTAAAACAAAATCTGCTGAAGTAAGAAAAGAGCTTGAGGAAGCTCAAAGACGAGTTCAAACTATAGCTTTAGTTCATGAAGGTTTAAGTCAGACTGCTGACGAAATTGTTGACTTTGATAAAGTTATTTCAAGTTTGCTAAAGATGTCTATTGAACTTGCATCGCAGAATCAAAATATTGATATTGATTTTGTTGGTAAGTTTGGGCGTCTTGCAGCACAGGATGCAACTCCATTGTCTCTTGTGCTTACTGAGCTTGTAACGAATGCTGTTGAACATGGATTTGAAGGTCGTGAAAAGGGTCATATTCGTATTGCTGTTGGCCGCGGAGGAGACAATCTTAATATTGTTGTTGAAGATGATGGTGATGGCATTGATAGTGAGGCATCTCACGGAATGGCGAAACCTTCCGGATCGGGATTGGGAACTCAGCTTATCAATACTTTTGTTACCAATGATTTTGGCGGTACGGTGCGCTGGTCTGCAAGAAGAGAAGGCGGAACTCGCGTAGTCCTGGATATTAAATTGCGCGTATCTGGTATTGAGTAGAAAAAACTACAACTCTGATTCTTGATGCCTGCGTGCTCTCAAAGCGCGACGTTTTAGCGTTCTGCGCTCATCTTCGCTTAAACCGCCCCAAACGCCGTAATCTTGGTTCGTCTCCAACGCACATTTTAAGCATTCTGTTGCAACATTGCACGAACGACATACAGCTTTTGCTTCTTCAAGCTGTTGTAATGCCATACCAGCATTGCCAAGAGGGAAGAACAGTTCAGGATCTTTATCACGGCATGCAGCTGCCAAACGCCAATCAAACAAATTGCTCATGACTAATCCTCATTTCTTAACCAAAGCGGTAAGTCTTAGAAGTACCCCTGAATGTAAGGAAATCATGAATAAGAAGTTTTTTCAAGGTATTTTGCGTCTTTATTAAAAATTTTTATTTTTTCTTTTAGTTGGGGAGTGCTATTTGGGTTAAATTTGCGGTTCCTGGAGTAACAAGAACGCATCTTCCGGGAAGCTGATAATCTTCAATGCTAAAGGTTTTAGACAATGCAGAAGGTATGCCAAGCAATGCGTCCGTACCAATATCTCCAGTTGGGAAAATTATTCTAACTGGAGCCTGTTCAGGCAACCGCAAATAGCGTGCGCTTTGAGTGCTTAGAATTACAGGCGCACCCAAGCTGTGCAATCTGTCTTGCAATGAAATAGCAGCTATTTTAGTATTAAGCGGATCCAGTAGTTCGTCTGCATCATCTATTAGCACAGTCTTAGTAGTGTCTCGAATATAATCAGATTCTTTGGCTGTTATTTCGTTTGCTGAATATACTTGCGTCTGTAATTTTTGCGCTATTATGCGTAATATTGTGCTTTTGCCCTGCTGTCTGCCGCCGATAATAGCAATATTTCCAAGGTTCAAAGGTATTTTTGCTTCAAATAGGTTAATACTGTCATCCTGCAATCCAACAACAACTGATTCTTCGCTCGCTGAAGAATCTACACATTCATTATTAATTTCTTTAGAAAAATATTTATTTTCGTAATTTTCATACTTGTAGCTTTCAAGTTGTTTTGAAGAAAGTACTGGTGGTAGTGGAGCGCTGAATAATGTTTTCGAGTGTTCTAAATAGCAGAATTTACCGGCAAATTGTATTGCTTTAACTAAACGTTTTGCGTTACTGCTTTGCGCACATCGTAAAGCTTCTACTCCTTCTCCAATATTGTAATATGCGCTTCCAGGAGTATTTGGGCTAATTTTTGCAGCGTGAGAAGTTCCTAATAATTCTTGAGATTGAAGCGAGTCTCTAACTCTTAAACAAATATTAATAGAAATATTAGCTTTCATATCTGCGCTTACTTGTCCAAGAGGATTTTGAGTTCCGGCAATAATATGCATCCCAAGAGACCGTCCTACCGATGCTATGCGAATAAGTCGTGGCATGTAGTCTGGAAGCTGATCTTTTAATGCGTGAAATTCGTCAATAACAATAAGTAGTGAAGGTTCAGACGGAGTAACTTGCGAAATATTATGGCATCCTTGCATGGCCACAAGACGCTCTCGACGGTCTAATTCCAACTCAAGACCTCGTAAAGCTCTTGTTGCGTGGCGCAAATTTAAGTCACCAACATTTCCCATAGAGTGAGGAAGTTTAGATAGTATGTCGAAAGTTGCTCCTCCTTTGAAATCCAGGAAAACGAAACGTAATTGTTGTGGAGAATATTGAAACGCTAAAGCTAAACACCATGTTGTTAGCAATACGGATTTTCCAGATCCTGTAGTTCCTGCTACTAGAGCATGCGGACCGTTACTTATTAAATCTATGTAGCAGTAACCGTTGTAGCCAACTCCTAATGGAGCAATAAGCTGGTTTTTTGTTGATTTAGCTTGTGTAAGTTTTCGCACATAAGAGTTTGATTTATAATCAAAATTTAATAAATCAGTATCTGAATGTTTTAACCATTCATGCAAAACAGTTTTCCATGGCAGTTGAGCGCTTGAGATATCTGATCTCGTCATAAGAAGAGTTTCCAAACTAACTGGAGTAAGCGTATCTGGCAAGTTTTCTACATATTTTTGCCCGTAAATAACATTACTGTCATGAATGTTCGAAAGTTGTGATTCGCTATTAGATTGTTGAGTATTCTGAATTTTCTGCTCGTATTGTTTCTGATTTATGTATTGCAATATTTGCGGAACTAGGCTTGCAATATACATCATGATGCTAGGTATAATCATCGCTAGCATCATCCAATTATTCTGAATCCAAGCCATTATTAGCAATGCAATATGAGCGAATATTGGTACTATGCTTGCTGCCATTTGCACGTATAGCAGAACTTTGCTTGTAGTCATTGATGTGTTAGTTTCGCTAATCATAAAAGTATGATGTCAGCATTTAGTAACAGCTTTCAAGACTTGTTTAATATTGTGGTTAAAAGCTTTGTAATTAAATTACGCAAATTTTACTGCTGTAATTCTGCAAAAGTTCCAACAGCTCCAGGTTTATGCGTGCCTTCTGCCAGCTGATTAAATAATTCAAGATTTTTAGCATCGTCTAGCAGAACGCAAGATCCAACTCCTGGAACTTGATAATCAGGATTAGTCCAATAAACTGTGCCGGTTATGCCTTTTGAACCTGTTGCTTCCTTAAAAGCTTGAGCCATCTGCCATAAGCTACCAGGGTTTGATTTTTCATCGAAAAGAACGGATGAAAGACCGGTTTCTGCCAGCTTTTTTACCTTACCAAAATTAGTGATGGTCTTTTTATCTAAAGCTTTTTTCATGATAGCGGCAATAACCATGCGCTGGCGTGCAGCGCGACCAAAATCAGACTCAGGGTCAGCGTATCGCATACGCGAAAAAGCAAGAGCTGTTTTTCCATCAGCATGATGACATCCAGCAGTCCAATTTAATCCGCTAAATCTATCGTTTACAGTTCTGTTGTAGCATAAGTCAATGCCGTCAATGGCATCAACAACATTAGTTAAGCCTCCAAAACGTACTTCGGCAACATGGTCAATACGGTGCCCTGTAATCTTTTCAACAATCGAAGTAAGCGCTTTGTTTCCAGCAAATTGTGCAACGCTATTGATTTTAACTTTTTCTCCATTAACAGACACTAATGAATCTCTAGGAATAGAAATTAGTGAGCTGTTTCCATTAGATGGTTTAGTTAATACAAGAATAGTGTCAGTTCTAAAACCGGTGATTTCTTTAGCTTCTTCGCCTTCTCTCTGATCAGAACCAAGTATAAGCCATGAAGTTCCTTGAGTGCTTGGAGTATTGGTAAGCCAAGTAGTGCGATTTATGTGAGAATCAACCCAATTCCATGAGTATGCTCCTAAACCGACGCAAGATATTGCAATAATAGCAATAAGCGCAATAAACACTTTCAAAAAGATGTGTGGCTTGTGTTCTAGGGCTTTTGCTGCTGCAGAAATATTTTCGTTAACGTTTTGCGCAGAGTCAAATTTTGCACGTTGATATAAAGATTGGCTTATTTTCTGCGGGCGAATTTCGTTTTTAGATTGTGCATATGCTGTTGTTCTGTTTGCTCGACTAGTTGAAGCTTGTGCTACGCGCTTCCTAGAACCTGCTGGAGTAAAAGATGGTGCAAATGATGGTGCAGATTCTGGGGTAAAAGATGGTGCAAAGGATTGAGCAGATGACTTAGATTTAGATATTGTTGCATCAGGAGATTTTTTTGCTTTTCTTCCTCGTTTTGGTGTAAAACTTGGTGGAATATTCGCATGTGATGAGTCGTTATTGTGCGAAGGGGTGAAGCTAGGCGGATTATCTCCGCTTTCTGAATAATCCCTGTGCAGTTGCGAATCCATGCATCCTCCAAATGCTTTAATCTATTTTATTAAAACCATATTGCGAAGCCAACATGTGCTTTCAGAAATATTTATTTTCTAAAAACTTAACTATTTTCCACGAGGAACAGCGCATAGAACGTTATTAACATACTTGTCTGCAATACCAACATACTGTCCAGTTTGAGCATCGTGAATAGTACCATTTTCAGGATTTACTATTCCTCCAGTATTTGGATCTATAAGCTGTCCTTGCTCGTTCTTTACTAATCCAGTCTTTGGATTAATCTTTCCGTAAGGCTTCTTATGTTCAGGAGAGTTATTTAACTTATCGTTTTCGCTTATATCTTCGTTGCTATTAGAATCCTTTGACGAATTCTTAGTATGCTTTTTATCATTTTTTGCATACTGCTGTTTTAGTGTCAAAGGCTTATTTTCGCGCATCTTTTCCCAAATATCATCCGCTTCGTCAGACCACACAACTCTATTCGGGTCGTAAGAATCAGGAACAACAGGAATAGTTCGAGCATAAATATGAGAAGTATCTAATTTACGCATACTTAAAGCAAGTCCAACAAGCGTGCTTGGATTAGCTAATCCTTCGCTAATATTTAATGCACCTAAAGCGGATTTAGCTAACTGATACAATTCGCCACTTTGAGTTAATAGATTCTTAGATAAAGCTTGATGCATAAGCTGCTTGATTAAATACTGCTGCCTTGTTGTGCGCATAATATCCGAACCGTCGCTTGCAGTATCGTGCCTCATTCGAGCATATTGTGTAGCAAGCCTGCCGTTTAAATGCTGCATACCCTGCTTAAAGTTCACTCCCGTATAAGCGTCACGAGTGTCGCTTGGAATGCACAATGAAACTCCGCCAATAGCGTCAATCATATTACTTAATCCGCTAAAGTCAGCAACAATAAAGTGATGAATATTTAGTCCAGTTAAAGAATTTACTGCTTTTAGCGAGCAGGATGCTGCCGAAGCTAAATCTCCACCCTGCGCGTATCCAATAGCAAAAATAGAGTTGAACATTACGTGCTTGCGTGCAGGAATTTTTCCATTAGTAGTATCGCAAGCGGGAGCGTTTACCATAGAATCGCGCGGAATAGAAACAATATTCATATAGGATCTATCTGCACTAATCTGAACTACCATTGTTGTGTCAGATTGATGATCTCCTGTTTCACCATCGTGCGTAAAACTTTGATTATTTCCATCTCGTGAATCTTGGCCAAGAACTAGGAATGTTACAGGCTTCCCAGCATTTGCGTCAATAACTTGGTGTGCTTGACTATCTTCACTAATGATGTTTATAACTCGATTGCTAACAGTTGAAGAAAAATCTAACCAGGTAGCTGCAAGAATAGTTGAGAAGAAAGTAAGTATAAAAACAATAATCATGCACAGTATTGTGCGAGCGTGGTTTACAACTTTGTAGCCAAGACTATGATGTGGAACTGCGCGATTCCAATCATAGTTGCGCTGGTACCGCATGCCTTCAGGATATCTTGAAGTCACCATGGTACCTTCTTTCACAATAATAAAGCCTTTTATATTACGTAATTTTTAGCTGTGTTCACTCAGAAATAAAGTGGTACATGAAAGAACACATATAAGGTCTAACTATAGTACAAAGCATTGAGATTTAACCTGCATATTGTGTCTATATATTTATGGCGTGTTTTGCTGGATACCTACCCCTTGCGTAAACTGGTAACTATGGATTTACTAACCGCTCATACATGTACATTTGAAGACGAAGTTTTGCGAGTTCTTTCTGCAGCAAAATCATCGCGTCCTACTGATGTAGATTCTTCAATAATGGCGATGATGTGTGTTGAGCGTGACACAAGATTTTATGAAGATACTTTAAAAGCTGTATTAAATCAGTCAGTTCTTCCAGGAACTCTTGTTATTGTTGATTGCGCTAGTAGAGTTAAGCAGGTTATGCAAACAACAATGGAAGTACAAATTGACTCAAACGTGCTTTCAGGAAATGTGCTTCCAAGTTCTAATAAATCTAATAGATATTTACTTGATCCTAATAGTAAATTCAAAGCCAATAATAGAGACGCTAAATATAGGGCAAATATTCAACACAATAACGATTTAGAATTAAAAACAGTTCGAGTAGTTATTATTCCTGTTTCCTCTGCCCACTCTTTTGGTGATGCTATTGAGAAATCATTGCGTAAGCTTATGCCATGCAAAGGAATTTCGGCATTGTGGCTTCTTCATGACGATTCTCGCCCGGCTGATTCGCACTGTTTAGAAGCGTTAAGAGAAACTTGGAGAAATAATCCTACTGCTTCTGTATTAGGTGCAAAACAGATTGATTGGCAAGGAAATATTCTTCACAATGTTGGAATGTATGCTTGGCATCACAGCGTTCACACTCTTACAGTTGACGGTGAGCCGGATCAAGAACAGTATGACGGTCGTGGAGATGTATACGCAGTATCTTTAGCTGGAGCTTTAGTTACATTGACAGCGTGGCAGACTTTGCGTGGCACGCAACCATGGATGACAACTTTTGGTGAATCTAGAGATTTTTGCCGTCGAGTATCTTTATCTGGCGGGCGAGTAGTTGTAGTTCCTTCTGCTCGTATCGCTCACAGACGAGCTCGTTTAGAGGGTTTGCGTACTCGCGGCGGCGAGGCTAGGACGGAAGAAAAATCTGGACTTAGACATGGTGTAGCTCCTTCGCTTATTGCCAATCAGCGTTACAAATACACTGATGTACGTATGATTTTATGGCCATTTATGTGGATTTTTAGCTTACCGGTGGCGTTAGTCGGTGCTTTACGCTCCTTGCTTGCTAAACATCCTTACGCTGCTTGGGTGCGTCTTATTTTGCCATGGCTTGCTCTTATTCAGTTCCCGCGTGCCATGTTTGCTCGTAGGAGAGTAGCTCGAAACACTCGTGTTCCTCTTAAAAAACTTACACAACTAATCGCAGACCGGCATCAAGTTGCACGATGGAAAGATCGTAGTGCAGCGTTCAAAGCGCAGCAGCATTGCGTGTTATTAAGTCCTTTAGCAAGACGTCATTTGCATGATCGTGTATTAAGACGTTGGAGTGCCGTTATTCTTGCGTCGCTTTTGCTTTTTGCAGTTATATTGCATTTATATGGTTCTCCTTGGCGTGAGATTCTAGGTGGAGCATCCTGGTATTCTCAGCAATGGCTTCCTACAGGCGCTGATTTTAATCAATTATGGAATGCTGCAATTGGATCATGGGTTCCTGATGATGGCTTTGGTCCTGCTATTCCTCCTTCTCCGTGGCTTAGTATTTGGCTATTCTCTTCAGTATTAGTTGGTGCAAACCCGCTACTTGCTGTTACACTAATGTTCTTCTTAGCCGCTCCAGCGATGTGTTTGAGCTTCTGGGCATTAGCAGGCGTGTTTACGCGTTCCGACACTGTGCGTGTTTGTGCTGGAATTTGCTGGACTATGATTGCAATGGCATTTGGTTTATTTGCTCGCGGCGATCTGCCAATGCTAATGACTATGGTATTTTTGCCTGCAGCATTTGCGTTTGCTTTCCATGCTGTTGGAATGTACGTAACAGAAGATCCTGTTCGCCCTGTGCCTTCTGTTCAATGCGCTGCATTTGCTGCACTAAGCTTTATGATTCCTGTTGCTGCAGAACCTCAACTTGTTTTGCCTCTTGTTGTTATTTTCATTGCGTCATTTATTATGGTGCGCTCGCATAGGATTATGTTTTTACTTATGCCAATTCCGTCGATTATGATACTGCTTCCAACAATAGGCAGTGCTATTCGATACGGAGAATCGGGCATGTGGCGTCAATTGTTCTCTAGCATGTCTGTTCCGTTAAGGAGCGTACAGGGTGCTCCTCGTGCTCAAGGCTATGTTGATGTTCTTCTTCAAGCTTTCAATATGACTTCTGCGCATTTTGCTATTAACACTCCATTGCTTAGCTTGAGAACAATAATTATGTTGATTTTTGCTGTTCTTGCAGTATTTATGGCTGTGGCATCTTTGGTTCTTCCGTTTGCTTTGCGTGTTTCTAGAATGATGTGGGTTGTGATTATTAGCGGAATGGCGTTGGCTCTAGTTGCTGAGCGTATTGCTGTTGCGTCTGATATTAATGGTCCTGTTGCTGCAAGTGTTTTGCCAGGAGTCGCATTATCTACTATTGGCGTTTTGGCATGCATGTGTATGGTTGCTGGCCAAGCTGTTAGACGTTTTGAGCCTTTGCGTGCTTCTAAAAATAAAGATTATAAATCTACTGAAAAATATAAGACTCGTACGGATAGGCGCGCCGCAATGCGTAGATCTGCACAGCGTTTTATACGTCACGTAATTCGTATTGCTCGTGCTGCTCTGGCAAGTGGAATGTTAGCTATGGCTGTTCTTTTGGGTCTTTTTACGGTATTAAGCGGTCCTGCAACATCAATCTCTGCAAGTAGTAATGGCCTACCTATGGTTGTAACTGATTACTTGCGTAAGGATGATACTCATCGCGTACTTGCTTTGCGTGCACAAGATAATCATGAGCTATCTATTGCTGTTATGCGCACTTCTAAGGGAGATTCTATTGATCAATCTCCAGCTCTTCGTGTACGACAAGTAATTTTTGGTAATTCTCAAAGCAACAAAGCAATATCTCGTGCTGCGGCTCAACTGTTATCTCATGCAGATAATAGCGCAATTGAAACGCTAAAGCAGTTAGGTATTGGCGGTATTTATATTGTTGGAGATTCTGGTAATCATAAAGTAATTTCAGAATCAAAAATGTCAATACAGCAGTTGCTTCAGCCTTCTTCCAAGCCTCAGCCAAGCAAGGTAAATAAAGAAGCTACGGATAGTCTTATTGCGCATGTAAACGCATCTGAAAGCACGCAATTAGTAGTATCTATGCCTCAAGGAACTTATTGCAGGTTTGATGGCATGCCAGATTCTAAGTCGCTTTCAGAAACATCCCCATATTATCGTTCTAGGCCATTAACTTGGAGAATACCTTGGGTAGTGTCCACTGCAATCGTATTGCTAGTATACTGCTTGGTAGCTGTTCCTCGTTTTGGACGACATAATATGATTGAGCGCTCTGACGATTTGCATGAGGAGGAATTAGATGAGTTGGCGTAAAAATCCTCATGATAGTTCAAAGCATGGTGAAGTGCCTGCACAATCAGAAATTAAGCAGCATAATAAAATGATTGGCGTTGTTGCTCTTGCAACATTTAGCGCAATATTTCTTTTAGTAGTTGCTTGTGTTGTGGCGTTGTGTTGCGCTATGCCTAATTTTGTAGATAATGCTAATGCTCCAACTAGTAGTGTTTCTCACAGTGTTGGTGTTAGCCGCTTGCAATCTGTATGTCCTATTAGATTATCGCTACCTGATTTGGCACAATACGGAGATAGTCAATACAACGAATCAGAAGGAGACTTGCAATCTTTTGCTAGATACTCGACTTTTGGTGACGTGTATCGTGCTAGTGTGCACAATATTCGTGATACTAATGACGAATCGACTTTGTTAAGTAAAAAATTAAATAATGATGGAACTTCATCTCTTACTTATGCTGGAGATGTAAATCACGATGCGCAAGTTTTAGAAGGGCGTTTATCTAACATTGCTTCTGGCACAGGAATAGCGGCATCAATGGCATCTTGGGCAACTAAAGGTGATGTTCGCGGATTGTCCGCAACAACTTGCTCTATTCCTACCATGAAACAGACTTTCTTGGTTCCAGAGTCAGGTGAAGGTGTTTCTATTCGTTTAGAGGCTTTTAATCCTGCTTCAAAACCAACAGTAGTGCGTGTGCGAGCTTGGTCTGCTAAGCGTGGAAGTAATCCTATTAATTTATCTACTGGAAGTGCTTTTACTGTTCCAGCTCACTCTCACGCGTATTTTGATCTTTCTGCTGCAGCGCCTAAATCTTCTGGATTGTACGTTCAAGTAGAAAGTGAGCAAACACCTATTGCTGCCTTTGTAAAAGTCGTTCATATGAGCGGACTTACAGTGAAAGGTGTTGATATTATTCGAGCTTTAAGCGCTATGTCTTACGAAACTGTTTTGTCTGGAATTAATGAGTCAGAACAAGCAAAAGCATATGTGTGGCCAGATAAAGACGGTAAAGTGACTATTTCTTGGATGAATGATTCTGGAGCTCAAACAGTAAAAGATTTATCTGTAAAATCTCATAATTTGCAAGTTATTGATCTTGGAAAAGTTCCAGAAAAAGTTCATGCTTTAAGTATTACCGGCTCTGTTAAAACGTCTGCAATGATGTCTGTTTCTCGAGATGGTAAAGATGGCCAATCAGATATTGCTTTTATTAGCGCATCTCGTTCTCAAGGAATTAGCGCAATTGTTTCTCCTGTAAGTGCGGAAGAAACGACTTTATATATTGCTTCAACAAGTGATTCTGATTCTTCAGTATTCTTACAAGCAGTTGGCGCATCTGGAATGAAACGTGTTAGCGTTCCTGCACATTCTGTAGTTACCGTTCCAGCATCAGACATATCTCATAATGCCGTAATGTTTACTGTTAAATCAAGCAAAAATATTTCTCTGTCTGCAAGAATTCGTAAAGATGATTTAGACAAAGCTAATGTTGCTGGTATTGCTTGGCTTGCTTCTCAATCATTGGAGCCGCAACAAGCTCAAGTGCATGTTAATAGCGACAATCACATTGTGCAATAAGCTATAATTATATTCCCCAATCAGGGTCAATTTCTTCCGGCCTGCGCCCATATAATTCAGCTAAACGTTGCACAAGCTCATCTCTAATAGCGTATTGAAGCTCTAGTCTGCTTGTTACATGAGTGCATAGGGGAAGACGATACAATACAATACGAGCTTGCATTCCTCTACTTGCAGGGAATGCTTGAGACATAATGCGCCTATTATGTTCCCACAGTATTGGTTGAGATGGTGGAACATCTTCTACAGCAAATTGAACATCTTTTGTAAGAGCCTTCCAAGCTCCATTAAGGCGTCGAATTTGTGCAGCTACCATGGAATCAAACATTGCGCTAGCAGTACGGTATTGTGGAAGCCTAGTGCCAAATATTGGTGCGCGTAAGCCTCGCCCGTGGCGGTTTCTATAGCGACGTTCCTCCCAAATTACACCTGTCATACTTACACTGTAGGTGAAGGCTAGGGCAATCTTAATTATTAATTTGATTTTTACGGTGTGTGCAATATAAGCACAATATGGAATACTGTTATATAGTCTTAAAAGTTAGGAGTAATCTGAATGCTTAAGCCAATAGTGCATGATTGCAATGAGTTAAATCTTGGCTTAAGTATTGCCCAATCTTCGCTTATTGGTTTTGATTTAGATAACACATTGGCTTGTTCTAAGAAACCTATGCTTGCTCCAATGGCAGAAACTTTTAGCAAAATTGTTGATTTAATTCCTGTTGCTATTATTACAGGCGGAAGATTATCTTTAGTTAAAAGTCAAATACTAGACATGCTTACTGAAGGAACTAATCTCGAAAATCTTCATATTATGCCTACTAATGGCACTAGCTATTACAGAATCGACAATAAACAGTCTTTGAAATGTGTTTATGAGCATAAAATTGATCCAAATCAAGCGGAACATGTTATTTCTGTAATACGGGAGTGTGCTGAAAGCATGGGGTTGTGGAAGGCTTCTGGAGATTCAATGCTTTGGGGAGAGCAAATTGAAAATCGTGGTAGTCAAATAACTTTTTCTGCATTGGGTCAGCTTGCTCCAGTCGAATATAAGAAAACGTGGGATCCAGAAGGAAAACTAAAAGCTCAGCTTGCTAAAAGAATTTCTCAATCGCTTCCAAATTTTGCGGTTCGTCAAGGAGGAGATACGAGCGTAGACGTGTATAGGCAAGGCGATGATAAAGCTCAAGCATTACTCACATTAGCTAAATATTGTGATTTTTCTATTAAAAAAATTACTTTTATTGGAGATCATATGGAACCAGGCGGTAACGATTATCCAACCGCTTTTACTGGAGCTTTAGCCGTGCGCGTTAAAAATCCTGAAGATACTTTAACTCTTTGCACTAAAGTTCTTAACTACTTAAATGCTTAGGTTTAAATATTTAATAAATAGCTTTTAACCACAATGGTATTTTTTATTTTTATAGTTAACTAATTCTATTTTATGCTTACATTATGGCTGGGAGACGCAATGAAATAAGCCACAATAAGATGCAGGCTAAAAGCGTGGCATGCAATAGGGGAGTCGCATGTCACGCATCTGCATCTTTGTGCAAATATTGCAATAGCACATCTTGCAATAATAATGCTGACGAAAAAAGGTATTCTTCAATTGGCTGGCTAAATTTAATAATTATTTTGTATAATATGATACTTCCAAGAGGCTGTGCTGGTTGCGATACTCCTGATTTAGTATTGTGCGAAAATTGCGTTGACGCTTTTCAACATAACAAGCGTGCTCAATTTAATTCCATGACTTTTGGTTATCGTTATTCTTGCGGAGATTATTCGGGTGTTGTTAGACACGCAATATTGCAGTGGAAAGATCATGCAGATACAGCATGTGACAAAATATTTGGCTTACTTATTGCAAATCTTGTATTAAAAGTTTTTAGAAATAATATTAAAGACAACTCTTCAAAGAATAGTTTTAATAGTAATGGGCCAATATTGGTAGTTCCTATGCCGTCTTCATCTTCGTCTACAAGGCGTCGCGGACGTCGTCACATTATTCCAATTGCTAATATTGTTGCTGAAAAATTGTGTAACGAAGGTATTGAAGCTAAGGTTGCGAATATTGTTCGCATGGATTCAAGTATTAATTCAAAATCAGTTCAAACTAGCGGATCTAGAGGTAGGTCTAAAAGAGCTTCGCATGCCTTTTGTGTTAATTATCGCAAGCTAAAAAAACAATCAAATAATCGCAATTTAAAGCATGAGGCAATTATTATAGACGATATTGTTACAACGGGTTCCACAATGAGCAGCTGCGTTTATGCATTGCAGAAAGCTAAAGTAAGCGTTATATCTGGATTTTCCTTAGCGTGCGTTAGTAGCTCTGGGGATGGCACAGAAGACTATAAATAGTTGGTTTCTTTGAATTATTGCGCTTTATTGTAGTTTAGAGGAAGTGTTATTTCGAAATTAGGGCCGCGCTTGTCATCTACTACCTTAACAGTGCCATTATGTAGTCCTGCTGCCCAACGAGCAATTGACAAACCTAATCCAGTTCCGCCAGACTCAGTACCAATTCTTTTATTTCCCTTAACAAATCTACGGAAAATATCAGCTCGATCTTCTACAGGAATTTGATTACCAAAATTAACTACGTTGCTTACAACAGTATTCTGCAGATGATTAATATGAGCGCTGATTAGCACACGAGTTCCGTCGTTTGAATGTTTAAGCGCGTTGGAAATAACGTTAGTAAACAATTGTGAAAGACGGTCTTGGTCTCCTGTTAATTCAATACCATTTTCAATCTGAATGCTAATTTCATGATTATGACCAGCGTCGGCTATTTCAAGAGGCTCAATAATTTCATCAATAAAATCCGCAAAATTAAATGACGTAATATTAAGGCTTTCAGCCCCTGCTTCAACTCTAGATAGGTCAAGAAGAAAAGCAATAAGATCCGCTAATCTGTGTGTTTGGTTCAAAATAGCTTCCATATTGGACTCAGTAGGCTCAACAACCCCATCTGCAAGATTTTCAAGCATCGCTTGCAAAGCAGATACTGGAGTGCGCAACTCATGGCTTACGTTTGCTATAAGTTCGCGTCTCATTTGATCAGCATGCTCAAGTTCCTCGGCCATTTCGTTAAAAGCAAGCGTAAGTTTACCAACTTCGTCGCGTCTATTTTCTACAGCAACTCTTACGGAATAATCACCGTCTGCCATTGCTTCTGAAGCGTCTTTCATTTGGCGGAGAGGGGCAGTAAGTCCTCTTGAAAAAACGTAAGTGATTCCTAATGCAACAACCAATGTTAATGGCATAGCAATCCAGCCGTTTAATCCTGTTTTTAGCAAAAACCATGCCATTACGAATGCAATAGCAGTTGCGAACACAATAATCGCAGAAAGTTCAATTTTTAGAGATGAAAAAAATCCAACTGGGCGATTTGGGTAACGGTGTTCTTGCTTATTTTGATTCGATATATTGTTAGATTTTTCTTTGTTAGAAGTTTTTTTCTTAAATAAAAGTTTTTTCATAATAGTTAATCAGTTTTAGATTTGCACTAATGATTTATATATAAAATTACATAATAATTATGTAAAAAGTGGTGTTAAATTAGGGTAATTTTTATGAAGCTTGTGATTGAAGTACCTGCTCATAATCATTCATAGGTGGTTCAAAAGCGTAACCTATACCGTGAACTGTGCGAATCCACTCTGAACCAATCTTATGGCGAAGTGACTTAATGTGAGAATCAACAGTTCTTGTGCCGGAAGCATCTGGCCAATCCCATACTTGTTCTAGTAGCTCTTCGCGCTTAAAAACATTATGTGGATGTCTTGCAAAAGTCGCAAGTAAATCGAATTCAGTAGGAGTAAAATGCACTTCCTCATCGTTTAGCATTACTTGGCGTTGACGAGGTTTAATAACAAGCGCTCCAAAATTAAGGGTTCGCTCATTCTCCATGGTTTTTGCTATTTGAGCAGCTCTTTCTACTCGGCGAAGCAATGCTGCGCAACGAGCAATTAATTCGCGAGGAGAAAAAGGCTTAGTCATATAATCATCAGCGCCAGCGCTTAATCCGACTATTTTATCTGCTTCCGCATCTCTAGCAGTAAGCATAAGAATAGGGACGGGCCTTTTTGCAATAATCCTACGCGTAGCCTCAATGCCATCCATTATTGGAAGCATAATATCCATGATTATAAGATCAGGTTTAAGCTGTTCTGCCGCTCTAACAGCAGATGCTCCATCAGCAGCAACTCTAGCTCTCCAGCCTTGAGCAGTAATGCGTTGTGCAATTGCTGTAGCAAGATCTGGCTCATCTTCAACCACAAGGATGGTACGAAGCGTGTTGCTAACCGATGGAGCATTTAGCATATTTTTTAATAAACCTTTCAGTGTTGTACTGGCTTTAAGAATACCGCACCTAACGCTGGAACGGTAATTCTTGCTGAGTACGGGCGAGAATGATACTCTTCAGCAGCTGCAGTAAATGTGCCATTGTGAATATCAGAACCGCAATACTTTGCGTCATCGGTTGTGAGTATCTCTTCCCACTGGCCACCCTTTGGCAACGCAACCTGGTAGTCTTGCCACGCTTGACCTGAGAAGTTTACTACTACAACAATTTCTTCGCCGTCATCGCCAATACGCATGTAGCTTAATGTGTTGTGGTCTGAATCATCACTTGTAAGCCACTGGAAACCATCAGGCGTAAAGTCTTGACTCCAGAAAGCTCTAGAGCTCTTGTACAAGGCGTTCAAATCTGCAACAAGCTTTTGCACTCCTTGATGGAATGGCCACTGCAATTCATTCCAGTTAAGAGAAGTATTGAAGTTCCATTCGCTGGACTGTCCAATTTCTCCGCCCATAAACAGCAAGTTCTTGCCTGGGTGAGATCACTGGTATGCAAGCAAAGCACGCAAGCCTGCGAACTGTTGCCATTCATCGCCTGGCATCTTTCCAAGCAACGAACCTTTGCCATATACGACTTCATCGTGGCTTAATGGCAACACGTAATGCTCAGAATACGCGTAAACCATAGAGAATGTAATCTCATTGTGATGCCAACGACGGTTAATCGGCTCTTCCTTAAGGTATTGCAAAGTGTCGTGCATCCAGCCCATGTTCCACTTCAAGCCGAAGCCTAAGCCGCTCATATCGGTTGGTGCTGTTACGCCCTGATAAGCAGTAGATTCCTCAGCAATCATCATGATGCCAGGATTATTCTTGTAAGCAGTAGCGTTTGCTTCCTTAATGAAATCAATAGCTTCCAGGTTTTCTCGTCCGCCGTAAATATTTGGTCTCCACTGACCATTTTCGCGGCTGTAATCCAAGTAAAGCATGGAAGACACTGCATCGACGCGCAGTGCGTCAACGTGGTACTCATCCAACCAGAAGCAAGCATTGGCAACAAGGAAGTTACGAACTTCGTGGCGACCAAAGTTGAAGATATAAGTACCCCAATCAGGATGTTCGCCGCGCATAGGATCAGGATCTTCGTAAAGTGCTGTGCCATCGAAGCGTCCAAGAGCAAAGTCATCCTTAGGGAAGTGGGCAGGAACCCAATCCATAATGACACCAATTCCTGCTTTGTGGAGCTTATCTACAAGGTACTTAAAGTCATCAGGGGAGCCGAGTCGAGAATCTACAGCATAGTAGCCTGTAACCTGGTAGCCCCAAGATCCAGAGAATGGGTACTGTGTAAGAGGCATAAACTCAACGTGAGTAAAGCCTTCTTTTTGCACGTAGTCAACCAAGTGGTCAGCAAGCTCGCGATAATTGCCTAAATCACGATTCCAGCTGTTAGCTTGTACTTCGTAAATACTTATTGGACCATTGTGTGCGTCAGTTTTTGCACGCTTATCCATCCAATCGGTATCGTGCCACTTAAATTCAGAATCGACAACAACGGATCCAGTATTTGGTGGAACTTCGTGAGAACGTTCCATTGGATCGGCTTTCATGATCCAGTTGCCAGACTGCGTAAGAATCTCATACTTGTATACTTCGCCAGCAGTGACACCTGGAATGAAAAGTTCCCAAATTCCGGAAGATCCGAGCGAGCGCATTGCGTGACGTCGACCATTCCAGTAATTAAAGTTTCCAACAACTCGAACTGCGCGAGCATTTGGAGCCCACACGGAAAAAGCGGTGCCGGTTACTTTCTTTACCATCTTGCCTGTTTCAGGAGAAACTAGACCCCAAGAGTCGGTAATAGTCTTAACATGCGCGCCTAAGGCTTCCCAAAGACGTTCATGACGACCTTCGCCGAACAGGTACATATCAAGATCGCCAACTTGAGGCAAATAGCGATACGGGTCATCGTCTGTTGATTCAGAGCCGTCAATTTCTACAGTATGAATGCGGTAGCTTGGCACAGACCAAGTTTTACTTTTCGTATGCTTTACTGCAGGAATAACAGCGGTAAAAATGCCATTATATTCATGCTTAGCTTCGTATTCTCCGCTCTTGGTGAGAATTACTACTTTCTTTGCCATTGGGCGTAAAACGCGGACGGTTACAGTGTCAGCACCCTTGTCAGTTCCAAGGTGGCCGCCGAGAACCTCATGTGGATTGTAATACTCTGCATTGCTCACCGCAGCTAATACGTCCTGACGGACTGGGACTGCGACTGCATCTTCATTGATGTTAGTAACTGTACTCATGTTGACTATCATACATGGTTTATTGCTATAAGTCGCGTGTGTTTCGCAGTATTGTGAAAAATTTATGAAAGTTTTTTCAAGTCTTGCCCTTATGGGAAACTGTTATGAGTTTTTCTGTGCGTACGGAGGGTTCTGTTGGAATATCAAGTCGGCGATATGGTCGTCTATCCTCGTCACGGTGCAGCTCGTGTTGAAGAAATAAGTGAGCGCACTGTAAAAGGTGTAACTCGTCAATATCTGCGCTTAGTAGTGTTGTCGTCAGATGGTTTGGAAATTAATGTACCAGTAGACAATGTTAAAAAAGTAGGCGTACGTGACATTGTTGGGGCTCAAGAAGTAGCAAAAGTTTTTGAAATTTTGCGCACTCCAATTATTGAAAAAGAAATGAATTGGTCTAGGCGGTACAAGCTTAATGTTGAGAAGATTGCAACCGGCGATGTGAACAATATTGCTGAAGTTGTGCGTGATTTATCTCAACGCGATGTAGACGAGCATGGTCTGTCTGCTGGCGAAAAGCGTATGCTTTCACGCGCTCGCAGTATTCTAATTTCTGAAATTGCTTTGTCTGAAAAGATTGATGAATTTGAAGCTGAGCGTCTTCTTGATGTAAATCTTGGCTACAAAGACCCTCAGGAAGGTGATGATAAGCATCATACTTGCGCGCCTGATGAGCCTGCTTCTCAGACTTTATTTCTTTTAGAAGAGCGTAATAAAAAAGCAAAAAAGAAGTAAGTCTAAATTTTTAATTAGTTAATTTAGTTAATTTAATAATGTAACTGTTTTACAAATTAAATTAATTGTTAGATTTCAGCAATAAAAAATCTCTTGCACCGTCTGATGCAAGAGATTTTTATTATAGCTATAGAAGCTTTGTACTATTTACTTGCCTGGATCTTGCTGACCCTGATTTGAATTCTTAGGATCAGTATTCTTGGCTATAGTTGGCTTCTTAGTAATAGGTTTCTTTGGTGAATCTTGATCATCAATATTCTTACGCATATCTTTTGTTGCGTTAATAGCGTTTTGAAGATCATCGCAAATTTTCAAAATCCACTGATCTAGCTGATTTGCATACTTAGGCATAAGCTCACTTACGCGTACTGTCGACGTGTAGCTTCTACCAGCAATACCATTTAGAAGATTAAGAACATCGTTACCTTGCTGGCTGTCGCTAATAAGAACATCAATCTTACGATCTTCAATAAGCTTTTGGAACTCTTCTACACTTGAACGCTGTGGATCATTGTTATTGCTTATAGCGTCAGAATATTCCTTAGGAGCTGCATCCTTTACATTCATGTCTGCCATAAGCCAGAACAGAATTGGCGAGGTAGAAGCATATTTTGCATCGCTATGATTTTTAGCAAAATCACTAATAGAACTTGCTAATTTCTTTTCGCTATTTTGCCATTCAGATAGTCGCTGAGCAAAATCATGCTTCTTAGCCGGAAGAACCTTTGAGAAAGTATCAGCCATTGATGAAGCCATAGCTTCTCTTGCATCGTGAGAGAACCACAAGTACGGATTATCTCCATTTAATGCACCAACTGTTGCAGCTGCACTGATAGTTTCAGCCTTTTTTGGATGCACTTTAGAAGCCCAATCGTCGTATCCTGCGCCGTTTGTAATTAATACTTGCGCATCCTGCATATTTTCCAAGTCTTTTGGTTTAGGCTTAAAAGATGAAATATCAGTATTTGCGCCAGACATTATCGATTCGACTTTAACGTCTTTACCGCCGATTTCTTTAGCCAAGCTGCCCCAAGTATCTACAGTAGATACAACAGTTATTTGTGTTGCTGCTTTAGGTTTTTCTTTTGGCTTTTCTACCTGCTGACCGCAAGCCGAAAATCCAAGAAGTACTGCAGATGCAATAAGGCATGTTGAAACGGTTTTGCCAAATTTTTTTGCCGCGCAAATAATGGTACGCATCACTGTGGCTCCTTCTTTGATAATAGTGCGTCGGCGCACATTAGTTTTGCTTGTCGACTAATACACTTCTATACCTCACGATAGCCTATCCTTACGAATTGTGCGAGTTGGGAGGCATATTTATGGTTATTGTTCTTGATGGTAAAGCACTTGCTGGCAAAATTAAGGAAGATTTGTCTGCACGCGTTGCGCTATTGCGTAAAAATGGTATTGAACCGGGATTGGGTACTTTACTTGTTGGGAATGATCCTGGATCATTAAAGTATGTTGCTGGAAAACACAAAGATTGCGAAGAAGTTGGGATTCGTTCAATCAGATGTGATTTGCCAGAAGATGCTAGTGAAGATGACATTCTTAAAGCAGTTGAGCAATTGAACAATGATCCGCTTTGTACAGGTTTTATTGTGCAATTGCCTCTTCCTAAGGGCGTTGATTCTAAAAAAATTATTTCCGCAATCAATCCTAAAAAAGATTGTGATGGAATGCACCCTTATAATCTAGGCGAACTTGTGATGCATATTTCTGGAGATATTACAACGCCTTTGCCGTGTACTCCTCGTGGAATTTTAGCTTTGTTAGACGAGTATGGAATTAATCTTTCTGGTAAAAACGTTTGTGTTCTAGGTCGAGGAATCACGGTTGGTCGAACGATTGGTCTGCTTCTTACGCGCAGGGGAGTAGATGCAACTGTTACGCTATGCCACACTCATACTAAAAATTTGCAGGAAATTATGCGTGAATCTGACGTTATTATTGCTGCAATGGGCTGTGCTGGTTTTGTTAAGCCGGAAGATATTAAACCTGGTGCAGTTCTAGTTGACGTTGGTGTATCTCGCATATTTGATGAGGAAGCGGGAAGATATCGTATAAAAGGCGATGTGGATGTTGCTTGCCGTGAGATTGCTGGAGCATATTCTCCAAATCCTGGTGGAGTAGGCCCTATGACACGCGCTATGCTTCTTGCGAATGTTGTTGATATGGCTGAAAGAAAGCTTCAAAATTAATATTTCGACACTCCCGGACTAAAACGGCAATTTTGGCTAGGCCTGCCTATAAACTAGCTCTTTGTGTGCGTAGTATCGCGCATAACTATAACTAAATATCGAGTAATATCCACCCCAAGAAGAAACCACTAATAAATAATGGCAGAGAATAATAACGAAGTCGCCAAGGTTGCGATTAATGATATTGGCACCGAAGAAGACTTCATCAAGGCAGTCGATTCAACCATCAAGAATTTTGATGATGGTGATTTAGTTGAAGGTACCGTCGTAAAGATTGATCACGACGAAGTATTGTTGGATATCGGCTACAAGACTGAAGGTGTAATTCCTTCCCGTGAACTTTCCATCAAGAAAGACGTTGATCCAGATGATGTCGTTGAAGTTGGCGACACCATTGAAGCCCTTGTTGTTACTAAGGAAGACAAGGAAGGACGTCTTATTCTCTCCAAGAAGCGTGCACAGTATGAGCGTGCTTGGGGTGACATCGAGAAGATTAAGGATGCAGACGGCATCGTTGAAGGTACAGTTATTGAAGCTGTTAAGGGCGGCTTGATTGTAGACATCGGTTTGCGTGGCTTCTTGCCAGCTTCCTTGGTTGAAATGCGTCGCGTTCGCGATCTTTCCCCATACATTGGCCAGAAGATTAAGGCTAAGATTCTTGAGCTCGATAAGAACCGCAACAACGTTGTTCTTTCTCGTCGTCAGTTCCTTGAGGAAACCCAGTCCGAAGTTCGCGAGACCTTCCTCTCGCAGCTTAAGAAGGGTCAGATTCGCGAAGGCGTTGTGTCTTCTATCGTAAACTTCGGCGCATTTGTTGACCTCGGCGGCGTTGACGGCCTCATTCACGTGTCTGAGCTTTCTTGGAAGCACATCGATCACCCATCTGAGGTTGTTAAGGTTGGCGATAAGGTTACCGTTGAAGTTCTCGACGTTGATCTCGATCGCGAACGTATTTCCCTTTCCCTTAAGGCAACTCAGGAAGATCCATGGCAGCGCTTCGCTCGCACCCATGTTCCTGGACAGGTTGTTAAGGGCAAGGTCACCAAGATTGTTCAGTTCGGTGTGTTCATCTCCGTTGAAGATGGTATTGAGGGCTTGGTTCACATTTCTGAGCTTGCAAACCGTCACGTAGAGAACCCAGAAACTGTTGTTAAGGCTAACGAAGAAGTATTCGTGAAGGTTATCGACGTTGATCTTGATCGTCGTCGTATCTCCCTCTCCTTGAAGCAAGCTACTGAAGCTGTCGATCCAAATTCTGAAGATTTTGATCCAGCTCTCTACGGCATGCCAGCTGAATATGATGCTGAAGGTAACTACAAGTACCCAGAAGGCTTCGATCCAAACACTAATGAGTGGATGGCTGGCTACGAGCAGCAGCGCGAAGAGTGGGAAGCTCAGTATGCTGCAGCTCACGAGCTTTGGGAAGAACACAAGGCATTCGCTGCTAAGGAACTCGCAGCTGCAGCTGAATCTGCTGCTGCTGACGGCCAGAGCGAAGAAGCTGAAAAGAAGCCAGCTAAGGAAGAGAAGAAGGAAGAAGTTGCTTCCAACTATTCTTCTGAGGCATCTAACGAAGGTGCTTTAGCTGATTCCGATCAGCTCGCAGCTTTGCGCGAACAGCTTTTGAGCGAAAAGAAGTAGTTTCTACTTTCTACTAGAAGCTTATTAACAATTGCCCTGGTGAGTAATCATCGGGGCAATTTTGTTTATGTTTTACTACTATTTTGAGTATGTTTTACGAGTATTTTTGTGACTCAAGTTTTGTAATTAAATATAGGTACAATTAATTTTCTTTTAAGAATCATGATTATATGATGCTTTTAAGCATTAATCATAATTATTAAAAGGATTGGTGAAGATTATGAGCACGTTTGACAACAATCAGAAAAATGCTCAGTCCCCTTCGTACGATGGGAATAGTGAGGAGAGAGCTAAAGCAACTTTAGTAAGCTCGCGCAATAAAATTGTTGCAGGTTTGCTAGCGATTTTCTTAGGCACATTAGGTATTCACAATTTTTATCTTGGTTTTAAAGGAAGGGCGATTGCACAGCTGCTTATTTCTGTTCTTTCTTTTGGTTTCCTGTTGATCATTACAGCAATATGGGCATTGGTTGAGGGTATTTTGATTCTTTGCTCAAAGCCTGGAACTAAGTGGCATCAAGATGCTGATGGTGCTGAGTTAAAGGATTAGTGTTTTATAATTATTGTTAATAAACAAGATGCCCTGGTGAGTAATCATCGGGGCATCTTTTAATATCTTTAGTAATAACGCTTTTATTTATTAATTTTTTATTATATAGTTTTTAAGAAAATAAATTTCTTACGAGAGAAAGTGTAATTATTGTGAGTGATTTAGATAATCAAACTGGAGATTACTCAGGCTCTGACAATCAGACTCAGTACGGACAGCCACAGTACAATGATCAGTCTCAGCAGTACAACCAGGCTCAGCCACAATATAACGACCAATCCCAGTATGGTGCTCAGCCTCAGTACAATGCTCAGCCACAGTATGGTCAGCCTCAGTATGGCCAGAATTCGTATTCTCAGCCACAATATGGTCAGTACTCTCAGTCTGCTCCTCAGTACAATCAAGCGTCTTCCTACTCTAACTATGGGTCTAATAATTATTCATCAAACACATACAGAAGCTCTCGTAACAAGATTGCTGCAGGCCTGTTAGCGATTTTCTTGGGCGCTTTGGGTGTGCACAATTTCTATCTTGGTTTTAAAGGCAAGGCTATTGCCCAGCTTCTTATTTCTATTCTTTCTTTCGGCTTGCTGGCTTTTGTTTCTGGAATTTGGGCATTTATTGAAGGAATTTGCATTCTTTGCTCTCAGCCTGGTTCTAAGTGGCATAAGGATGCCGATGGTGCTGAACTTCAAGACTAATTTTACAATTACTATTTAGCATATAATGCCCCGGTAATTATTTACTGGGGCATTACTTATAATTTATATATGACAATAATGCGTATTGCGATAACGGGCGGAATTGCGGCTGGAAAATCTACAGTAGTAAACCATTTGCATTCGCTTGGCGCTTTTGTTATAGATTACGATGTTTTAGCGCGTAAAGTTGTGGAACCAGGAAGTGCAGTATTGCAGCGAATCGTAGGAATTTTTGGGGAAAATGCCGTTTTAGAAGACGGTTCTTTAAATCGTGCGTTTATTGCAGAGCATATTTTTGGAGATGACGATGAACGTAAGCAAGCGTTAAGTAAGCTTGAGGATGTAATTCATCCTGCTATTTATGATTGTGCGAAGTTCTTAGAAAGCGAATATAAAAGCGAGTATGTTAATAAAATTTCTAAAGAAAGTTGCAATGAAATAAGCAGTATAAGCTCGGTTATTGTGCACGATATTCCACTTCTTGCGCAAGTAATTGATAGCATTCCATTCAGTTTTGACCATATTATTACTGTTGAAGCGCCTAAAGAAATTCGCGTTAAGCGAATGATAAGCGAGCGAAATATGACTGAGAGCCAGGCTTTAGCGCGCATAAAGAGTCAACTTCCTTGTGAAGTTCGAAAAAGTATGGCAGATTTTGTAGTTGATTCAACAAAACCTATGGAATCTATGTTTAACAGTGTTGACAATATGCTGAAAACATGGCTGCAAGAAATAAACAATAAACAATCAAAGCGCTGAAATGGCAAAATTGGGGAAGTAAAAGATTATGTCGAATAAAATTCAGCGCACAAACAAGCCGTTTGTTGTAAAAGCTCCGTACAAGCCTTCGGGTGATCAGCCGCAAGCAATAGAAGCGTTGGCGAATCGCATTGAAAACGGCGAAAACGACGTTGTTTTAATGGGTGCTACGGGAACTGGTAAAACTGCTACAACTGCTTGGCTGATTGAGCGTTTGCAGCGTCCTACTCTTATTATTGAGCCGAATAAAACTTTGGCAGCTCAGCTTTGCGCAGAGTTTCGTGAGCTTATGCCAGATAATGCCGTGAGCTATTTTGTGTCTTACTACGATTACTATCAGCCAGAAGCGTACATTCCGCAAACAGACACGTATATTGAAAAAGACTCGAATATTAACGACGATGTTGAGCGGCTTCGTCATGCTGCTACAGCGAATTTGCTTACACGACGGGATTGCGTTGTTGTGGCAACTGTTTCTTGCATTTACGGCCTTGGTACTCCGGAGGAGTATGCAGAGCGAATGCTTATGTTAAACGTTGGCGAGCAGCTTGAGCGAGATACGCTTCTTCGCCAGTTTGTGAGCATGCAATACAAGCGCAATGACATTGCCTTTACGCGCGGAACTTTTAGAGTGCGCGGAGACACAGTTGAGATTATTCCAGTGTACGAAGAATTAGCTGTGCGAATTGAGTTCTTTGGTGACGAAATTGACAGAATTACAATGTTGCATCCTCTTACAGGAGAAGTGATTCGCCAGGAGAGTAGCGTTCATATTTTCCCAGCGTCTCACTACATTGCAGGGCCAGAGCGCATGGAACGCGCATTAGAGGCTATTGAAAAAGAGCGTGACGAACGCGTTGCGCAGCTTAAAAAGCAGAACAAATTGCTGGAAGCTCAGCGTTTAGAAATGCGAACTACGTATGATTTGGAGATGCTGCGTCAGGTTGGTGTGTGCCCAGGAGTGGAGAATTATTCGAGGCATTTTGACGGACGTGATGCAGGCACGCCTCCGCATACGCTGCTTGATTTTTTCCCAGACGACTTTTTGCTAGTTTTAGACGAGTCGCATGTAACTGTGCCGCAAATTGGAGCCATGTATGAGGGTGATGCTTCGCGCAAAAGAACGCTTGTGGAGCATGGATTTAGGCTGCCTTCTGCAATGGATAATCGCCCGTTAAAATGGAAAGAATTTTTGGAGCATGTTGGTCAAACTGTGTATCTTTCTGCAACGCCTGGAGATTACGAGTTGGGGCTTTCTGACGGCGTAGTTGAGCAGATTATTCGCCCAACTGGTTTGCTTGACCCTAAGATTGAGGTTCGACCTGTGGAAGGTCAGGTTGACGATTTGCTTGCGGAAATCAAGGAGCGAGTGGCAAAAGATGAGCGCGTGCTTGTTACTACTCTTACGAAGAAAATGGCGGAAGACTTAACCGAGTACTTTTTGGAGCTTGGAATTAAAGTTGAGTACTTGCATTCAGATGTTGATACTTTGCGCAGAGTGGAGCTTTTGCGTGAGCTTCGCGAAGGCAAAATTGATGTGATTGTTGGCATTAATTTGCTTCGTGAGGGTTTGGATTTGCCAGAAGTTTCGCTGGTTGCAATTTTGGATGCAGATAAGGAAGGCTTCTTAAGATCTTACCGCTCGCTTATTCAGACGATTGGCCGCGCTGCTCGTAACGTTTCTGGAACTGTGCTTATGTATGCAGATACCGTTACGGATGCTATGAGCAAGGCGATTAGTGAGACGGAGCGCCGCCGCGAAAAGCAAATCGCGTATAACAAGGCTCATGGAATTGATCCTAAGCCTTTGCGAAAAAAGATTAGTGACGTGAACGACATGCTTGCTAAAGAAGATGTTGATACGCAGACTTTGCTAGCAGGCGGTTATAGGAATGCTAATAAGGCTGGCAACTCGCATTATGGTGTGCCAAAAGAGACGAATCTTGGGCAGCAAAGCAAAGAAAAGCGTATGGCGAATATATCGGCCTTGCCGCAAGACGATATTATGTCTTTGATTAAGAATTTGAGCGAGCAAATGCATGTTGCTGCGCAGCAGTTGCAATTCGAGTTGGCTGCTCGCTTGCGCGATGAAATACGCGATCTTAAAAAAGAGTTGCGGCAAATGGATGAGGCTAATAAGTGAGTTAATAAGCGAGCGCAGCTAGTCGTGGTTAATTTTAATGAATAAATAGGCGCGAGTTTTGCCTATAGGTCACAATTTGCTGGTACACTATTACTCGGAAAGTGGGTATTTTCCCATTTAAAAATAAACAAAGGAAATAGGTAGGCATTATGCGTAAAGCCAAAATTGTTGATACCATTGGTCCAGCTACAGAATCGTTGGAAGGTATTACCAAGCTTGTTGAAGCTGGTATGGATGTTGCTCGTTTGAACCGTTCTCACGGCACTCCTGAAGATCATTTGCGCGTTTACAACAATGTTCGTGCAGCTTCCAAGTCCACTGGCCGCAATGTTGCTGCTCTTGTTGATTTGCAGGGTCCAAAGATTCGCTGTGGTTGGTTCAAGAAGAACTCTGATGGTGAAGATAAGGTTTATTTGGAAGAAGGCCAGGAGTTCATCATTACTACTGATGATGTTGAAGGCGACGAGCATCGCACTTCCACAACCTTCAAGGGCTTGCCAGGAGATTGCCATGCAGGCGACCCAATTCTTATTGATGATGGTAAGGTTCGTCTTGAGGTAACTAAGGTTGAAGGCAACGACGTTCACACTAAGGTTATTGTTGCTGGCCCAGTTTCCAGCCACAAGGGCATTAACCTTCCAGGCGTTGCAGTTTCTCTTCCAGCTTTGACCGAAAAGGATGAGTCTGATCTTCGTTGGGCTATTCGCACTGGCGCTGACATTATTGCTATGTCCTTCGTGCGTTTTGCTACCGATATTGATCGCGCTCACGAAATCATGGACGAAGAAGGTCGTCGTATTCCAATCGTCGCCAAGATTGAAAAGCCACAGGCTGTTGAAAACTTGGAAGAGATTGTTAAGACCTTCGATGGCATTATGGTTGCTCGTGGTGATATGGCTGTGGAAATGCCTCTTGAAGAGGTTCCACTTGTTACCAAGCGCTGCATTGAGCTTTCTCGCCGTTATGCAAAGCCAGTTATCGTTGCTACTGAAGTTCTTGGCACAATGGTTAACTCTCCAGTACCAACTCGTGCAGAAGCTTCCGATTGCGCTAACGCTGTTCTCGATGGTGCTGACGCAACAATGACTTCTAACGAAACTGCTGTTGGTAAGTATCCAGATGTTACTGTAAAGACTATGTCTCGCATTTCTCAGTATGCTACCGAGAATGGCTATGATCGCATTCCTGCAGTTGAGCTTGATATGTCTAGCACCGGCGCAGTTTCTTCTGCAGCTGTTGATTTGGCAGATAAGCTTAACGCTAAGGCTATTGTTGCCTACACTCAGACTGGTCGTACGGTTCATCGTATTTCCCGCGAACGTCCAACTGCTCCAATCTACGGATTGACCAACAATGAGCACACTTATCACTGGTTGGCTTTGAGCTGGGGTACTGAAGGATTCTTGATTAGTGAAGATTATCACGATATGAATCGTCACGATTTGATGATTTTCACTGACAAGGTTCTTCGTGAGGCTGGTAAGGTTTCAGATGGTGACCAGATTGTTATCTTGAGCACTGCTCAGGGTGAGCGTCAGGCTGGCCGTACTGACTCCATCTACGTTCACACAGTTGGTGCTTGCGACTAATATTACGCGGTTTTACACATGCGTTTAGTATGATTTAATTTTTTAATTATTTACTTGCGTATGTGTAGGACGTATAACGTGTAACGTATAAGTTGTGACTTGTAATGCGCGCTTCCTATCTGTAGGTTGCGCGCATTGCTTGTATTTAATCGCAAATATTCAATATTGCGACACGCGCAAAACGCCTTAACTATTTGCATGCAGCTTAAAGTGTGCTATAGTCAACAAGTCGCAAAAAATTGCGAAAAATTGAAGATGCCCCTGTATCCCAATTGGTAGAGGAAACAGCCTCAAAATCTGTGCAGTGTGAGTTCGAGTCTCACCGGGGGCACGTGCACAACGTCACTTAGCTTGCTGAGTGACGTTTTTTATTTCGTTTTAATATTCAGACATAAACAGTAAAGCGTATAATAATAAAAGCATTTTCGCACAATAAAACAATGAATGTGCTGTACGTGATGTGAAAGGAACAAAGATGATCCGCAGTGCAAAATTGCAAGTAGGTAAGCGTAAAAAAAGTAATTATGCTAGCGAACTAATCAATAATTACAAGCATAAATTAATGTTTGTATTTGCGTCATTCGCTGCTGTAGCAACAATATTAATGTGTGTGTTTACCATTGTTCCAAACTCTTCGGCATTTGCTTCAACTAAATCAACAAACAGCCTTCCACAAAAAGGCGTTATTGTTACAGCTTTTCAGCAAAACTGGAGGAGTATTGCCAAGGAGTGCAAAGAAACGTATGGTCCTGAAGGCGTTAAGTACGTTCAGGTGTCTCCTCCGGAGGATCATATTAAAGGAAAAGCGTGGTGGACTTCTTACCAGCCTGTTAGTTACAATCTAAATTCCAAGCTTGGTACTGAAGCTGAGTTTAAGAATATGATTACTACGTGTAAAGCTGCGAAGGTTGGAATTATTGTTGACGCTGTTATTAACCACATGACTGGTGCTGACAATAAAGATACTGTGGGAGTTGGTGGTAGTAAGTATGATGCAGCAAATCAGAGCTATCCTGATGCTGGTTACACGAAAGATGATTTTCATCAAATAGATAAAGATATTTACACGTATAGTGATGCTCAAGTAGTTTGGAATTATCGTTTAGTTGGTTTGCTTGATTTGGATACTTCTAAGCCGCATGTGCAGCAAACTCTTGGTAATTATTTTGCAAAATTGCTAAAAATGGGTGTAGCTGGCTTCCGCGTGGACGCTGTTAAGCATATTGCTCCAAACGAGATGAAAGCTATTAAGAAGGCTGCATCTGATGCTAGTGGTGTTAAGCCTGAAAACATTTGGTGGATGCAGGAAACGATTGGGGATAGCAATGGGGCGAAAGAAAATCAGCCAGATAAATATGTTGGAACTGGTGAAGTAGACGAGTTTGAGTACTCATACCGTTTGCGAAATTATTTCTCTGGTTCAATAGACAATTTGAAGCATATTACAGATGGTCTTATTCCTAATAAGAGTGCTGCTATTTTTGTTACAAATTGGGATACTGAGCGAGATAATGCCACAAGCGTTCTTACTTACAAAGATGGCAAATTATATGAGCTTGCGAACGCTTTTATGCTTGCTTATCCGTATGGTACGCCAAATATTTACTCTGGATATAAGTTTAGTGAGCGAGATGAAGGTGCTCCTGGTGCAACTGAAACGTCTGTTCCTGATGCAAGTTGTGGTAAGGATTCAAAGTGGCAGTGCACTCAACGATTGGCTTCAATTCGAGGCATGATTGGCTTCTATAATGCTGTTAAAGGTACGAAAGTAACTAAGTGGCAGGATGATGAAAGCAATAATATTGCTTTTAGCCGCGGAAATAAGGGTTTCTTCGCTATTAATAATGACGATAAGCAAAATGATGTTGGTTACAATACTGATTTGCCAGATGGCGAGTATTGCAATGTTTATGCATCAAAGAATTGCGAAAAAACTGTAACTGTTAGCGGTGGGAAAGTTGAAACAACTATTCCTTCTCATTCTGCAGTGGCATTGCATGTTAATGCTGTAAAGCACTTTGGTAGCAATTCTGCAATTAATAAAATACTTCTGGTATTTGTTGCTATTTTTGTAGCTTTGGTTGTTACTTTGGTTTTGCGATTTAAAAAAGACAAAGCTGATGTTGAAAGTGCAGCTAAGTAGTACCAACACAACTGCAGTTTTTAATTGTTTATTGCAATATTGTCAATATGTCGGTGATATAATTGCCTCCGCTTATATGCGCATTTATGCGTGGCTAGCAACATAGCCGTACTAGCCACCGTTTGCGTATTTAAGCTATTAGTGCGTCCAAAGAAGAAACGCGCTAATGCCAACGGAGGAAAGGAAACTGATGAGTCATCGTCGACACTTTGCATCGAAGATGGTTGCTGTTGTTGCGTCTGTTGCAATGCTTGTAACTGGTTTTGCTGTTACAATTAGCGCAAACGCTGCGACTAGCGGGGAGTCTAGCAATAGCAAAGAAACTTCTTCGAATGTAACTCTTAAAGGTAAAGGTGTTATTGTTACTGCATTCCAGCAGAATTGGAAGAGTATTGCTCAAGAATGCGAACAAACGTATGGTCCTGAAGGTGTGAAGTATGTGCAAATTTCGCCTTCTCAGGATCATATTAAAGGTAAAGCTTGGTGGACTTCGTATCAGCCTGTGAGCTATAAGCTTGATTCTAAACTTGGTACTGAAGCTGAGTTTAAAGATATGATTAAAACTTGCAAGGCAAAGGGCGTGGGGATTATTGCAGATGCTGTAATTAATCACATGGCTGGCGCTGATAATAAAGATAAAGTCGGTGTTGGTGGAAGTAAGTATGATGTGTCTACTCAGACTTTTGAAGATGCTGGATATAAAAAGGATGATTTCCATCAAGATAATAGGAATATTGAGCATTATAACAATGCGGAGGAAGTGTGGAATCGCAGGCTTGTAGGCTTACTTGATTTGGATACTTCTAAGCCGCATGTTCAGCAAGTTTTAGGTAAGTATTTTGCAGATTTGTTGAAGCTTGGTGTTGCTGGTTTTCGTGTGGATGCTGTAAAACATATTTCTACAGAAGATATGAGGGGCATTAAAGCTTCTGCTATAAAGCAATACAACGAAAGTGTTGAAGATAGCAAAAAGATTAATGACATCTGGTGGATGCAGGAAACTATTGGCAATCCTTCAGAAGCTCAACAAATTCAGCCAGCTGCGCATTTGAATGAAGGCGAAGTTAACGAGTTTGGCTACTCTTACCAGCTTATGCAAAGTTTCAAAGGCTCGCTGATGAAGGCAAGCAAGCCTCTGAACAAAATTCAAGACGGAATGGTTAAGAGCGATAAAGCTGCTATTTTCGTTACGAACTGGGATACAGAGCGCGGTAACAGCGTGCTTACGTATAAGGACGGTCGTCGTTACACTTTAGCAAACGCTTTCATGCTCGCGTGGCCATACGGCACTCCAAACGTGTATTCCGGATACAAGTTCGATAAGAATGATGATGGTGCTCCTGGTGCAACTGAAACGTCTATTCCGGAAGTAACTTGTGGTGCTAATTCAAAGTGGCAGTGCACTCAGCGTTGGACTTCTATTCGCGGAATGATTGGATTCTACAATGCTGTTCAAGGTGCGAAAGTCACAAATTGGCAGGATGATGGCGATAACAACATTGCTTTTAGCCGCGAAAAGAAGGGCTTCTTAGCAATCAACAATTCGCTTGACGAAAAAGAAGTTTCTTATAAGACTGATTTGCCTGATGGTGAGTACTGCAATGTGTATGCTGCAGGTGACTGCTCTAAGACTGTTAAAGTTGAAAAAGGTGAAGTTAAAACCAAGATTGGCGCTCGCGAAGCAGTAGTATTGCACGTTGATGCAACAAAAGCTAATCATCCAAAAGGCTCTGCCACTGATCCATCTGATCCTAAATATGGTGAAGAAAAGCCTGATGCAGGTATGCCAGAAGATCCTACAACAACTATTTACTTTAAGCCAGATGAAAAGTTTAAAGATAAAAAAGTATATGTTCATTACGGCATAGGCTCAAGCTGGACTCAAGCTCCTGGCGATGAGATGAAGAAGGCTTGCGATGGTTGGTATAAGAAGACAATTAGAACCAATGGCAAAGCTTATGAAGCAGTGTTTAACGATGGCAATGGTTACTGGTATCACGAAGGAGATAATAATAACTTTAAGATTCCAGCTCACACTGATTCGTATGTAGCTCAAGATCACAAGGGTAGCGTTGGAGTAAATCCTTGCCCAGTAGCATATAATCCAAAGACCACTGTTCGCATCCACTACGCACAAAAAGTGAGTGATACTCGCAATATTGGCGTTTATTTGTGGGGCAAAGACAAGGATGGTAAAGATTTACCTGGAGCTTGGCATGAGTTCAATGGCAGTGATAAATTCGGCAAAGTTTTTGAAACTACGGTTGATGGTTCTTTTGAAAACAAGTCACTTTCCTTTATTACTACTACAAAAGATTGGAATAAAGACGGTGGCGATCGTGCTATTGAAAACTGCGCAAGTGGTCTTGCTGAAGCTTGGGTAACAGGCGGAACGGGTACTACGCAGTTTGCTGCTCCAGACAATCTTAAGAAGAAGCCAAAAGAGCTAAAGGTAACAGTTCATTATCGCAGGAATGCTGGCGATTATGAAGGCTGGAACATGTGGACTTGGAATGACGGAACCGGTGGTACTGCTCGTTACTTCACTTCGCATGACGATTATGGCAAAGTTGCAACCTTCACTGCTAAGAATGATGCTGGTATTGACAGTGTTGGTTTCAAAGTTAGAAAGTCTACGCCAAATAATGCTTGGGATAAACAAGATCCTAGCGATCGCAGTATTCCAAACAACGCGATTAAGCTAGATCCAAATGATCCAAACAAGGGTAGCGTTGAAGTCTGGTTAATGCAAGATGACATGACAGTATACTTAAACGCTACTATGCCACAACTTACAGCTCACGTAATGTCTGCTGATATTGCTGGCTTAAAGAAGTTAGCTGTAAAAGTATCTGGTGACGTGTCTTCTGTAAAAGACTCTGACGTAACGCTTTTGGATGCTAGTGAAAATCCTGCCAAGACTGTTGAGCTTAATTCTGTTAAAGCTAATGGTTCAGAGATTACTATTGAAACCAAGAATGAACTTAATATTAAACATAAGTATGAGTTGAGTATTAAGGGATTAGCTAAAGATATTAAGCTTTCTGCTTCCTCAAAAACTGGTGCTAGTGTAATTCGTACCGATGAATTCGATAAGAAATATGCTTATACTGGCGATGATTTAGGTGCTGTGTATTCTGCTTCTTCAACTACTTTCAAGCTTTGGGCTCCAACAGCAACTGAAGTAAAGCTGATTACTTATAAGTCGACTGCTGAAAAAGCTGAAAAAGACAAAGAAACAGCTATGAAAGCAGAAGATCATGGTGTATGGTCTGTAAAGCTCGATGGTGATAAAGCTAATACAGCTTACGCATATGAAGTTCATTTTGCTGATGGCACAGTGAATGTTTCTGCTGATCCTTATGCGAAAGCTTCAGTAGTAAACGGTGAACGTTCTGTTGTATTAGCAGATAAAGACGCTGGTAGCGCTGGAAATCGTATGCCAAGCTTTACGAATCCAAGTGACGCAACAATTGCAGAAATGGATGTTCGTGACTTCTCAATCAATCCAAACTCTGGTATTAGCGATGCTCATCGTGGTAAGTATCTTGGCGTAATAGAAGCAGGTACGAAAACTACAGATAAGCATAATGTTTCTGGGTTGGATTATTTGAAGTCTCTTGGTGTCACTCACGTGCAAATCATGCCAATGTATGATTTTGGTTCTGTGAATGAAACTGGTGACTTGAGCTATGGAAAGCAAGGTGCTCAAAACTGGGGGTATGATCCGCAAAACTACAATGTTCCTGAAGGGTCTTACTCTACGAATCCTGCTAATCCAACAGCGCGAGTTAAGGAAGCTAAGCAAATGATTGCTGGTCTTCATAAAGCTGGTTTGCGTGTGATTATGGATGTTGTTTACAACCATGTTTATAGCGCACAAAATCATTCGTTTAACAAGACGGTTCCTGGATACTACTTCCGTTATAAGGATGGCGCTCTGAATGGTAATTCTGGATGCGGTAACGATACTGCTTCTGAGCGTCAAATGATGCGCAAGTATATTTTAGATTCTGTAAAGTATTGGGCTACGCATTACAACCTTGACGGCTTCCGATTTGATTTGATGGGCTTAATTGACCTGAAGACTATGCAGGAAGTGCGTGCTGAGCTTAATAAGATTGATCCTTCAATTATTGTGCTCGGTGAAGGCTGGGATATGAATGAACTGCTTCCTAAGAGTGATTCTACTATTCAGCCAAATGGCTATAAGATTCCAGGAGTAGCGTTCTTTAACGATTCCTTCCGTGATTCTGTAAAAGGTTCTGTGTTTGGTGATGCGTCTACTGGTTTTGTAAATGGCAATACAGATAAAGGTGTTAAGGCTTTGCTTGAGCATAATTTGCTTGGTTGCCAATTTGGCACGAGTACTGTTAAGTGCTCGAATAGTAATGCTGAAACGCACTTTGCTGATGCAGGACAAGTAGTTCAGTATGTTGAAGCTCACGATAACTTGTCGTTGTACGATAAGCTAAAGGTTTCTGCGCCTAAAGACACTGAAGACGTACGATTGAGGCGAGTAAAGCTTGCAAATTCAATGATTTTGCTTTCTCGTGGCATGCCGTTTATTCAGCTTGGTCAGGAATTCTTAAGAAGCAAGAACGGTAATTCTAATAGCTACAATGCTGGCGATAAAGACAATGCTCTTGATTGGAATCGTGCTGCTGACAAATCTGATTCCGTGAACTATTTCAAGGGATTGTTGAAGCTACGCAAGAGCATTAAATCTCTTCGTGATTTTGATTATGCAACAATTAACAAGAACATGAAGATGATTGATGGCACTCCTGATGGTGTAATTGCTTACACGCTTAAAGATGCAGATAAGCAGTACGTTGTAGTGTTCAATGCTAATAATGCTGAAACTCAAGTAAAGATTCCAGCAGGAAAGTATTCTGCTCTTGTTGCTAATGGCAAAGTTAATGATGGTGCTCAAGAGGCTAATGTTTCTGCTGACGGAACATATAAGGTTGCTGCTCTTTCGACTGCTGTGTTGCTTAATGCTGAAAAGAAGAGTGAGCCTGTGACTCCTGTAACTCCTACACCTCAACCGCCTGCTCCAGGCCCACAGCCTCAGCCTCAGCCAGCTCCTGTAAATCCTCAGCCTGCTCCGGTGAATCCTCAGTCTGGTTCTGGAACTCAACATGGATCGCAGCAACCTTCTGTAGAAACTCATAATACTCAGCAAGGTAATCCTCAGACGGAGAATACTCAGCAAGGAAATACGCAGCCTTCAGTTAAAAATAAGCATGAGTCTGCTCCTGCTAATAAGACTCCAGAGCATGTTAATTCTGAAGATACTGCTAAATCCGAAAACACTGGAAAGACTGGAAAAACTGAGAAGCCTGCTCAGGTTGAGAATCATGCTCAAAAGGCTGAGACTTCCACTTCAGCACCAGATCCATCTGCTCCAGCTCCTGAAGCTCCTGTAACTGTTAAGCAGCTTAAGCCAGAATTAAAGGGCACGCTTACTGTAGGTAGCAATGATGTTGCAACAGCCGGTGTTGTGAACAATGTGAGTATTCATGTTGTAAACAGTGAATTTACCGAACGATTGAAGAAAGACGGTGTAGTTTATGCATACGCATACATTTACTCCTCTCCTCGCTTACTTAAGAGCGCAAATGGTTCTAAGTATGTAACTGTTCGAATGGTAAATGGTGTTCCTCAGTTTGACGCAATCTTCCCAGCAGGATATTCCGGAAAGCATACAGTTGTGTTGATTGATGATCATGGTAATCAAGTTGCATGGACGTACATAACCGTTCTAAATAACGATATTGTTAAAAAATCGCAAGAATTAAGCGCTACAGGTAGCAGCATAATTCAGATTGTATTTATTTGTGCAATATTGTTGGTCGTGGCTAGTGCGTCCTTTATTAAAGTAAAGCGAAATAAGAATATATAAAAGAAGGTATAGAATCAAAAAGTATATTAAGCTTGAGCTAATTATGCAAGTACTTGCATAATGCTGTGAGAAAGAAGAACGTATGTTTTGCATCAACTGTGGAGCTTTAATTAAGGATAATACACGGTTCTGTTCTCGTTGTGGAGCAGCTGTTAATGCTTCTGCAGAAAATGATCAGCAGAACAATACGCAGAATCAGCAGAGTTCTCAGAATCAGCAGAGTTCTCAGAATCAGCAAAGTATGCGTAACAACATGCCTCAAGCTTACAAAGCTGAGCCGTATAATGCTAATGCTGCAGCATCAGCCACTTATACGGCATCAGCTATTCCTTCGTCTTCTCGCGGTGGCGGCCTATTTTCTGGATTTGATGTTTTTTCAAATGAGGAATTAAAGGATAAAAGAAATATAGTTCTTTCTATTACAATAGTTATATCTTTTATTCTTTCTTGTATTTTTGGCTGCTTAATTTGGGATTTTATTCATCCGGGTCAAATTCCTTATTCAAAGCTTCGCAGTGAGCTTACTCAATCGCACAAGTATGAAGATTATACGCTAAAAATTGTTAATTCCGACGTTTCTCAATATCCGCACGTTAAATTGTACTTTTCTCTTACGGATAGCAGTGGAAAAGCGCTTGAAATTGACTCTCCAACTGCTGCAATTCGCGAAAAAATTGGTGGCGGCAAAGAAGTAGAACGCCTTATTCATAAGGTTGAGCGAATTAAAGACAATCAAGGTGTTAATTACGAGATTCTTCTTGATAAATCTGGCTCAATGGATTCTTCAATCGACACTATGAAGAAAACAATGAGTGATTTTGTGCGCAATCTCAACTATAAGGTTGGAGATAAAGGAGAGCTTATATCTTTCGATAGCTACCTCATGTATATGGCAACATACACAAACGATAAAAATCGACTTCTTACAGGTATCGATAATATGACACCTTACGGAATGACTGCCTTGTATGATGCTCTATACACTGGTGTTACTAATGCTTCAAACCATCCAGGCTTTAACTGTGTTATTGCTTTTACAGACGGTTTGGATAATGAAAGCACTCATACTGCGGATGAGGTTATTGCGCTCGCAAAAGAAAAGGGAATACCAGTTTATTTGATTGGTACAACTGATGCTGATTCTAGCGTATTGCAAAATATTGCAAACGAAACAAACGGCTACTTCTGGGATATTAATTCTATTTCAGATATGAAAGATGTAATGAATAGAATTAGAGTTAATCAAGATAATGTTTATTGCCTTGAATACGATTCTGATTCCTCAACAAATCCTTATGTTGATCGTGTAGTTTCTGCTTTGCTTGCAGATTCGAAGAATCATAAGTCTGGTGGAATTGGTGACGATTTAGCGTTTAAGCCAGTGAAGAGGAAGACTTATAAGAAGAGTGGTTCTCGTTTTGTTCTTCATAAGGGAGATGTAACTTGGACCGAAGCTAATAGTGCATGCATGCAAGATGGCGGATACTTAGTAACTCTTACAGACAAGAGTAAGGAAACTAAGGTTATAAATATGGCTAAGAAGGAAGGTGTCAAGTATGTGTGGATTGGCGGTTACACCTCTCAGCGCGAAAATGGTGACGTGTATGCACACTGGGTTACTGGTGAAAAAGTAAAGTATCAAAATTGGTTGCCGGGTGAGCCAAGTCGAAATGATAAAGATGGTGAACCTGAGTTTTATCTTATGCTTTGGAGATTAAATGACGAATGGTCTTGGAATGATCAGCGCGACAACCTATTTACAAATCCTACATTACACAAAACGTTTAGCGGTAAGACAGGCTACGTGTGCGAAGTGAATAAATACTAGTAAATAATTTCAATAGTATTTTTATTATTAGTGAATTAGGGGAAAGCTTATGCGTAAGCAACAGCCGCGTAAATTGCAAAGCGTACCGCATACTGTAACTGGTCGCACAGTACAGTATAGGGGTGCGTTGCATAATCAGCGAGTAGAAAAAGTTGCATCGAGGAATCATTTCGCTTCTATTTTTGCGATTATTATTGCGGTTGTTTTAATAGTAGTGTCTATGTGCGCTGCAGTACATGTTATGCGCTCGCAATTCTTTAACCATTCTAATAGAACTGCTATTAAGAGTCCTAAAGAGTTAGCATTAGAAGCAGAAAAGCGCGAGGCTTTAATTAAAGCTCATAAAAAACTGGCTCGTAGGGGAGTTGATCCTAATAGCGCAGAAGTTAGAAGCGTGCTTTCAAAAATGTCTCTTGAAGATAAAATTGCGCAAATGTTCGTTGTAAAACCTGAGGAATTAGTTGGCATAAACTGGACGGTAACTTCTTCTGGTGCGCAAATGCAGCAGGCTTTTAACTCATTGCCTGTTGGCGGAATAATGTATACGAGAGAAAATATTCAAAGTCCTGAACAAACCAAAAGTATGATTTCTAAATTGCAAGAAATAAGTAATGCTCGTGTATCATTGCCTGCAATTGTCAGCGTTGATGAAGAGGGCGGAACTGTTGCAAGAGTTAGTTCTAATCCTCAAATGGGAGTGAATACTTCTCCTAATATGAGAGATATTGGCGTTACTAAGAAAATGCGTAAAGCTTATAAAGCTGGAGCATATATTGGTAAATATCTCCATGATTTTGGCTTTAATGTTGATTTTGCCCCTGTTGCAGATGTGCTAACTAATCCAGATAATAATCTTATGAAAAAGCGCTCGTTTGGTTCTAGCCCAAAGCTTGTGGCTAGTATGACTGACGCGTTTACGGATGGTTTGCAAGAAAATCATGTTTTTGCTACGTATAAGCATTTTCCTGGTCATGGCTCAACTTTTGAAGATTCTCACAAAGGTACTACTGTTTCGAATCAGACTCCATTTTGGCTAAGAAAAGTAGATTTAGTTCCATTCAAAGATGCGGTAGATACTGGCGTTAAGTTCATTATGGTTAGTCATGTGTCGTATCCGAAGATTACCGGAGATGATACTCCAGCTAGTATGTCGGAAAAGATTGTTACAGGTTTAGCTCGTAAAAAGCTTGGCTATAACGGTATTCTGATTTCTGATTCTTTAGGAATGGGAGCAATATCTTTACGTTATGCTCCTTCAAGTGCTGCAATTACTGGGATTAAAGCAGGTCTTGATATGTTACTTTCTCCTGCAAATTTGCGTCAAGCTTATTATTCTGTTGTTAATGCAGTTCGTAGAGGAGAAATCCCTGAGTCTAGAATTGATGATTCCGTAAAACGAATTATTGCTGTAAAACTGCAGATTGCTAAATATCAAAAACTTTCTAAATAACAAACGAATTACTGATAATTACTAAGAATTACTAATAGTTCTAATAATATTTTTTAATAATATTTTCAGTTTGTGCGCGTGTTGTGTTTGCATTTGTACTTTCATGGTGTTAGCATCATTCTCAACACAAACGAATATCGAATACTTCGGTTGAGGTTTGTGCGTGAACCATAGTCAGCTAATGAGCTTAAGGAGGCAGTTATCATGCGTAACATGAACATGAATGCTGAATCTCACAATGCTCTTAACGCTGCTCGTATGTGGTGGTGGCAGTCTTCTCTTTGGCGTGAGTTTACTCTGAAGTTTTAGAAGCTGCATATAAAAGCTTATAAAAGACCTCCGGGGTAAGCCCGGGGGTCTTTTTGTATATAAGCTTAAATTTTAAAAAATAACCAAATCACAAAATCACAAATCACAACAAAATGTTCGATAGCTTTATATGAATAATATAAAGCCCAAACAAGGAGAGAAATCATGGCTCAAGAAATTAACGAAACCGTTAAGGAAGCTTATAACAATGGTGCAAACGCAACTACAGATGCTGCAGCTGCAATGATGCAAAATGTAAAAGTTAAGAATCACGCATTAGATATTACTTCGTTAGTGTTAGTTGCAGTACTTTTTGCGGCAGGATGCATTCTTGACTTTACTGTTGCAAAATCTCTTTCTATTGGAAATATTCAGCCTGAGTTTGTTATTGCTTCATTCTGCTTGTCAATTTTGCTTGTTAGGCCGAAGATTTACCAGGGAGCTATTATTGGTGCTCTTGCTGCAACGTTAATTCAATTTAATACTTCGATTCCGTTCCTTGAATATGCTTGCGATATTCCAGCTGCAATAGTTATGACTGCAATGTTAATTGGCTATATTCGCTTATTCCCAAAGGATGCAGCTCGTAAAGTAAGCGTATTCCCATTCATTGCTACTTTCATTACTACAGTAATTTCCGGTTGTATTTTTGCTCTTATTGCTGCATTCTTCGTATTGCATTCTCCAAACATGGTTCTTGTGATGTTCCCAATTATTTTGGGAACTGCAGTATTTAATGCAGTTGTTGTAGAAGTGCTGTTCACGCCATTGAAGATTGTATTGCATAAGTAAATCAATTTTTATACAAATTATTTTGCATAAAATGTGTTTTTTATTGCACTTAGTATGCATGAATGATTGCAGTGTATAGAAAAAGTAAAGGTATAAAAGTGAGTTGATGCCAGTCATATTGCGATTGGCATCAACTTTTATGTTAGCAAATAGTTTGAGTTTGATTGGTGTGTTACAGTTATGGATGGTATGCATCAGCAAAATGAACTGATTACTGGAAGAAAATTAGTTGAACAAGCCCCACAACGAAACATAAAGAGCCTTATGAGAAAACCTAATGATTCACACTTAGAAGATCCGCTACTTGAATTGAAGAATGTGTCTTTTCAATACGGTACAAATCGTAGTGAAAATACTTTAAGAGTTGAGGATAATAAGTATGTGCTTAATAGCGTAGATCTTAAAATTTACCCTGGTGAATTTGTTGGAATTATTGGACCTTCTGGCTCTGGTAAAACAACTCTTGCTTCACTTTTTTCTGGCGCTATTCCTCACCATTATTCTGGTGAACTCTTAGGAAGCGTTAAGATTGCGGGTCAAGACACTAAAAATCTTGCTCTAACCAATATTGCTTGCTTGATTGGATCTGTTATTCAAGATATTGATGCGCAAATGGTTGCTGCAAACGTTGAAGACGAGCTGCTTTTTGGATTGGAAAATTTTGGAGTTCCACACGATGAAATTCCCAATCGTATAGATAGTTCTTTAGAAACTGTTGGTATTAGTGATTTGCGCAATCGAGATTTAGATACATTGTCTGGTGGGCAGAAGCAGAAAGTTGCTATTGCTGCAATTTTGGCACTTAAACCTAAAGTTTTAGTGTTGGATGAACCAACATGTGCGTTGGATCCTGTATCTTCCCGCATGATTTTTTCTATTCTTCAAAATCTTAATAAAAAATTTGGTATTACTATTGTTGTCATTGAGCAAAAAGTAGCTTTGTTGAGCGAGTATTGTAAGCGTCTTATAGTGCTTTCTAAAGGTGAACTTGTTCTTGATGCTCCTGTTTCTTTAGCTCTTAAAGATATAGAGTTACTTCGTAAAGTAGGTATTAACTATCCGCGTACTACGCGATTGCTTAAACAATTGCAAGATGAACAGATTTGTAATCCTGCTGATCTTACTGTTGGCGTGGAAGAAACTGTAAATACTATTGTTAAAACATTACGTACGGATTATTCTAAACTTTCTAATTCAAGTAACTCGAATAATGCAGAATCTGCTTTAGAGTCTCATGAAGAAGCTTTTATAAAAGTTAATAATTCAGATAATAGTAACAAGCCATGCCTTTCACTAAATAATGTGAGTTTTGCTTATGCGAATGGTGTTAAAGCTCTAAAAGATGTTTCATTTAATGCAAATAGCGGTGAATTAATTGCGTTAATTGGAAGAAATGGTGCTGGAAAAACAACAATTACAAAGATTATTAATGGTCTATTAAGACCTACAGAAGGTAGTGTGGCAATAGATGGCATCGACACTAAGTCGCTTCGCATTAGTCAAATAGCAAAATATGTATCTACCTTATTCCAAAATCCTGACCGACAATTATGCAAAGAAACGGTACTTGAAGAAGTTGCTTTAAGCTGCATTTTAATTGGTCAGAATGAGGACGAAGCTAAAGCTCGCGCAATGGAAATTATTGATGAGTTGGAGCTGGATTCTAAAGCTAGCCCGTTTATGCTTTCTAGAGGACAGCGTCAAATGGTTGCTTTAGCTGCAACGGTTGTAACGAATCCTAAGATTCTTCTTCTTGACGAGCCAACTTGTGGCCTTGATTACAAGGAATGCATGAGAATTATGCAAGTTGTAGAGCGTTTAAGAAAAAACGGTTGCTGCGTGATTATGGTTTGTCACGATATGGAAGTTGTGCTTGATTATGCAACTCGACTTATAACAATTAACGATGGAAAGCTTATTATTGATGGTTCAGCGCATGATGTGTTTGAAAAGCCGGAAGTGTGCTCTGCTGCAGCATTGTATCCGCCATTATTGTGTTCCGTTTCTCAAGGCTTGGTTGCGCATGGATTTAATAAGTGTAATGGCTTGTATGTGCGAGCAGAATTAGTAGAAGCGTTGCGTGGCGAAAAAATCGTAAAACAGACTGTACAGAATTAGTAGAAGCAATAGCAAATAAAAGTAGCAAATAACAGTAGAAGTAAAGGCGTCTGATATTTATGAAAACGAGATTGTTAACTTACCAACCAGGTAACACTTTTCTTCATCGCACTAATCCTATTGCAAAACTAATTCTTGCTGCGAGTGTTGTAATAAGCGTGTTTATTGCTAAACAGTATTCCGCGCTTATTGCGATTGCAGCTATTATTTTCATTGGCATGGCTTTTACTCGAGTTGTTAAAACATTATCTGGTCTTATTAAAGCTATGCTTATAATTTCTTGCGTAATGTTTCTGATACAGACTGTTATTGCTCAAAGTGGAAACTATATTTTCTTGTGGTTCACATTGCACGGTATTGATATTGGTGCAAAAGCTGCTTTGAGATTGTTCTGCTTTGCTTTTCCTCTTGTAACAGTTCTAACGGTAACTAAATTAAACGATCTTGCAAATGCTGTAGTGCAATATTTGCATGTTCCATACTGCTACGCTTTTACTATTACAACGGCAGTGCGTTTCGTGCCGATTTTTGCTTACGAAATGTCTCAAATCACAGAAGCTCAAATGGCTCGTGGTGTTGAATATGATACTAAAAATCCGTTTAAAAAAATAAAGCTTATGATGCCACTTATTGTGCCTCTTTTAGTTTCTTCAGTTCGAAAAGCAGACAGTTCTGCACTTGCTGCTGAAGAGCGCGGTTTTTATTTGCGCACGCGCAAATCATCGTATTATAAATATCCATTCGGATGGCGTGGATTCTTATCTGTGATTATTTCTGCGCTTATTATTGCTTTACCAATAGTTACTTCAATCTTTTTGCCTAATCTTGTATGAAGAATTTATGTAATTAACAAATAGTTTAAGAGGTTAATAATGAAAAGTGTAAAAGTTTGGCTTAAAGGTGCAAGAATTTACACGCTGCCAATAGGAATAGTTCCTGTTGTTATGGCATTTGCTATTTCTCTTAGAATGATGCGTTTTTCGCATTTTGAGAAACCAATTATTAGTTTTGTGCAGTGCTTTATACAATTTTTTCTGTGCTGTGCTGTTGCAGTATTTATGCAGATTGCTGTTAATTATGCGAACGATTATTGTGACGGCTTGAATGGTTTAGACGAGAATCGTAAGTTTCGCCCTGTGAGTAAAAGTAAAAATTCTAAGCCATTATGTGATGTATCGTGGCGTCTTGCGGATGCTGGTATTGAGTCAAAATCTGTGCTTAAAGCGGTAATAGTTTCTGCTTTGATTTCTTGCATAGCAGGTTTACTTATTGTTTTTAGCACAGGAATATTGTGGTTTATTCCGCTTGGAATTGCCTGCATTGCTGCAGCGTGGTTTTATGCAGGAGGGAAGCATCCTTATGGTTATAAAGGTTGGGGAGAAGTAAGCGCTTTTGTGTTCTTTGGGCCTGTTCCTTTTATTGGAACCTTGTGCGCAATAACATACGGAATTGGTGTACAAGCGAACAGTATTTCTATTAATAGTCCATTAATGGTTTTGGCTTGTGTTTTAATGTCATTCATTCCAGGAGCTTATTCTGCATGCTTAATGATGGTGAATAATCTTCGAGATATTGCAAGTGATAAAGAGCATGGAAAAATAACTGCGATGATAATGCTTGGAGAGCAAAGAGGTAGACGTTTATGTGCTGCAGTGAGCATTGTTGCGGCGCTTTTGTTGTTAGCGTATTCGGTTTCAATTATTGTTTTTCCTTTTGAAGTTCCTTCAATATGGAACTTTTATAATGCTGAAATTTTCTTCAATTTTAGTAATTTAGTACGCAATATTCCATTGCACCTATTTTTTGCTATTCTTCAGTGGATTATATTGGTAGCTCTTATAATAAAAGCGTATAAATTTGGCAAATGTATACTTAAAGGCGACTATAAGAATGCTTTTCCACTTTGTGTTGCTCAAACCATTTTTGCAGCTGTAGTAGTACTGTTGTCTGCGGCTGTATAAATAAGCAAAATAGCGCGAATTTGTGCATTCTTTCGCGAGTCTTGTGAATCTTATGGTATCATTGATTGACACAAACATTGGGTGCGTGCGGTTTTAGTGACATGCAAATTGCGTTATGATGCGTGATTCTACCGGTGTTTGTGAACGTGCTGTTGCGTAGTCGTCATGTTAAAGATGCATGGCGGTGTTGCCCTGTTTATGCGGCAATGAAATGAGGTTGTGAGTATGCCAGTTACGAAAAGGAATGAAGGGACAGAGCAAACAATGCCTGAAATACTTACTGATGATGAGCTTCGTAAGGCTGCTGATGCAGAAGCTGTGAAGAACGAGTCTGAAGATAAGAAATCTAACAATATTCGCACTGTTGTTGTTGCAGAAGATGAATCTGTTAATCGCATGGATTTAGTAGCTATGTTGGAAGATAACGGTTATCAGGTTGTAGGTCAGGCAGCTAACGGTCAAGAAGCTATTGAGTTGACTCGTGAGAATCATCCGGATGTTGTGTGCATGGACGTTAAGATGCCTGTTATGGATGGTATTACTGCTGCAGCAACTATTTGTGATGAAAACATTGCGCCAGTTGTTATGCTCACTGCTTTTTCGCAGGCAGATTTAGTAAAACAAGCAACAGGTGCCGGTGCAATGGCATACGTAACTAAGCCGTATGAAGAATCTAAGCTTCTTCCAGCTTTGGAAGTTGCTATGGGTCGTTTTAGTGAGATTAATGATTTATTAGATAGCGTTGAGCGCACAGAAAATAGATTGCACGATACGGAAGATCAGCTAAAAAAGACGGAAGAAAAGCTTAAGAAAGCTGAAGATACCTTAGAAGAGCGCAAGCTGGTAGACCGAGCTAAGGGTCTTCTTATGGATAAGGCCGGATTCTCAGAGCAGGGTGCATTCCGTTGGATTCAAAAAACTTCTATGGATCAGCGTATCCCTAAGAAGCGTCTTGCTTTGGCTATTATTTCAAAGTATAGCGATGATAAAATAGACTCAGATTCTGAGGATTAATAGTATTAATCTTAAAAATCTTAAATTTATTAAATCATAACGCTTGTTGTGCTGAATACTATTAGCATAATTGTTGTAATAATTACGGAACGTGGGTGAGTAGTCAACAGTGGATACCAGCATCGTCGAAGAACATTCTTCTGATTTTAAGAATGAGAAAGGAACGTTGTTGGTCGTTGATGGCCATTCTCTTGCGTTCCGTGCTTTTTTTGCAGTTTCTGCGGATAATTTTTCTACTCGCTATGGGCAGGCCACCAATTCTGTCTGGGGCTTTATTACTATGCTTTCCCAAGTGGTAAGAAAAGAAAATCCTGACCGTTTAGCTATTGCTTTTGATGTTAAAGGTGGCACTTTTAGAAATAAGATGCTTCCTCAGTATAAGGGTACGCGTGAAGCTGCTCCTCAAGAGCTTCTTTCTCAGCTGCCTCTTATTCAGCAGATGCTACGTTCTCTAGATATTACATATATTGAAAAACCCGGTTATGAGGGTGATGACGTTATTGGAACACTTGCAACAATGGGCGCTGATGCTGGGTATAGAACTTTAGTTCTTTCTGGAGATCGCGACGCATTTCAGCTTATTGACGACAATATTACAGTTCTTTATCCGGGGCAGCATTTCAAAGATTTGAAACAAATGAATGCTGCTGCCGTTTTAGAAAAATATAATGTTACTCCTAAGCAATATCCTGATTTAGCGGCTTTAAGAGGCGAAACTGCAGATAATATTCCTGGCGTTCCCGGTGTTGGAGATGGTTATGCTGCCAAATGGATTAACCAGTTCGGCAGCTTGGAAGATATTATTTCTCATGCAGGTGAGATTACAGGTAAAAAGGGTGAAGCTTTAAGAGAAAATATTGATCAGGTTCGTTTGAACCGTCGAGTTAATGCTTTGGTTCGTGACTTAGATCTTGGTATTAGTGTTGATAATTTGCGTTTTGGTGAAGATATTAATGCTAAGAAATTAGGAGAGTTGTTATCTCAACTTGAGTTTGGTGAATTAAAAAAGCGTAAGATTCTTAAAGCTTTTAGTCGTACAAATCAGCAATTGCTTGATGACAATATGCGAATTATGCTTTCTTCAACGTATGAAGGAAATGTCGAAATAGAGCATACCAACCGCGGCGAGCAATCAACTTCTGATGCTGAAAATCTTCAAGACGTATTAAAAAATACTAAAGTAAGTCATATTAAATCTTTAGAAGATTTACGCGAGTGGGAAACTAGCGTATCTACTTTCCTAGAAGAAGACAATAGTAACGAGGAAGAAAATACTGACGTAGAAAAAACGAAAGATTCTTCGCAATCTGATTCCTCTGTAGATGCAGAAAAACTTATTGATAATGAGCAGAAATGTGCAGATTTAATATTAAACAATCGCGAATTAGTTGTTTATGCTCATGAAAGTAGCTGCCAGTCAAAGCATCGTTTTGGTTTAAAAGCAGACTGTTTATTGATGCTTGTTAGGGGTAGAGCAGCACTAATTTATGCTTCAGACTTGCGTGTAGAGACAAACTCCTTACTCGAATCTTTAAGGGAATTTTTGCAAAAATATGCTTCTTCAATAGTTTTGCACGACTATAAAAAGCATTTAGGATTGTTGTCATCTTTGGAATTAGTTGATTCCGATAATCCGAGTATTACTCCTCTTCTTGATACAAGATTGGCTTCATATTTGCTTGAGCCTGATTTTCGTGCTGAAACGCTTGAAAATATGGCAGAACATTATTTAGATATTTCGAGCGATGATGAAGATTTGGATAATCAGGAAGCTAAGCAGGGTGAGCTTGATCTTTTACTTGATGATTCACTAGCTTTAGATGAAGCTAAAACAAGCGAAGAAGAAACGCAAAAGTTTGAGGATAAAATTTTAAGAACTGCTGTTCTTACACGTCTTTTAGCTATTCAATTTGCGCCAAAATTGGATTCTAGAAAACAAACAGGTTTGATGTCGAACTTGGAAATGCCTATTTCAAGAGTTTTGCGAGGACTAGAAGATGTTGGTGCTGCTGTAGATATGCAGCGTTTAAGTAGCATGTTCCAGCAATTTTCTTCCGATGCTGAATTTGCCCAGAATATGGCTTGGCAGGCTGCGGGAAATCGTGTGAATTTGCAAAGTCCTAAGCAATTGCAGCAAATACTGTTTGATCATTTTGCTCTTAAACCAACTAGGCGCACAAAAAACGGTTCTTACACTACTAATGCTGAAGCATTGCAAGCAATGTATGCGAAACTTGATCCTGAAGAACCTGCAAGTCAATTTTTAGGGGCTCTGCTTAGTCATCGCGAGAAAAATAAGTTAAAGCAAATAGTGCAAAGCTTAATTGATGCTGCTCATTATGACGATAAACGTATTCATACAAGATTTGAGCAGACTATTGCTGCAACAGGCAGATTAAGTTCTGCAGATCCGAATTTGCAAAATATTCCTAATCGTAATGCTGCTGGCCGTGAAATTCGTGCAGCGTTTGTTCCAGGTGAAGATTTCGAATATTTAATGAGCTGTGATTATTCTCAAGTTGAGTTGCGTATTATGGCTCATGCTTCTCATGATGAAACTCTTATTGAAGCGTTCTGCTCTGGTGCAGATTTTCATAAATATGTGGCAAGCCTGGTTTATCAAATACCTGTAGATCAAGTTAGTAGTGACCAGCGTTCTCACGTAAAAGCTATGAGCTACGGTTTGGCATACGGATTGAGTACTTATGGTTTGGCAAAACAACTTTCTATTACACCATCTGCTGCCGAAGTGTTGAAAAATAAGTATTTTGATACTTTTGGAAAAGTTCATGATTACCTGGAGTCTTTGGTTTTGAAAGCTAAAGAACTTGGGTATACAGAAACAATGTTTGGTAGGCGTAGATATTTCCCACAGTTATCGTCAAATAATCGTACAGCTCGCGAAGCTGCAGAACGTGGAGCTTTAAATGCTCCAATTCAAGGAACTGCAGCCGATATTATGAAGCTTGCAATGATACGTGTTTATAAAGGATTGCGAAATTCTAAAATGCGCAGCCGCGTAATTTTACAAATTCACGATGAATTAATTTTGGAAATTGCGCACGGAGAAAAAGATAGTGTAGAAAATATTGTGCGAGAAGCTATGGAGCATGCAGTTAATTTAGATGTTCCGCTTAATGTGTCAACTGGCGTTGGTGTTGATTGGCAATTAGCAGCTCATTAGATTTGCATATATTTGAATAAATTTGTATAAATTTTTATCTTTTTTCAAATAAAAGCAACATAGCGTGAAAAGTGCGCAAATATATGAGATACTTATATTATGCATATAAGACCAGGTTCCATGTATCCGCTTGGTGCCAATTATGACGGCGCCGGCGTTAATTTTGCCCTGTTTTCCGAAGTCGCAAAGCGCGTTGAATTATGCTTGTTTGACGAGAATGATAATGAAACACGTATTGATATGACCGAACAGAACTCATACGTTTGGCACAATTATGTATCAGGTATTCAGCCTGGCCAACGTTATGGGTATCGTGTTCATGGTCCTTACGATCCTTCGCATGGATTGTGGTGCAATCCGCATAAGCTCCTTTTAGACCCGTATGCAAAAGCAATTGAAGGCAATATTGACGGTGATGAAAGCCTGTTTTCTTACTGGTTTGATAATCCGGATGATATTTCTGCAATGAATACTTTGGATTCTGCAGATCATACGATGAAGGCTGCAGTTATTAACCCATACTTTGATTGGGGTAATGATCAGCATCCTATGATTCCGTACCATGATTCTGTTATTTACGAAGCTCATGTTCGTGGAATGACTAATCTTGATAGCCGTGTTCCTGCAGATATTCGCGGAACTTATGCTGGTCTTGCGCATCCAAGCGTTATTTCTTATTTGAAGAAGCTTGGTGTTACGGCAATTGAGCTTATGCCGATTCATCAGTTTGTAAATGATTCATTCTTACAAAATAAGGGATTGAGCAACTATTGGGGTTACAATACCATTGGTTTCTTTGCTCCGCAAAATTCTTACTCAAGTTCTGGTCAGCGCGGTGAGCAGGTTAATGAGTTTAAGTCAATGGTTAAGGCTTATCATGCTGCTGGTATGGAAGTTATTCTTGACGTAGTTTACAATCACACTGCTGAAGGCAATGACCGTGGTCCTACTTTGAGTTTCCGTGGTATTGATAATCGCGCATATTATCGTCTTGTAGATAACGATCAGCGTCATTATTTTGACACTACTGGTACGGGTAATTCCTTACTTATGCGCTCGCCGAAAGCATTGCGATTGATTACGGATAGCTTGCGTTATTGGGTGACTGAAATGCACGTTGATGGCTTCCGCTTCGACTTAGCTGCAACGCTTGCCCGCCAGTTCCAAGAAGTAGATAAACTTTCTGCATTCTTTGACATTATTGAACAAGATCCTATTATCTCTAGCGTAAAACTTATTGCAGAGCCTTGGGATATTGGTGTTGGAGGTTACCAGGTTGGTGGATTCCCTCCAAGCTGGTCCGAATGGAATGGCAGGTATAGGGATTGCGTTCGTGATTTTTGGCGCTCGCAGCCTTCTACTTTGCCTGAATTTGCAAGTAGGCTTATGGGAAGCTCTGATTTGTATGAGCAAAATGGACGTAAGCCTGTTGCTTCTGTGAACTTTATTACAGCTCATGACGGCTTTACTATGAACGATTTAGTAAGCTATAACGAAAAACATAATGAGGCGAATAAAGAAGGAAATAACGACGGCGCAAACGACAATCGTTCTTGGAATTGCGGTGTAGAAGGTCCTACAAGTATTCACGATGTAAATGAGCTGCGCGAGAGGCAAATGCGCAACCTGTTCTCAACATTGCTTATGAGTCAGGGTATCCCTATGATTTGCGCAGGCGACGAAGTGATGCGTACACAGCACGGCAATAATAATGCTTACTGTCAAGATAACGCTATTTCTTGGATGAGCTGGGATTATAACGAAACTCAACGTGATATGTTTGATTTCGTTTCCAAGCTTATTCATTTGCGTCTTCATCACCCTGTTTTGCATCGCCGTCGCTTCTTCACTGGCCGTTCAAACAATGATGACGTTTGCGATATTCCACAGGTTGAATGGCTTGATCATAACGGAACTGTTATGGACATGGAAGATTGGTCAAATACGCACGCGCTTTCCGTGATGATTTATTTGAATGGCTCCGACATTCCAGAAACAGACTGGTATGGAACAAGAATGGTTGATAATGACTTTATTCTTATATTTAATGCTCATTATGAACCTATTACTTTTACATTGCCAGACAAGCGTTATGGTGAAAAGTGGAAGCTTATTGTAGACACTTACAATCCAAAAGGCCCTGAGCTTTTATATGAGGCAGGATTTAATATTGTGGCTCAATCTCGCAGCTTCTTGCTACTTATGAGCGAGCACAAGCCAGAACATTAATAAGAGTCTAATAAAAAATATTTTAATCGCAAATAATTTTATAATTTCATAAGATTTAAGCAGCGTAGGGAATTTAGTTTCCTGCGCTGCTATTTTCTATAATAGCCTGATTAATTTTTGATTGAAGACGGTCAATTTGCATAGCTGCAACTTGCCTTGAAAAAACAATAATCCATCCTAGAAATAGTAGGCAAGATAATGCTTCAACATTAGTAAGAGTATTGTGACCGTGCATCCACTGATTTCCTGCCCAAGCTGTAAGAACAACAGCTAAATCAGAAGCTACGTAGAATGTGCGAGAAAGGCGAGGGGCTAACCAAGGCAAGCATACAAGCATTGTACAAATTAATCCAGTTACGCCTCTAGCGCACAAGTCATGAAGAAAAGGATGAGGAGTATATCGGAAAGTTCCTATGCCAATAAAAGCAATACCGCCTAAAATAAGCAAAGTAGCCATAATAGTTGTGCGAGTTTTGAAATGACGCGTACGCTCTTCATTATTGTGCTGCAATATTTCGCGTTGGGTTGCAACAAATTCTGTAACAGCAAAGTAGCTTGTTATGATAATACAAATTCCAGATAGTACAAGCGTTGCGTTGAACATGCTGGCTGCAAAAGTGGTTCTGTCGCCAAGCTGGGAAAAATTATTGTTATACCAGTAAGGATCATCCGTGGTAAGACCTGCAGTTGCAGCGCCTGAAATAACGAATAGAGGAAGCAGGGAAGCTACGGTTTTAGCTTCAAGAAGCTCAGCTTGAATAAGTGTTGCGTAACCAACAATTCCAGATAATGCTGAGCATAATACCGGCAAATAATTGTTCATTGCAGATTTGCCAATAATACTGTTGATGATGGAAAGCAAAGCAAAAGACATAAGAAACATTGTCGCGCCATAAATTGTAGAAAGCGCTGTAATTTCAAAAGTATGTTTTACTATGCGAATCAGATGGTGTCCGGTAAATTTTTTATTAGTACGCAAATATCCAATAATAAAAGCGCCAATGCTGCACAAAGCCACAATTCCTGAGGCTGTAAGGAAAAGTCTTTGGCTAATTTGCCAAAATGCTGGCATAAGCAACATGTACATGGACATAATAACCATTGCGAATGATGCGCATACAAGAAATGCTATTAATCCCATTGCTTCAGTTCGCTGGAAACGTCCCATATTTTAGCCCCTTTATCTTGTAACTAATTACATTGTACAGTTTGCACTAAAGTCAAGCACGTGTAAAAATTTTATACACGCCACGTGTGTCGAAAATTTGCATTTGTCGGCAAAGTGCGCTATTGTATTTGATTGTGCTTGGAGCTGGTTAACAGTTCAAAAGCCTCGGGGTGTAGCGCAGTTTGGTAGCGCGCCTGCTTTGGGAGCAGGATGTCGCAGGTTCGAATCCTGTCACCCCGACTTTTTTATATCTAGTGAAATATTTTAGTCTGATTGCAAAATATCAGTTCACATATCAGTACATATTAATAGATAGTATTCATAGTATGAGCGATATTAACGATACTGTGGATTGTGCTACTTGTTGGGAAGCACCGTATTCTAATCATCAATTAAAAGCTTGTGTTGAAGTTCCTGGTAGTAAGTCCTTGTCAAATCGTTATTTAATATTGGCTGCAATAGGTACAAAACCTGTAGTTTTACAAGGATTATTGCGCTCTAGAGACACTGAGCTTATGATTAACGCTTTATCAGTATTCGGCGTTAAATGTGAATCACTAAATGAAGAGGGCACAAAACTGCGTGTAATTCCGCCAGAAGACGGAATTTTTAGAGTTGAGGATAATGCTGAAGTATATTGCGGACTAGCGGGAACTGTAATGCGTTTTGTGTCTGCTCTAGCATTGTTTGCAAATAAACCTGTGCGATTTGATGGAGATAAGCAAGCCTATGTTCGCCCTATGAAGCCGGTACTTGATGCTTTAGAACAGCTTGGTGCTCATGTTGAGTATCACGGCGAAACTGGTTTTTTGCCGTACACTATTATTCCTCCTAAATCAGTAGAACTTAAAACTCGAAATGTGGAAAATATTGTTTGCATTGATTCCTCCGCATCATCGCAATTCATTTCAGCATTATTGCTAATTGGTTCTCGCATACCTAACGGTTTGTATATTGAACATATTGGTAAAAATTTGCCGAGTATGCCGCATATTTTAATGACAATAGATGATGTGAAAAAGGCTGGTGGCACAGTCCAAATGATAGAGCCTATTAGTTGGGCTGTTTTGGAATCAAAATTAGTTTTGCCAAATACTGTCGTTGTTGAACCAGATTTGTCTAATGCTGCGCCATTTTTAGGGGCTGCTTTAATCTCAGGAGGCATAGTTAGAGTTCCAAACTGGCCTAAGCGCACGACTCAACCTGGCGGATTGTTGCCGGCAATACTTGAACGTATGGGTGCTGTTGTTAATTTTGAAGAGGATGATACAAACACTGGGTCTGGAGTTCTTTGTGTAGAAGGAAATGGTCGTATTCATGCAATTCCTTCTTTAGATTTAAGTAAAGCGGGGGAGATTGCTCCAAGCATTGCAGCTATTCTTGCTTTTGCAGATGGAGTAAGTCAGTTGCATGGTATTGCTCATTTACGCGGACATGAAACTAATCGTTTAGAAGCTTTAGTTAAAGAATTGAATAGAGTCGGTATTGGTGCTAAAGAGCTTGAGGATGGCATCAGTATTGAGCCAAGTGATTATGTGCATGGGGAAGTTATGGAAACCTATGCAGATCATCGCATGGCAACGTTTGCAGCAATGCTTGGATTGCGCATAGAAAATGTAAGAGTCAAAAACATTGCCACAACTAGAAAAACAATCCCAGATTTTCCAGGAATGTGGCATAAAATGCTTGAATAATAAATAATCCCGAGCCTTTTTGACCCGGGATTATTCGTATCTATTTATTTGTTTGTTCTACGCTGTTAAGCGCCAACGATTTAGTGCTTGAACTTGTTGCCGTAGGTATCTTCACCAGCTTCAGCAATAGCTGCAGCCTTGCGTGCAATAGCCAACTCTTCGTTCGTTGGAATTACAGCAATAATTACAGAGCTGTCTGGAGTGGAAATAACGCGTGGCTCCTTAGAGCGAACCAAGTTCTTTTCCTTGTCGAGCTTAACACCGAATGGCTCAAGCTTTTCGCATACGCGAGCGCGCACGATTTCGTCGTTTTCTCCAACGCCTGCTGTGAATGTAATGACGTCAACGCCACCCATTTGAGCAGTGTAGTTACCAATGTAGCCAACAATACGGTGTACGTATACGCCGAGAGCAAGCTTAGCGTTTTCGTCGCCTTCTGCGATGAGCTTGTGAATATCGCGCAAATCGCCGTGTCCAGTCATACCCATCATGCCGGAACGCTTGTTGAAGAGAGTGTCAAGTTCGTCCACGTTCATGTGAGCGTTACGAATAAGGTGGAAGACTACTGCTGGATCAATATCGCCAGTGCGTCCGCCCATCATCAAGCCTTCGAGTGGAGTTAAGCCCATGGAAGTTTCAACTGGCTTGCCAGAAATCTGGGCAGAAGCAGAAGCACCGTTACCAATGTGCAAAACAATCTGCTTCAAACCTTCTGCAGGCTTACCAACAACGCTTGGAACAACAGAGCCAATGTATTCGTGAGAAGTGCCGTGGGCGCCGTAGCGACGAATATGATAGCGGTCTGCAATTTCCTTATTTAAAGCATAAGTTGCTGCAACCTGTGGAAGATCATGGAAGAAGGAAGAATCGAATACCATAATCTGTGGAACGTCTGGCAAAAGTTCAGTCATGACTTCAGCGCCAACAGCCTCTGGGCCGTTGTGAAGTGGAGCCAAAACTGCCAAATCCTTAACCTTATTGATTGTCTTCTCATTGACTAATGCAGGCTTAGGGAAAGTCAAGCCACCCTGAACAACGCGGTGTCCAACTGCCACAATACCAGACTCGGAAAGCTTTGGACCGTATTCTTCGAAGAAACCGAGTACGCGCTTTAAGCCCTGCTCGTGGTCATGAACTGGCTCATCGAACTCATGCTTTTCGCCATTGAATACGTGCTTGTAGTGGCCGTCAACTGGCTCGCCAATCTTCTCAACGATACCGGAAGCGATGCCTTCACCGCTTTCCAAGTCAACGAGCTGATACTTAATCGAACTGGAACCAGAATTGATAACAAGAACGGTTTTTGCCATGTGGGCATCCTCCATAAAGTATTGATAAGGCTTGTAAATTGCCACGCTCTAGTTTACCGTTAAGTTCCTACAATACGGAGAGTTATTTTGTGTCATAACAATCTAAAATATGTGAAGAACATTAACAGCTTATTTTTTATTTATTTTATAGCTTTCTGCACAAAATTTTATTCTCGCTGAGCTTCAATAGCTGTTAAAGCAACAGTATTAATAATATCTTGTACTAAAGCTCCTCGAGATAAGTCGTTTACAGGCTTATTTAGACCTTGTAAAATAGGGCCAACTGCCAGTGCTCCGCTGGAGCGTTGCACTGCTTTATACGCAATATTTCCTGCGCATAAATCAGGGAACACAAATACATTCACGTGACCTGCAATAGGATTATCTTTTGCTTTTGCTGCAGCAACTGTAGGAGACCAAGCTGCATCAAACTGAATAGAACCAACTACGGCTAAATCTGAAGCTTTTTCTTTTACTATTCGCGTTGCTTCTTCTACAGTGTCAACATCTGGGCCTTTACCAGATCCTAACGTTGAATAAGAAAGCATTCCAACTTTAGGATCTAGTCCGAATGCTTCAGTAGTATTCGCAGACTGAATCGCAATATCTGCCAGCTGTTCTGCGTTCGGGTTTGTGTTAATAGCACAATCTGCAAATACAGCTACGTGATCTTTAAAACACATAAGAAATGCGCCAGAAACCAGCTTGGAACCGGGTTTTGTTTTTATTACTTGTAATGCTGGTCGCACAGTATTTGCAGTGGAATTAACAGATCCAGACACAAGACCATCTGCTTGTCCAAGTACAACCAGCATAGTGCCAAAATAGCTTGCGTCGCTAAGTTGTTCTCTCGCTTGTGATTCAGTCATTCCTTTCTTTGCTCTTAATTCGCAAAGTTTTGTAATCATATGGCTAAGCATTGCTTCATCACTCATAGATTGGAAACTTGCTTTGCAAACTGAATTAAGATTTAATTCTTCAGCACGTTTCAATATTGATTCGCGCTCGCCAACAATAATAAGATTCACAATATCGCGTTCAAGCAAGTAATCTGCCGCTTTTAATATGCGATCTTCTTCACCCTCTGGAAGAACGATTGTTTTTTTCTGTTCTTTTGCTTTTCCTAAAAGACTGTATTGAAAAGCGTATGGTGTAGTTGGAGCGTTGAATGGCTGGTGTAGCGCATTAAGAATATCTTTTTCTCTAATGCAGTTTACGAATATTTCTAACGAGCTATTTTTGTTCTCTTCGTTTATTTGAGGAAGTACCCATAATGGTGTTTTGCTTATTCTAGTTTCTTGTTCGCAAGAATTTGCGCAATTTCTAGCCGTATAATCTTTCATCAATTCAGCGCCAAGTTCCTCAGAACAGTCAGTAACAAAAACGCCCAAAATTTGCGTGCAAGCATTCATAATACAAGCGTTGGCAGTATTGATAGTTTGTAAGATTTGCTCTGAATTTCGTCCCTTTGCGCAAACGGTTAGAAAAACAGGTGAAGCTAAGTCTGCTGCAACAGTTGCGTCAAAAGCAAATAAATCTGGATCATATATAGGGCTTGCGTCGCTTGAAACAATAACAGAAGCTTGAGCGGATGTTGCTTGTAGTACTTCATTGTATCTTGCAACAATATCTCCGCGAACTGTGTCTTTATTTGTTCTGACTATTTCTGGAGTGGTTGCAATAACTTGCTCTACTTTCGCTGAAGTATTTGCAATACCCAAAAGTTGTTTAGTAAAAGTGTCATTGGTTTGAGCGCATGGGCGAAAAATAGTAGTGGTGTAATTGTTAGACAGAATATGTGTTATTCCGAGTGCCACAGCATTTCTGCCGTACATATCTTCGTTGCCAATAATCGTTACATTAATATGTGACACGATGCGTTCTCCTTTGATACTTCGTGTTGTGATGTTAGGTTTCATATTGTAAAAATTAAATTACTTAAGTTTTACAATATAACCAAGCTTGTTCTATTGTACGGCTTTTTGTTTTTATACACGCACATAGTAGTAATTCTTCAATATAAATTTTGATTCGCTTTTTTATTTAGCTTACATACAAATTTATTTTTTTTTATATACAAAACGGGAGCCAACCTTTCGATTGACTCCCGAAATGTTTTTTAGCTAACCAGTTTTAGCTTTATCAGCTTAAAACTACTCGTTATCGCCAGCGGTTGCGGCGGTAGCGGTGACAGCGCCTGGCTTGTCGGTCTTAACGCCTGGCCATACCCAATCGGTGTAGTCTGGGTGATCGTAGCCCTTGTCAACAGCGAACTGGAAGGCCTCGAGACGGAAGTCTTCGAGCTTCTTGATTTCGTCTGCGTACTTATCGGCGTCAACCATGCGCAAAGCTTCAGCGGTAAGCTCGTAACGATCCATGTCGTTAACGCGAACCATGTCGTATGGCGTGGTGGTGGAGCCCTGCTCCTTGTAGCCATGGACGTTGAAGTTGTCGTGGTTTGGACGATCGAAGATCAAGCCGCGAACGTCATGTGCATAGGAGTGGTAAGCGAGAAGGACTGGCTTGTCAGCGGTGAAGAGCTCAGTGAACTCTTCGTCAGTCAAAGCCTCGTTGTTTTCCTTAGCGGACTGCAACTTGAGCAAGTCAACAATGTTAACGACCTTGAACTTAACGCCAAGCTTGTTCAACTTGTCGGCAGCGGCCATCAATTCCTGCTGTGGAACATCGCCGATACCAGCGAGAACAACCTGAACTTCGTCATTGTTCTTAGCGTTGGAAGCCCACTTCCACTCAGCAGCACCCTTCTCGAGCTCTTCGCGAGCTTCGTCGAGGGTCAACCAAGTAGCAGCTGGCTGCTTACCAGCGAAGATTGCGTTGATCATGTTGGTGGACTTGTAAACCTTCTCACCAACAGCGAGCAACATGTTGGAATCTACTGGGAAGTAAATGCCGATAACGTGATCGTTGTTGAAGGTCTTGTTCAAGAGCACGGAGGTTACGCCTGGATCCTGGTGCGAGAAGCCGTTGTGATCCTGACGCCATACGTGAGAGGATACCAACAAGTTCATGGAGGAGATTGGCTTACGCCATGGAATCTCACGAACTGTAGCTTCGAGCCACTTTGCGTGCTGGTTCAACATGGAGTCGATAACGTGTACGAAGGACTCGTAGGAGCTCCAAATGCCGTGACGACCGGTGAGCAAGTAAGCCTCGAGGAAGCCTTCCATCTGGTGCTCGGAGAGCTGCTCGGTTACCTGACCGGTAACTGCCATGTGCTCATCGACTAATTCGGAGAGGTAGCCTGCGTCCCACTGCTTGTTGGTTACTTCATAAGCAGCCTGCAAACGGTTGGAAGCGGTCTCATCTGGTCCGAAGATACGGAAGGAATCTGGGTTGTTCTTGATTACGTCGCGGGTGTAAACACCAAGGCGACGGGTAGCTTCGAGCTGACCCCAGCCGTGACCGAATTCCTTAACTTCCTTAACCTCATAATCGTCAAGGTTTGGAAGCTTAAGATCTTCGCGGATACGACCACCGTTGGCGTTTGGATTCTGGCCAATACGGAGTTCGCCCTGTGGCATGAAGGAAAGAACGTCTTCCTTAATGCTGCCATCTTCATTGAAGAGCTCTTCAGGCTTGTAGGACTTCAGCCAGTTCTTCAAAACCTCGAAGTGAGCTTCGGTGTCGCGAGCAGATGCCAGTGGCACCTGGTGTGCACGCCAAGAGCCTTCAGTCTTCTTGCCGTCGATGAACTTAGGGCAAGTCCAACCCTTAGGGGTGCGGAAGATGATCATTGGGTAGAATGGACGGGTTACGTCGTTGGTCTGAGCTTCAGCCTTGATATCGCAAATCTCGTCGAAGATGGTCTCGAACATGTCGGCGAAGCGACGGTGAATGGACATGTGATCCTCATCGTCGAAGCCAGCAACGAACTCGTATGGTTCGTAGCCCATACCGTGGAAGAACTCGTGAAGCTCTTCGTCGGAAATACGGGAAAGAATAGTTGGGTTAGCAATCTTGTAACCGTTCAAGTGCAAGATTGGAAGCACGATACCATCGGTACGTGGGTTGACAAGCTTGTTAGACTGCCAACCAGTAGCCAAAGGACCGGTTTCTGCTTCGCCGTCGCCGACGATTGCTGGAACGAACAAGCTTGGGTTGTTCATGACAGCGCCGTAAGCGTGGGAGAGAGCGTAACCAAGCTCGCCACCTTCGTGGATAGAACCTGGGGTCTCAGGAGCGAAGTGAGAAGGAATACCACCTGGGTAAGAGAACTGGCGGAAGAACTTCTGCAAACCAGCTTCGTCCTTGGTGATCTTTGGATAGTACTCGGTGTAAGTACCGTCGAGGTAGGACTGAGCAGTACCAGCTGGGCCGCCGTGGCCTGGACCCATGATAATCACAGTGTTCTGCTGATGCTCAGCAATGAAACGGTTAATGTGGCCAATAAGGAAGTTAAGGCCTGGAGTGGTGCCCCAGTGACCCACTAGACGATGCTTAACGTCTTCGCGAGTAAACGGCTCCTTCATTAGAGGGTTGCTACGAAGATAAATTTGGCCGATTGAAAGATAGTTGGCAACACGCCAGTACTTATCTACGCCTTCGATAGCAGCCTCGGAAACTGGAGCGTTGAGCTTCTTCCAAGGTGTGCCAATAACAGGACTCGTCATGTGTACTCCTGTACTCAAGCACTTTTCAGTGCAATTTGATCATTACCATTTGGTTATAGAGTCTGGAAAACAAATGTATTACAGCTCTTTTTCCATCCGTTTCAGTATAGTGCCAGCGTCTGACTTTTGTTCGTTTGGTTACTTCTTCGTGCATTTGTGTTGAAAAAATGTGTGATTATGTGCGCAAAAAATTAGCCATTTGTATAGATTATGTTACATTTTATGTTCGTTTTTTGCTTTATTGTTCAGCGTTTCGCACAAAAATATATCATGGGCTTCTATTTACCTACGTAATTTATATATCCTTATATTCAATCTTGGGTGTTTTGTTATTTGCAACGTCGCAAAGCTTCACTATTATGAATTGAATCGTGTCAGAACATATATATAAGGAGAATCATGGCAAAAGGACCAGTGCTTGTCGTTGATTTTGGCGCTCAATACGCTCAGCTTATTGCTCGTCGAGTGCGAGAGGCAAATGTGTATTCAGAGCTTGTTCCGCACTCTATGCCAGTTGACGAAATGCTAGCTAAAGATCCTCAAGCTATTATTCTTTCAGGTGGTCCTGCTTCTGTTTATGAACCGGGTGCTCCTGATATTGATCCAAAAATTTTTGAAGCGGGTGTTCCTGTTCTTGGCATTTGCTATGGCTTCCAGGTAATGGCTCATGAACTTGGTGGAGATGTAGATAAAGCTGCTCTTGGTGAGTATGGTAAAACTTCTGCGACTATTGATGATTCTGAAGGCTTGCTTACAAATTCTCCTGTTGAGCAAAATACTTGGATGAGTCACGGTGTTGCTGTTAAGCGTGCTCCAGAAGGTTTTAAGGTATTGGCTCACACAGAGGGTGCTCCTGTTGCTGCAATGCAGGATGAAAGTCGCAAACTTTATGGAGTTCAGTGGCATCCAGAAGTAAAGCACACTCCATTGGGTCAAGAACTTATTTCTACATTCTTACATAAGTGTGCAGGATTAGATAATAATTGGAATCCTTCTAACATTATTGAGGATCAGGTTGCTAAGATTCGCGCAGAAGTTGGGAATGCGCAAGTTATTTGTGGTCTTTCTGGTGGAGTTGATTCCGCGGTTGCTGCAGCTTTGGTGCATAAAGCAATTGGTGATCAGCTTACTTGCGTTTTTGTTGACCACGGTTTGCTTCGTAAAGGTGAAGTTGAGCAGGTTAAGCATGATTTTGTTGAAGCTACTGGCATTAAGCTAATCGCGGTTGATGCTGAGGATGATTTCTTGAATGCTCTTAAAGGTGTGAGTGAGCCTGAACAAAAGCGCAAGATTATTGGCGAAAAATTCATTCGTACTTTTGAAAAAGCTCAGCGTCAAGTTATTGAAGAAGCTGGTAAGACTGGAGCGGAAGTTAAGTTCCTTGTGCAGGGAACTCTTTACCCAGATGTTGTAGAATCTGGCGGTGGAGACGGTGCTGCAAATATTAAGTCGCATCATAACGTTGGCGGCTTGCCAAAGGACTTAAAGTTTAAGCTTATTGAGCCTTTACGCACGCTGTTTAAGGATGAAGTTCGCGCTATTGGTACTGAGCTTGGACTTCCAGATGAAATTGTTTGGAGACAGCCGTTCCCAGGCCCAGGATTGGGAATTCGCATTGTTGGTGAGATTACACGCGAGCGATTAGCTGTGCTTCGCGAAGCAGATGCAATTGCTAGGGAAGAGCTTTCTAAAGCTGGATTGGATCGTGACATTTGGCAATGCCCAGTTGTATTGCTTGCTGACGTTCATTCTGTTGGTGTTCAGGGTGATGAGCGCACGTATGGTTCTCCAATTGTTTTGCGTCCTGTAAGCTCTGAGGATGCTATGACAGCTGATTGGTCTCGTGTTCCTTATGATGTGTTGGCAAAGATTTCTACTCGAATCACAAACGAATGTCGTCAAATTAATCGTGTAGTGCTCGACGTAACTTCTAAGCCACCTGCCACGATTGAGTGGGAGTGACAGTTTTTGATGAGAATTATCGACTGAAATATAAACATATGCTTATACAGTAAAACATATGTTTATTTTCATTAAAAACTGTAATAATTACTGTTTTTTATAAAGCACTTCATGAAAATGGAGTGCTTTTTTCTGTATATCGGTGTGTCGAATTTTCTAAAAACAGGTAAATTTTCGAATTTTATCGATATTTAATGAATATTTTAGTAGTAAATACTGTTGTATTTAATTGTTTATAATGTTTAAACGATATAATGAATTTGACATGAAACAACAGTATGAGCTGTAACAGTAGTTGTTGGCTGGGTGTAAAAACTACTGCTCGTAGTAGCTCTTACTACTTTGCTTCATTGCGGAACCGTGAATTTTGTAAGTGTAGTTTTACTGTGCTACGAAACTAATCGTGTATCTCGAATAGTTTCGCCTACGGTATCGTTTGCGAAGTTTGTAAGATATTTTGCCGCCAATAATTGCGTAATCCGCTCAAACTATATCGATTAATATGGTAAGGAGAGTTACGTGGACGGAATTCTGTCAGTACTGCTCGATATTTTCAGACAGCCATCTGTTATAGTTGCGCTTATTTCTTTTATTGGGCTTGCAGTGCAAAGAAAGAGATTCTCGGATATTTTGCAAGGATCAATCCGTACTCTTGTTGGTTTTCTTGTTTTAGCAGCTGGTTCTGGAGTTATTACTGAAGCGTTGAACCCATTTGGCAAAATGTTTCAATACGCATTTCATGTGCAAGGCGTAGTTCCGAATAATGAAGCAATTATTGGAACTGTTTTATTGAAGTATGGCTCTGAATCTGCGCTTATTTTCTTCTTTGGAATGATTGTTAATATTATTCTTTCTATTACTTCTCGTTTTAAATTTATCTATTTAACGGGTCACGTAGCTTTCTATATGGCAAGTATGCTTGCAGTTATATTTAATGTTGCAGGCTTTAGCATGTGGGAAGTTCTTTTATGGGGCGCAATTGCTCAAGGATTGTTTACGACAATTTCTCCAGCACTGGTGCAGCCGTTTATGAGAAAAGCTTCAGGCAAAGATGATGTTGCTTTAGGTCATCCTGCTGGTACTGGTGTTGCTTTAGGTGCGTTAATTGCAAAAATTACTGCTTCAAAAAAGCGTCCTTCTAAGTCAACTGAGGATATTAAATTCCCAGCAGCATTGGGATTCTTGCGTGATACAACAGTTCTTATCACGCTTTCTATGGCTGTTATTTATATAGTAGTGGCACTTTTTGCTGGATCTTCGTATGTCGAAACACATTTATCTAATGGTCAAAACTTCATTGTTTTCGTTATGTTGAAGGCTGCAACTTTTGCTGCAGGTGTTTATATTATTCTTGCAGGCGTGCAGATTGTTCTTGACGAAATTGTTCCAGCTTTTAAGGGAATATCGGAAAAGCTTGTTAAAAATGCTCGTCCTGCTTTAGATGCACCAATGACTTTTGGCTTTGCTCCTAATGCTGTTCTTATTGGTTTCTTAGCTAGTTTCTTTGGCGGTTTGCTTGGAATGACGCTTATGGCGGTTTTGGGAACGACAATTATTATTCCTGGAATTGTTGCGCATTTCATGGCTGGTGGTGCTGCAGGAGTATTCGGTAATGGCCAAGGTGGAATACGTGGTTGCTTGACTGCATCATTTATTAATGGTCTTTTTATTACTTTCCTTCCGTTGTTCCTTTTGCCAGTGCTTGGCGATTTGGGAAGCGCAAATTCTACATATTCTGATGCGGATTATGGCGTATTTGGTGTAATACTTGGTCACGTAAATATTGTTGGCGGCCGTACTGTTCTAATTTCTGTAATACTTATTGCGCTAATATTGTTCTACTCTGTCTCAATATTTATGAATAAACGCGATTCTAATAATTTTGAAAAAGTTGAAGAAATAAAATAAGTAAGGAAAATAAAAACACAATTAAATAATTGTGTAGAAATATAAAAATTAAAAATTTTTTTACTCATTTTCTTATTTATTTGTACATTTTATTGTATGACTGGTAGGATAACAGAGTTATTAGTTTTGCATAAGCCGTTGTTACTACGCTGTGTTTTACACAAACTAGTATCAACGGCTTTTCATGTTATCGTTTAGCTAGGGGAGAGTGATAATGGTCGAAGGTGTTCCTAAATACATTGCTGTGCGAGATAATCTTCGCGCTCGCATTGATTCTATGGAAGCAAACGAACAATTGCCTCCCGAAATTGAATTGTGCAAGCAGTACAACGTTAGTCGCATTACGTTGAGGCATGCTGTAGACACACTTATTGCAGAAGGCTTGTTAGTGCGTGAGCAGGGTAGAGGAACATTCCGTGCGCCTGAAATTATTAATAGTCGTAATAAAGTGTTTATTTCGGATCGTGCGCAAGGTTTTTACGAGCAAAGGTATTCAAGCGACTCTGTTATTACAATAAAAGTTTTAGAAAATGATGTTGTTCATGATGAAGATGCTGCTACGCAATTAGGCTTAAAGCCAACGGATGAGCTTATTTGCCTAAAGCGTTTGCGATATGTAGACGGTGTGCTTTCACGCTACAGCGTTCTGTATTTACCTGCTTCGCGTTTTCCAAAGGTGTTGACTCATGATTTTTCAGAGGAATCTTTATCTGATTTCTTGAATAAAGCATATGCTGTTGAGCTTGTTGAAAGCGAAGTGTCAGTTTATGTTGAAAAACTGTGTGGCAGACTTGCTATAATACTTAATCTTGAAGACGGCACTCCTGCAATTGCAGCTAAATCAACAGTAAAAGATAGGTTTGGTGCGATTATTGCTTTTGGTGCTGCTATATATACGCCAAATTCTGGTGAGATTACTTTCCATTTGCATGCTAATTCGTAAATTTTGCATTGTGTTAGCATGAAGTTTTGTAATTGCCTGTAGAATTTTCTGCAGGCAATTTTCGTATAAGCCATTTGTGTTTGGTTTTGGGCTATAACCCTTGGTTTTCAGTTTTATATTCTGCCGGTTGTTTTGAAAAACAAAAAAGTCTTGCCGATTTCTCAGCAAGACTTATTTCGTGTCCGGAGCGGGACTTGAACCCGCACGCCTGTACAAATAGGCACTAGCACCTCAAGCTAGCGCGTCTACCATTCCGCCACCCGGACAGGTGTTTTAGACAACAGATAAGACTATAACATCTTTTTTGAGTCTTTGCTTCGGCGTGTTGAAAAATTTATGCTTTTTTGTTTTAGTAAAGCATAAATTGCTTTATATCTGCCTTATATTAAGCCATTTTTTGCCGCAAAATTTCCGTCGCTACTTGGTTGAAAATCAACAATATTAATCTGTTTATTTGTTGTATTTCCATCTAAATCAACGAATGAATGTTGTGGAATAGTGGAAGTGTCATGGTTTGGGTAGTCTCTTCTAAAGAATGATCCGCGTGACTCATGTCTACAAAGCGATGCCTTTAATACTGCTTGTGCAAGCGTTGACATATTGCTTATTTCCCATATTGCTGTAAGTTCTTGATTAAAAATTAAATCTTTACTATGAAGCTTTAAATTTTTTATTTTAGGAAGTAATGAAGCGCGAATTTCTTGTAAAGCTGAGTTAAGTGACTTTTCGTCGCAAGATATTGCAGCAGCTTTTTCCATAATTGTTCCAAGTTCTGAAAATAGTGCATAAGGATTATTTTCTTCGCTTGTATCTGCAGAATTACTTAGGGTATTTATATTATTTTCTGTACCATCTTGCTCAGAATTATCTTCTTTAGTAAGCGTTTTAATCTCAAAAATTTTTTGATCATATAATTTTTCTAGTTCTGTGCATGTTTTGTTGCACTCACTGTTTTTGTTGTGTTCACTGTTTTTGTTGCAATCGCAGTTTTCGTCGCATTCGCATTTGCTACCAGAAATATCGTTAAGTTCTTTTGCCATTGCAATGCCAGCGCGTTTTCCAAAAAGGCAAGCGTCAAGCAAAGAATTTCCTCCCAAGCGATTAGCCCCATGAACTCCAACACAAGAACATTCGCCAGCTGCGTATAATCCTTGAATAATAGTTTGATTATTGTTGTGCCACGTGTAAACTTCGCCATCTAAAGTAATAGGTATTCCGCCCATTGTGTAGTGCGCTGTTGGGCGAATAGGAACTAAATCTTTAGAAGGGTCAATATTAGCGTATTGTTCTATTGTTTCGCTAACTTGCGGCAAAACTTCTTTCATGCGTTCTTTGCCAATATTTGTCATATCTAGCCAAACGCAATCGCATTTTGAGTCAGTATTATAATCGCTTGTAGTGTCTTTAACACCGCGGCCTTCTAGAATTTCATTTTCAATAGCTCGAGAAACAATATCTCGCGGAGCTAGATCTTTATGAACTGAATCATAATTTTTCATAAATGATTCGCCATTGGAATTTTTTAATACTCCACCTTCTGCTCGAGCTGCTTCAGAAAGTAGCATTCCGGTATGCCCAAGACCAGTAGGGTGGAATTGTATAAACTCACAATCTTCAATCTGCAAGCCTGCTTTCAAAGCTAATGACATTCCGTCGCCTGTTAAATCCCAAGAATTTGATGTTGTAGAAAATAGTCTTCCAGCTCCGCCTGTAGCAATAAGAACTAATTTTGCACGCATAGAGCGCAATTTGCCTTTGGTAAGATCAAAAGCTACAATGCCTTCAACTTTGTGTGATTCTTGGTCTATAGCAATATCTGTAACATATAAATCTTCAATAAAAGAGATGTTTTCAGCAACGCATTTTTGCCAAAGACTATACAAAATTTGATGACCAATCCTATCTGCAGCAAAAGCAGCACGCGCAATTGGTTGCTCACCAAAATTGGCAGTATGACCGCCGAAACGACGTTGGTTAATATGGCCATCTTTTGTGCGAGAAAATGCTACGCCATCATGTTCAAGCTGAATAATTGTTTCTGCAGCCTCTTTTGCAAGCAATTTAGCTGCATCCTGATCGCTTAACCAATCTCCGCCATGAACAGTGTCATAATAATGCCACTGCCAAGTATCGTGTTCAACGTTTCCTAGGCTTGCAGCGATTCCACCTTCTGCTGATCCTGTATGAGATCTTAAAGAAGGTATTTTAGAAATCACTTTTATTGAAGGAGATTTTCCTTGTTTTTTCAATGTTTTGTATTCGCAAGATTGAACCAACCCAAGTGCTGCAGACAGTCCTGCTGCTCCGGCTCCAATAATAATTGCATCGTAGTATTCGCTTGATTGCATACTCTTATTTTCTCATAAGCATAGTCTTGCGGAATGCGTGTTATGCCACTTTTTGCTGCTTTATAACAAAATCTTCATTTTTTCTAAATATAGTTCCTTCCAACTCTAAAAGTGTGATTGCTCCAGAAACTTCTGCAATAGATGGAATTGTGTCTAATTCTTCTTTCTCGTATGAAAGCTTAATAATTTCATAAATGCTATCAATGTTTGAATTTTCACGTTTGCGCTTACATGTAAGAATCGCATTAATAATATGCTTTTGTATTTCAGTATAATTTTCTGATTCACTTGAATTTAATACTTGCTCTTCCTGAACATTGTAGGTTTTATCGCTATTATCAGAGTTGTTAAAAGAGTTGCTTTCTGCTGTTGTTTTACTACTAGCAGTTTTATTCAAAGCTCTCGCTATGTAATGGTGAGATTGTGGGAAAAGAATATCAACATCTTGTTGACCGCACACCATTATTGCTTGTGAATCGTGAATAATTTTATTGCATCCAGCGTTATGAGGTCGATTTATATCTCCTGGAATCGCATACAACTCGCGGTTTAAGTCTGTGGCCCATGTTGCAGTATTCAAAGCGCCTGATTGTAGTCTTGCTTGCGCTACAAGAACTTTTGAAGATAATGCTGCAATAATTCGGTTTCGTAATAGGAATCTGTGCCCAACTGGAGTAGTGTCGGGGCACAATTCGCTTATGCAAGCACCGCCTTTTTCTATAATTTCATCAAAAAGCTGAGAATTGCTTTGTGGGCCCATATGGTTCAATCCGCCTGCAAAAACTGCAATTGTTCTTCCGATTGGTTTGTTTTCGCCTGCATCTGTTTGAGCGTCAATTGCGCCCCAGTGGGCTGCTGCATCAATTCCATAAGCTCCGCCAGAAATAATAGTATGCCCTTTTGAAGCGCAGTCGTAAGCAAAACGATACGCTAATTCTCTTCCGTAATCTGTGCAAGATCTAGATCCTACAATTGCAAGCGGATTATGGCATTGAATAAGTGCTTGAGGGTTTCCAATACCCCACAGGCATAATGGTGGAGAAAAGTGGCTTTGAAAAGCCAGATCTTGTAATTGCTTTGGCCAATACTTACTGTGAGGTGCAATAATCCACTGCTTTCCTGAATTAGTGAACCATTTACATAATGCGTTTGGCTCCCAAGTTGGTAGATGTGTTAGTCTAACGCACCATTTTGCGAGAGTGTGGTGTAGTGCTTCTAAAGTTTGTGTATTGTTGTTGTCTCTGTATCCCCATGACTTTAATCCCTTATTAAAATACGATTCTAAAGTTGTTATTGAGTGGTGTTTGCTTATGTGCTTCCACATAGTAGATGTTAATTGTTGGCTTTTGCTGCGCTTGTCTTTAGATAAGCTAATATTATCCGCGTTTTCTTTAATAGCTTCTTCAATATTTTCTTGGGCTGTTTCTTCGCTAGTTTCTTCACTAATAATAGGAAGTTGCATTTGTTGAGCAGAAGATTCTTGCTGTTGGGCTAGGAAACTTTTAACAATAGGATGCAGCAGTTTTACAATATAGTTAGCATGCTGCGCTCCAAGTAAAAGCGTGTACATAATGGCGTCTGCTCCTTCTAAGCAGAACGTTAGTATTGCGCGAGAAAGTGTTTCCTCGTCAATTTCAATAACATTATCAATGCTATTTTCGCAATTTTTATTATTTATATTATTGAGATTGCTCATATTCGTGTCCTTAAACTAATGGCCTGAGCCATGTCTGTCATGTCTGGTGAAGTATGTCCAGAAAGATCTGCTAACGTCCAAGCAAGTCGCAACGCTCTATCTGCTCCTCTTAAACTTAATTGGTGTTTTTCTAATGCTCGATTAATAAGCCCAACAGCCTGTTTAGAAGTGTATTTTCGAAGCCATGTTCCTGAAGCTTGAGCATTGCAATCCCAACCTTGCTTGCTGAAACGAGTTCTAGCTACTTGACGTGCTTCTGTTACATTATTGCGCATCATTTCACTTGTAAGAGTTGTGCTCGCTTCTTTATTTGGCCCGTGAACTTGATTGTTTTGGTTTGGTATAACAATTCTTTCCACAGGTGGAACATCCATTTGAATATCAATGCGATCAAGAATAGGTCCAGAAAGTCTAGAAAAGTATCTAGCGCGTTCTCGCTCTTTGCATGTGCATCGCTCTCCGTTTCCATATGCGTAGCCGCAAGGACAAGGATTTGCTGCAATAACAAGCTGGAATTTAGCAGGATAAAGCGTAGTTCCTTTTGAACGCGAAATAGCAATATGGCCGGATTCCAGCGGCTCTCTAAGTGTTTGCAAAACTCTTGGTGAAAATTCTGGAGCCTCGTCCATGAACAGTACTCCGCAGTGTGCGCGAGTTATAATACCAGGTTTTGCAACTCCCGTTCCGCCTCCAATGAGTGAAGCTGCTGAAGCTGTATGATGTGGCGCTTCAAATGGTGGAATGTCACTAATGCCATAGTATGGTAGCGTGCCGCAAAGTGAACGAATAGATGCGACTTCAAGCTGTTCTTGTTCATTAAGAGGACACATAATGCTTGGTATTCGAGATGCGAGCATGGTTTTTCCGGATCCTGGAGGGCCAATCATCATAACGTGATGCCCTCCGGCTGCAGCAACTTGAAGAGCCCACTTTGTGTGTTCTTGCCCAATAACTTCGCACATGTCTCCAATCTCATATTTTGAATTGACTTGTAGTGGTGAAGCGCTTTGATCTTCTAATATTTCAGAGTGCTCACTATTTGTATTGTCTTGCCCATTTCGTTCTAAAACTTGCATGTGCTTATAAACTGGGTCTTCTTCAATAAGTTTTAGGGACTCTTCTTGCAAAGTTCCATGCAATTCGGTTACTAAATCATAAATATGATGTATTCCAATAGTCTCAATACCTTCTACTAATTGCGCTTCCGCAAGATTTTCTTGAGGAATAATCATGCGCTTAAAATGCTTCTTTTTTGCGTAAAGAGCAATAGGAAGCATTCCTTGTATTGGAAGAACTGTGCCGTCAAGATTTAGTTCTCCTAAAATAACGGTATTTTCAAGTTCAGAAAGTGGAATATATTTTTCGGCGCTTAAAATACTTGCTGCAATAGCAAGATCGTATGAAGATCCACTTTTAGGCATTGAAGCAGGAGACAAGTTTACTGTTACTCTACCTTCTGGCCATTTGCAGTGTAAGGCATGATGAGCTGACTTTACTCGTTCTCTAGCTTCGCTTAGAGAAGTGTCTGGAAGTCCTATTATTGAAAAGTTTGGCATATTGCCAGACATAAATGCTTGAAGTTTAATCGTAAAAGCTTTAAGTCCAATAAGTCCAACTGATAATGCGTTTCCAATACTCATTAGAATGCTCCTGGAATATGAGTGAATTGAATATTGCTGTTGTTATCTATTTCTTCTAGCGCTTGAATCATGCATGCAGAATCGCTGTACGTGTATTTGTTTATAACAAGAATTGATACTGCATCAAAACGAATACGGTATCTGGGTATGTCAGTGCCGAATTTTTCTATCCACTGCATGCCTGCTTTACGTAATTTATTACGCTTATCTTGGTTTATTGCTTCAAGTGGTGTGCCGCAACGTACGCTTCTTCGAGTTTTGACTTCCACGAAAACTAATTTTTGTTCCGGCGTAATCATAACTAAATCTAATTCTCCTTGACGCGAATGCCAGTTCCTGTCAATAACATGCCAACCTTGTTGCATTAGGCGCAAAGCGGCGTATGTTTCGCCAAGTTTTCCAAGCTCTTTGCTGTCAACAGAGTCTGATTGAAGCTCGTTTGACACTTGTTCAAGTTTTTCTTGTAAAAATACTTGAGCAGTCTCAGCGTCATCAATCTCGTCAAACGAGATAATTTCATCGTCAATAATGTGTTTTTGTGTAATCATGCTGCTATTTTCTGTTCTTATTGAGCAGTAATCCAGATTTTTTGAGCATTGTGGATAAAAGCTATATACGGCGTGTTGTATTAGAAATTCACTATATTTTCTGTATTTTTCTAAAACAAATTTCGCTATTTTTTGCAAATTGTTAATTCGTTATAGGTAATTTTGATAACCGTAGGTATGTACGAATGAACCATAATGGCATACTGTCGTTATCACTTAAATAAAAGTGTAAACAGAAAACAGAAAAGTAAGTGGATGCACAAAGCAAGCTGAAGCAAACTAATCTACTGTTTAAAAAGTTGAAAAACTGGAGGGGTATTATGAGCGCTACTGAAGAATTGCAAGGAAAGTATCATTTTGAAACATTGCAATTGCATGTTGGCCAAGAGCAGGCGGATCCGGCAACTGATTCTCGTGCAGTTCCTATTTATCAAACAACAAGCTACGTGTTCCATGATTTTGATCATGCTGCAGCTCGTTTTGATTTGCGCGACGCTGGAAATATTTATGGCCGCTTGACGAATTCTACTCAAGATGTTTTTGAGCGTAGAATTGCGGCTCTTGAAGGCGGAACTGCAGCTTTGGCTGTTGCTTCTGGTGCGGCCGCTGTAGACTATGCGGTTCGCAATATTACGCAGCAGGGCGATCACATCGTGTCTTCAAAGAATGTGTATGGTGGCACTTATAACCTGCTTCGTCACACTCTTCCTAGAGATGGTGTAACAACCACTTTTGTGGATCCTAAGAATCCTCAAAACTTCGAGGATGCAATTCAACCAAATACAAAGCTCGTATACTTTGAAACTTTTGGTAATCCTAATGCTGATTTGCCTGATTTTGAAGCTATCTCAGAGATTGCGCATCGACACAACATTCCTGTTTTTGTTGACAATACTTTCGCAACTCCATATCTTTTCCGTCCGCTTGAGCATGGTGCAGATATTGTAGTTGAGTCTGCTACGAAATTTATTGGCGGCCACGGCACAACTCTTGGTGGCATTATTGTTGAAGGCGGCAATTTTGATTGGGCTAAAGTTCCTGGAAAATTCCCAACTCTTACTGAAGCTGACCCTAGCTATCATGGTTTGAACTTCTATGAAGCTTTAGGATCTGTGGCTTTTGTGACTCGTATTCGTGCGATTATTTTGCGCGATACTGGCGCTTGCATTAGCCCGTTTGCTGCGTTCTTGCTTTTGCAAGGCACGGAAACTTTGAGCTTGCGAGTTGAACGTCACGTTGAGAATGCGTTGAAGGTTGTGAAATATTTGCAAACTGTGCCAGAAGTTGAATCTGTAAGTCATCCTTCTATTGAAGGTCGTTCTGATCACGAGCTTTATAAGCGTTACTTCCCGAACGGCGGCGGCTCTATTTTCACGTTTGATATTAAAGGTGGAAGGGATGCAGCTCGCGTATTTATTGACAATTTGCAGCTTTTCTCACTTCTTGCAAATGTTGCGGATGTAAAATCGTTGGTTATTCATCCTGCATCTACTACTCACTCTCAGGAAACTCCTGAAGAGTTGGAAGATCAGGGCATTCATGAGGGAACTATTCGCTTGTCTATTGGAACTGAACATATTGACGATATTCTTGCCGATTTGCAGCGCGGATTTGACGCAGTTCGTAAAGCAGGTCTTGCTTAAATAGAGAAAGCGAAAGTAAAAGTAAAAAATTATTAATTAAAAATATTCCTGAAGATCCATTACCATTTTATTCGGAGCGCATTCGTATTTGTATGCGCTCCGATTTTTTGTGTATATTCTTTAAATTTGCGCATCATACTTTAGGATGAGACGCTAATTTTTTCTAAATAATTTCCGCCTTACGTACGATGGTAATCAGCCGTATTTTCCCGTAAATTTAAGTATTAGCAATAGATAACTATGCGATTACTACTTTTTAAGAAAAGGAGCAGTTATGAACAGTCCGTACGAAGTAAGCTCATACGAGCAAGAAAATGATTTAGATTTTAGAGCAGATTTTAACCAAAACTTGATTGGTGAAACAGCGGTTGCAGCTTTGCATGTTGTTAAAGATTTTGGCAAGGGTGCAGGCATTGTTCACGCTTTGCGAGATGTTAGTGTAAGTTTTGAGCGTGGCAAGTTTACTGCGATTATGGGCCCTTCTGGTTCTGGAAAGTCAACTTTAATGCATTCTTTAGCTGGTCTTGACAGCGTTAATTCTGGAAAAGTTTTGGTAGATGGCCTAGATATTACAGGCATGAGCGATAAGCAGCTTACACTTATGCGACGCGAAATGGTTGGGTTCATTTTCCAAAGTTTTAATCTTCTTCCAATGTTTAGTGCTGAGCAAAATATTCTTATGCCTCTTACTTTGGCAGGCAAAAAGCCAGATAAGCAATGGTTTAATACTTTGGTTTTAACTCTTGGCTTGCAAGATCGCTTAAAGCATAGGCCTGCTGAGCTTTCTGGCGGTCAGCGACAACGCGTTGCAATTGCTCGAGCTTTAATCTCTAAGCCTTCCGTAGTTTTTGCAGATGAACCTACCGGAAATCTTGACTCTGCTTCCAGCTCAGAAGTTTTGCATTTTTTGAAGAAGTCTGTAACGGAACTTGGTCAAACTGTAATTATGGTTACGCATGATGCTGTTGCAGCCTCTTATGCGGATCGAGCAATCGTGTTTGCAGATGGTCAAATCGTTGAAGACGTACAAAATCCTACTGCAGAAGGCATGAGCAAGATGCTTATGGAACGCAGCGAAGCTGGTATTAATAATCAGCCTGCTCAATTGCAATAAAAGGTGGTGAAGTTAGAATGTGGAAAATCGCACTAAAACTTATGCGTAAAAGCGTGCGCATGCTAATCGCCTCTGGAATTGCAATTCTTATAGGCAGCATGTTTATGAGCGCTACTTTGCTTTTTGTAAATAGTGTTGACGACTTGATGGTTCGAAACGCAACGGAAGAATTCCATAGCGCAAATTATGCAATCTCATCTAAAAGCTCTAACAGTTCTCCGAATAGTGGAATTCATTATAAAGACCTTCATTTAGACAAAATATCGAAGATGCCTGGTGTCAAAGGCATTCGCAGTGACGATGCTAGTGCGCTTGTAAGAGTGGAAAAAGGTGATAAATCAGCTACGAGTATTGCTTGGTCTAGTGGTTTGTATGGAAATCTTCCTGTGTATAAATCAACAGAAGGTAGGGAACCGCAAAAAATAGGCGAAATTACGCTTATTAAAAGTATTGCTAAATCAATACATGCAAACGTTGGCGATACTATAACTTTGGTTAAAGTAGATGACACTGGCGGAGATAAAGAAAAATCGTACGATGTTCGTGTGGTTGGTCTTGTAGACGATGGAGAACATTCTCAAATACCAGTTTCAAATCGCGGCACATATCTTGGTGGCGTAACGAATGATTTTTGTGCAAAACTCAATAATCTTAAGAATTTTGACAATGAAGTTGTGCAAAGCAAAGTATACATGAGTATTGATGAATCTAAAATAAACGATTTATCTCCTAAGATTAGCGCTTTGCTTCCAGAGCAATTTTCTCTTATGTCTAGGCACGAAGTTGGTGTAAGAGCTGTTCGAAATGTGTCCAACGGCACTAATTTTGTAACCATGTTCTTGCTATCTTTTGGTGTTCTAGCATTGCTTATTTCTTCGCTTGTTATAGCAAACACATTCCAAGTTTTGGTTGCTCAACGCAGACGCACTCTTGCACTTTTGCGCGTAATCGGCGCACAATCGCACCAGCTTTATGCTGCAGTTTTGCTTGAAGCTGCAATACTTGGAGTTATTTCTGCTGCTGTTGGCGTGCTTTGCGCAATAGGATTTATGGGCGCAATTAGTAACGTGAATATTAATTCTGGATCGTTATCTAAGATTCCTTTGATTGTTTCACTTCCAGCGGTTGTGTGGCCAATAGTAATTGGCGCGATTGTAACAGTTCTTGCGTCTATGAGTGCTGCTCGATCTGCTACAAAAGTAACGCCTATGGAAGCGCTACGACCAATGGATTTGATTAAAGATAAGCGTGCAAGCATTCTTCGCGCTGTTCTTGGCGTTCTGTTTATTGTTGTAGGTATTTTAGCTACGGCTTTAAGTGCTACTTCTTTAGCAAGCATGATTGCTCAGCAGTCGCCTAATGCTGGTGCTGACTCTTGGAGGACTTTGCTCGGGGCAGTGTTTGGATGCGCGCTTGTGTTTATTGGAATTATTATTACAGCAACATTCTGGATGCCGTTTGCAATGAAGGCAACTGGAGTAATTATGGCACTTTGTGGGCCTGCTTCTAAAGTTGCCAACGCAAACGTGCAACGAAACCCTAGAAGAGTTGCAGCAACTGGAACGGCTTTGCTTATTGGTGTAACGCTTGTTTCAACAGTAGTAACTGGCGCAATCTGCGGTAAAGCAACTCTTAAAGGTGTTGTTGATGACCGTTACAGTGTTGACATTATTATTCAAGGCAAGAATGTTGATGAATCTTTAGCTGCCGATATTTCAAAGATTACTGGAATAAAGCATACTGAGTTGCTTCCTGCAGTTCCTATGATTTTTAAGAACGCTAAGGGCAAAACTGAGTACGCTATGGCAGCTGGAGTTGATAATGTAAATCAACTTAGAAATGTAATGCACACTGACCTTGATGGCGTCAATATAAACAAAGATTCTGTGCTTTTGCCTAAGTTTAATGATGAAGGTGGAAAGCCTTTTGATCTTAAAAAAGGAAACCTTAATCTAAAAGCTTACGTAGAAAAGTACAGTTCTGGTGAAACAGACAGTAATAATATTACGCCATTTACTGGCATGAATACAGACTATAGTAATAACGATAAGAGCATTACTGTAAAGCAAGTTCAGTTTAAGACGTATCGAAATATTGGTGTGTATTCAAATAATACTGCTTTTGTGAGCAAATCCTACTTCAATAACTACCTTAAGCCTACAACGCATATTCTGCTTATTTCGGTAGATTCTAGCAAAGCTAATCTTGTAGATATTGCTAAAAACATTCAAAATGTTACATCTAGCTATGCGGAGGTTATGTCTACTGGAAGCGTGTTTGAGCGTGCAAAGTGGGAGAGTGCTATCGATGCAATGATGATGGTGCTTGTTGGCTTAATAGCAGTAGCCGTTGTGATTGCTTTAATAGGCGTTGCAAACACATTAAGCTTGTCTGTTATTGAGCGAACTAAAGAATCTGCAACTTTGCGCGCAATAGGCATGACAAGGGGACAGGTTAGAAGGTCGCTTGCGTTGGAAGCAACGTTGATTTCCTTAACAAGCACTGTTTCAGGCTTGATTGTTGGAACGGCGTTTGGGTGGATTGGGTCCTACATGGTGTTTAGCGTAATTGGCAAAGTTCCGTTTGTAGTTGATTGGACTATTTACGCGGTTCTTGCTCTAATCGCTTTGCTTGCAGCGCTTCTTTCCAGCGTGCTTCCAGCTCGTAGAGCGGTGAAGTCTTCGCCAGTAGTTGCGCTCGCGGAGGACTAAATTTCACAAAAACTATATGTGAAAGATAGTCTGTAGAAGTTAAGTTGCAGAAAATAAAGATAATGCCGGTGTGTAAATTTTACGTGCCGGCATTATCTTTTTCTTAAGCGTCTTCGACACGCAGAAAAAATTTGTATTATCGTTATTATTTTTTTATTAAAATGTGTGCATAATTATGCGAAGATTATAATATTATGTATAGAAATGGCATTTTTTATTAAAGATATTCAAAAATAATACGATTATTATTCATAATGACAAGTTTTGCCGGAAATTTTCCGAATAAATAGCGTTGAAAATGTATTTATTTCTTTGTTATGCTCAAAATGACTGCTGACATAAGTTAGACATGAAGGCCGCTACGAGCAAGGAGTAGAAAATATGGTAACGGTCAATAAAAAATCTGCCGCAGCAATTGCAGGAATCTTATTGTTAATGCAAAGCCCAATGCCAGCGTGGGCGCAAGATGCTGCTGATGAAGTACAGAATGTACCAGCTCAAACAGAGGCGACTGTTAAAGCGTCTACTGAAGAAGCAATTGAAAAAGCTGAAGAGCAAGTTCAGCAATTAGAAGATCAAATTGAAGCGTATAAGAAAAAAGTTGTAGAATTTGACGATCTTTTAAGTAAAATCTCTGAAACTGAAAAAATAGCTGAAAACGCTGTGAAAGATAAGGAAAAGGAACTTCTAGAAGCTCAAAATGCACTTAAAATGGATTCCGAAGCTGCAAAAGCAAAGGTTGCGGAATTTGAAAAATCCAAAAGAGAAAAAGAGAGCGATCTTACCGGATTAAAAGAAGCATACGAACTTTTAAAAAAGCAATATGATAATGCAAAATTAGCTCTTGATGGTTTGCAAAATGACGAAGAAGAAAAAAGTCAAACAAAAGAAAGAGCTGCATCTAGCATAAAGCAGTATGAATCGCAGATTTCAAATCTTCACAAAGAAGTAGATTCTCTTAAGGAATCTATTGCAAGTGATTCTGCTCAAGTTAAAGAGTATGAAACAAAAATGACTGATTTAGAATCTGCATTAGATAAAGCTGTTAAAGAAAATAATGGTGATATTGATTCTATAAATAATCAGCTTAAAAAAGTTTCTGATGATCAAGCTTTGCTTTTTAAAAAAATCGAAAAAGATAAGAAATCTGTAGCTGATAAAGAAAAAACTGTGAAAGAATTAGAATCTCTTTTCAAAACAGCGCAGCAAGAATTTGAAAAAGCAGATGAAGAACTTAAAAAGATTAAAGATCAAATTGATAAGTCTAAAAAAGATGTAGCCAATAAGCTCGAAGTTTCTAACAGTAAAGATTCTGAAGTAAAGAAAGCAGAGTCTGAAATAAAGCTTCTTGATAATATTATTGAGAACTATAAGTCAGTTGGTAAAGGTGATGAGCTAAGCCAAAAAATTGAATCACTAAAACGTGTTATTGCTGGTGTTAAAGCATTAAAAAATAATCAGCCTGATGCAAGAGCCAATAACAATAAGCAAAAGAAGCAAGTTGAAGATTCTTTAAGAGCCGCAGAAACGAAGCTTGAGGAAGCTAGAGTTAAAGTTGCTACTCTCAAAGCTCAATTGGAACAGGAAAAAGTTCAAAAGAATCAGCAAAATGGTAGCAGTTCTGCTGGTAATAATGAGGCAAAAGAATCTGAAAAACAGACTGCTCCTAGTGTTCCAGCACCTTCTGATTCTGAATCTAAAGAGCGTGTTTCTCCAGCACCTGCACCTCCATTAGCAGGTGCTCCGAAAGTAGCTGCTCCTTCTCCTGCAGTACCTGAAGCTAAGATCCCAGCTCCGTCTGTTAAAGCTCCAGCTATGCCATCTGCTCCTGTTACTCCTGCAGCCCCAGTAGTGCCAGCAGTTCAAGTTGAAGATAATTCAGCTCCTGCTGTTTCTGAAGATGCTACAGATAAGCAGTCAAAGCCTGTTGAAAGCAAGACTGAAAGCAAGACTGTTGAAAGCAAGCCTGTTGAAAGCAAGTCTGTTGAATCTGCAAAGCCTTCTGCAAAGCCTTCTGAATCTAATGTGGCTAAGGAAAACGTTAAAACTGCGGAAACCACGGAAACTTCTAAAACTGCAGAAAGTGCGGAAACTTCCGAAAATAATGATGTTCAGGATCGTCCTGCTAACGAAACTGACGAAAAGATTTCGGATACTGAAAGCGAAAAGCCACAAGCTCAAGCTAGTGCTACATCCGAGAACAAGTCTTCTGGCAATATGCTTAGCACTATAATGTTGGGTGTTTTGGGTGCGCTAACCATTTCTGGTGCGGCTGCTGCAGGCGTAACATTTATGCGTCACCGTCGCTTACCGAAAGCATAAATTAAAAAGCTATTAGGTATGTTGATAATTTAAATTTGCGGCTATTTGTGCCTTATGCATAAATAGCCGCATTTTTATATGTTTTGTATGGAGTTTATTGGTTTTGCAGTGGTTTATTCTTCATAAGAATAATGTAAAACGTACCCACCTAATCAGCCTTTGGCATCAATACGACACTCTCGACGTGGATTGAGAGAACTCCTAGTATAGCTACACTTTTTTGAGTGCACACTATGGATAGTGGGTGCACCTTTTAAAGATAGGAAAAGCTATCGTTAAAAGGTTTACAATTAGTATCCTATCACTTAAATTTTATATCCGGATAATCATAATTACATGTATATATGCACCTATTTATAAGTTTTATTGTATAACACTGTTTTTTCTGTTTATTCATATTATTCATATAATTAACAATTTCTGTTTTATTAATATATTTTCCTGTGCTTGGTTTTTTTAATGCTGACCAATAATTTAAGTCAATAAAATTATTAAATTCAAATTTGTCTTCCCACTTAAATTCGCAATTCCATAGTCTATAAAGCCAATCAGAGTAGTCTTTTTTACGGCCTCCTGCATAACATAAATTATCAAGATAATCAATTGATAATATGATTCGTATCAAATCAACAATCAAAATATTCCTTTTATTATCTAACTCTTTATGCTCAAGTATTGCTTTATCATTAATAAATTTCTTTATAGGATATGAAGATAATATTTTACAGGTATTATCAACAATAAAATTAAGGTCACGTTCAATGCCGCAATTGTGAGTAGTTTCCTCCCACTCCGATGTGCCATAATCAATTAGTTCTACTTTTGTAGGGACTAAGTAATTACCACTGCACGAACAATAGTTTAAAAAACCATTTTTATGATTAATGCTGTTCTGTTTCAAAAAGATTACATTGCCAACATTAATATCTCCATGTGTAATCTCACCACAATCGTTATCGACCAAATTATAACAAGAGTACAAAAAACCTAAAGCAGCATTTATTTCAATTTGTTTTATTAATCTTTTTTCTAGTGATTTTCTTTCCTCTAGCCATTCTTCTAGCGTAATGCCATCTAAATAATTCATAATGCAATACAGATATTTAAAACAGCCTACACTGACAGTTCCAGCATCAAATACAGAATGATTATATTTTGTCAAATTTATTTTCGCATTCTTTTTAATCTCCTTTAAATGCTTATCCTTATAAGATTCTTCATTATTTTTAAAAATTTTATAAACTTTAATAACAACAGACTGCTCTGTAACTTTATGCTTAGCTTTGAACACCGTAGCATTACAGCCGCTACCAAGTTTCTCAAATTCTTTATAATGACTAAATTCTTTTCTATTTTTTACTTGATCCAATGAAATACTTATTTTATTATTTTTGCATTTAGGAAAAATATTATATAAACACATTATTAACTCCTTGGAAATCTTGATGTTATTCAAACACTACACCAGAAAAACGCTTTATAGAAATTTTAGAAAAACAAATCAGAACACCACAAAAGAAAGTACTTAAAATTTGCTTTGTACTAAAACCTGATTTATCAGTACATCATTAGATAGAGTATTGCACTAGTCGTTATCATACTGATTCACTATAACGCAAAATTAAAAAAGGTAAATTATGACTTAGAATACGTAGACCTCTCAAAAGCGGTTAAAAATACAGGCGATCCTGAAAAATTTGTAGATTAACTTATTAGCGCTGGAAAAATGCGGGACATAAAGAAATATTACCATGTACATTTGCTGCATTAGGAATATGTATTCTTGGATATACTTGTATCTAAAAAAATTGATTCAATTGTTCATCTGTGATCTTATTTGAGAAAGCACAATCTAAAAGATCTCCAGTGGCGTTAATTCGAAACCTGGAATAAAAATCTCTGCAAAGCGGATCATAATCCACCCTATCTTTGTTAAATACAATATTAAATCCAATGGAAAGTCACCTTGACATTTACTCTCGAAAAGATTATCCTATATGTAAAGCTAGCTTTCCGTTAGGAAGGAGAATGTAATGTGAAAAATAGACTTGAACAAATTAGAAAAGAAAAAGGCATAACCCAGGAAGAACTTGCCGACGCACTCGAAGTATCAAGACAAACAGTCGGTTCTTTGGAAAATGGAAGATACAACCCGTCAATCATATTGGCATACAAAATTGCTAAGTACTTTGATTTAACAATAGAAGAAATATTTATCTACGAGGAAGATAAAAAATGAAAAAACAAAAAAACCAGAATTTTTGGTACATAGGATATGTAATAGGAATTTGCGGACTAATTCTTGCACTCACTCTTAAACTGAACGAATCCGTCGAAATTGTACTATCAGTTATTTTTGTTGCAACTATCTCACTTTCACACGTAAAAATCATGCACTATAAGATGATGGAAAAAGACCACACCTACAAAATAAATGTGAACGATGAAAGAAACGAGAAAATCAAAGATAAAGTAAATGCAACAATGGCATTCATACTAATGCACCTAATGGGAATAATTGCCATAATTGCATTTATCACAAAAGCATATTTGCCAGCTGCTTTTCTAGCTATTTCAGTCGCCTTTTCTCCATTAATCATGTTTTTTATCAACAAATATTATGAGAAAAAATATTAAAACCAGACCTAACCCGCTCATTTACTACTTATCACGCAACTTACCAACTTGCGTAAATTCCTTATCTCTAATGCGGAATTTTTTTATTCTCAAAGTTGCATCAGGCAAAGCGAATGAAAATGACCTTTACACTTGGATTAAAAACCACCAAGCCTAATACTCCAACATTACGAAGAATTTTTAGAATATGCCAAACTCTATTTCGTGCGATTGGTCAAAGTAGCGGACATAAAACACCACAACAGTATTACTTCACTACAGCTTTCCCATTCAAGCAATGCACAGCATAGTGAGCACATTCATCTGTTTTGAGCCCAATATTAGCTTTATTCTTATCAGTAACCTCGCTAATACCATTCTCACAATCTACTTCAAGGCTTGCACCCTTAGGTATTTCTCATTCTAAAACACTCGTACCATTTAACGTATCCACCATGCAAGAAGCAGAAGCCTTAACATTATTCGCCACAGCAGAACCAATATCATCGTGCGCGTTTAATGTCTCCAACAATATTCCCTCATAAACGAAGCAATTACCTGCAAATCTTCACCCTCATAATACTCAACAAGCAACTTCTTAAACTCAGGAACCTTATTTTCTGGAATAACCAACAAGCCTTTACCGTGAGAAATCAAATAATGATTCGCAAAAATCACAGAAGCCCTCTTATTCCCATCTAAAAATATCTGCGACTTCATACAATAAACGCATAATTCAATCGCAATATCAATAGGCTCTTTCCTTCCAACTTTACCTTCAACATTCTCACTATCTTCCTCACATTCAACAATATTCCTTATTTTTTCTTTAACATCTATTTCATTAGGAATAGGCGGAATATAAGTAGATCCACCAATAGCAACAGGAACACCCCTAATACGACCGCCGTCTAAGAAAAAACCCTCATTAACAAGCTTCGCTATATGACTGAGCATGTAATAATCAGACCTGCTTAATACAACATCCTCGTCTAAAATAAACTCCCAAGCATGCTTCAAATTCAAGATTTTTTGAACATCACTCGCAGAAACGCCAAACACTTTCCCGTTATCTATAATCTCTTCAGTTTGAGGAAAAGTAGTAGCAACGCCTTCCAAAACCGCCTGATCGTAAATATTCGCCTTTAAGTTAGCCCTTGCAAAAGCAATATTGTTCACCAAATCAGCAGATAACTCACTATTAGAATATCCAGCATTCGCAAGCTGCATTACTACAGCGCGAAGTTCCTTACGCAATTGCCTAGATTCACTTGCATTGCGAAGAAGAAGATTATACAAATCGTCCGAATATACACCAACATATGTAGACGTCAACTTTCCCGAAACGCGCTTTCTGGTGTATAAATATTTACCATCTCCACGATTTTTGATTTCAGGAGTACCATCATACGCAAGCAAACTCAAGCGAGCATTAATATCAGCCTTTTTTCTAAGTAATTCTTGCACATCATCATATTTTGCAGCCATATTCACACTCCTTTTTCACATAAATTGGGGAACATCTACTTAAATAAAATACCATTTTGTTCCCCAATAATCAATAATGTAGGGAACTTTTTTATGATTTTTACACCGATTTGTTCCCCAAAATATAAGCAACTAGAGTACGCAACCAGTAGGCTGAAAGGTAGCAAAATCACATCTAGAATCTCGAAAAGTAAGCTTAAATCCACCGCACGCTAAAACTTTTAACGATAGCCATCGCTAACCATTGCTACACAAGTGCAAATTTGCGCACAACGAGGAGCATTAATGTAGAGAGAGCAATCAGGTGATATAACTCCTGGATGTTGCTTTAGCTCTTCAACACAATCCTCCGTATGTGTCAAAATTTCTCTGAACTTTATGTCATACTCATAAAAGCAAACAAAATCACGCTTATCACTGCTACGCTGCCTTCGTGAAAACGGTACAGTATTTACCCAAGCTCCTTAAACCCCGTCTGCCAATGACCGCCAGATTTTAATCGGATATGATTATCCCAACTTTCAAAGTAAGATAAATTAACGTAAAATAAGTGAAAAATAGTCTGTCTATGACAGTAGGCATCCACTTGACTATATAAATTTAAGGAGGTTAGTTATGAAGAAATCTGTATATCAAGCTATACGATTATTCCTTTTTTCATTATTACTCCCTCTTTTAGGACTTATTATCAATTCTCTTAAATCACTCGATTGGGAAATTGTTTATGACTCACCCTTTTTACTCATTGTTATAGCTCATGCACTTGGTTTAACAAAAATTCTTCTTTACTCGATTGTTGTCAATCAAAAAACACTCGAAAACTTAGGAGTTTGTAAAACCATCGCTATCGCGCTTATCGCCCCTGCTATTGATTTATTGATATTACAAGAGTCTCCTCGGCAATTGGGTAGTAGCTGGACTTGCACGTACATTACATTTTTTATTACTCTTGAATGTATCCCAACTATAATTCCAATCATTGTTAAAGAGTTTTTACGAAGAAGAAACCAAAAGCACAAAGCCTAAAAAATACACCCACCTAATCTGCCCTTGAAATCAACACAACGCTCTCGACGTAATTAGTTGAAAGACAGAAGTCAAGCATGCAAAAGCTGTTGGGCTTCTTGTATAACAAATATAAAACTTGCTATGAGAGAAAACTCTGACAATTCACGTCTCATTAGACAGAGAAATCTTGTAAAATAGCTGTATTTTACGGCTTAACTAAGCCATTTTCGTAAGCAAAAACTACAGCCTGAACGCGGTCTCTAGCATCGATTTTTCCTAAAATATGCGCAACATGAGTTTTAACTGTTGGCAAGCTAATAAATAATTTGTCAGCAATTTCCTGATTTGAAAGTCCGTGAGCAATTTCAACAAGAACTTCGCGTTCTCTATCAGTAAGCTCTGGAATAACGGAAATTCCGTATGCGCAGCTTTGTGTTCCTTGTGCAGTTGAACTTGCTTGCGTAGCCGAATTTGCTTGTGCAGCGTAACTCGCAACGCTGTTTGCTTTAATATTTGTTGCTACTTTGCCTTGCTGAATCATATTTTCGATCAAACGTTTAGTAGCGGTCGGAGCAATAATTGCGTTTCCTTGATACACAGTTCGTATGGAATTGAGCAAAGTTTCCGGCTCTGTATCTTTAAGCAAAAATCCGGAAGCGCCAGCATGAATTGCAGCCATAACATATTCGTCTAAATCAAAAGTTGTTAAAATAATAATGCGAGTATTTTCGTTAGTTTTTTGCTGCAGAATCTTGCGAGTTGCCTCCAAACCGTCCATTACAGGCATTCGAACATCCATAAGAATAATGTCTGGATTTTGGCTTTTAGAAAGCTCCACAATTTGTGATCCGTTAGAAGCCTGAGATACAACGTGCATATCTTGCTGCGAATTTATTACCATCGCAAATCCTGCTCGCACAAGCTCCTGATCGTCTGCTATTGCAACGCGAATTACTTCATTGTTTTCCATATTTTCCATAGTATCAACTTACTCTTGCTTATTTAATGCGTTGTGTTGAATTTGCTCATCAAGTGGGGCAGCAGGGCGAATAGCAATTTCAGTTGTATTCGCACCATTATTTGCCAAATTAACGCTTGAGCCCGTTTCTCGCAAAATCCCAAGCAATTTTCGCAAATATTTTAGTGCTGAACGACCTTCATCTCCAATATTTTTAAAAGCTTTACTAATTTCTTCACTTTGTTCCTGTGATTGCTTTGGTTCTGATGACTTTCGATTTTCTGCATTGCTATTTGATTTTTCGTATTTATTTAGCATATCAATTCCGCTATTTGCGGCATCGATTACTTTATGCAATGTAATAGCAACTTTTTGCTGAATATTTGAGCTAAGTCGTTGCCTTTCTGCGTTAGCTGCAAGCACTTCTAGCTGTTTTTGCTCTTGCTCTAATTCTGTTCTGCGCGCTTTTAGAAGCAGCAAATTATTGTCATCATTTCTGCGGTAATAAGCAAACGCAATAACTGTAAAACAAATTATTGCAACTATGAAACCAAAAACTAATCCAACGGACGCAAATTGCATAAAGTCATAAAAATTGGTTGTGGCAATATTTGATGTAAAGAATCGTATTGGAGTTTCAGTTTGTGGAATATTTTTTGATGAAATACCAATTTTTACGGCGAAAATAGCAGATTCGGCAAGCACTACTGCGCTAACCCATTGCCATGCGCGTTTTTTACCGTAGAGCACAGCAGCGTAAATAATGTTCGGTATGAAAAAATTAGCGAATAAAATATTCGGCAAGAGTATAAGCTGTATTGCAGAAAATACTGCTGCAACAATTGCGCATGCGGTTGGAGCTTTTCTGCGAAACATGAATGGAATCATGGTTGTAAGAGTAAATACTTTATAAAGTATTTGTAATGAAAGCGAGTTGGAATATTGTGAAGACATTCCAACTCCAACAATAAAATCGTAGGTTGGCAGAAAGAGCATCATAACAACCCAAGGTGATGCATAAATAATGTCTCCAATAAGCCAATGTTGTTCAAACCATTGTGATACTTTCTCAATCCTATTTTTTGAAGTATTTGCTTCTGGTAAAACGTATGGCAAAACTTTTGATGAGGTTGGAACGTTTACATCTGCTGGTTTCACATTTGCCGGTTTTGTTTGTGCTTCTGCTTGATTATTAACTTTTGCATTCTTATTAGTAACGTTATGAATACTATTTAATACAGAAGCAGTACTGTTTGACTGGTCTGCGCTGTAGGAATATGGAATAAAAGCAACAATACTAAACGTTCCATCATTGAGTTTTCCATAATCAAGCGTTCCATGAAGATTTTCAAGTCGCTCTTTCATGCCGATTAAGCCATAACCGTTTTTATGTTGCGCATTGCTATTTTGCGTTTGGTTAGCTTCGGTTTTGTGTATTTCATTCGTGATTTTTAGTGTTAGGCCTTGGTTATTCCACTGTTCATGAATGTTTATTTTAACGCCATCTCCTGCGTGCTTTCGAATATTAGTAAGAGATTCCTGAACAACGCGGTATGCAACGGTTTGTGCGTCCGTGTTAAGTCTATTTTGAGAATTTATGCCATCAACAGTATGCCAAAAAATATTTTTAGGAGATGCAATCTTTGCTTGTTCAATAAGCGAAGGTATGTGATTGAAATCCAATTGACACGATGGAGCGTCTGTTAAAGCTTCTAGAAGTCGGCGCATGTCGTGAACGGCGCGCTCGGCTTCGTTTTTAATAATATGCATTGTTTTTTTAGCAAGTGCAATATCTTTGGTTGCTGCATAACGACCACCATCTGCTTGAACAATAATAATAGAAAGCGTGTGGGCAACAATATCGTGCATATCTCTTGCAATTCTTGCGCGCTCTGCAGTAACAGCAATGTGTTGAGCTTTTCGGCGGTACGCGCGAATAGCATTATTGTGATCTTGCAAAAGTTGAATAGTATGCACGTGAGTGCGCTGCCAGTAGCCAATAATAACCGTAATAGTAGTAATAATAATCGCAAAAATTATTGAAGGAATTGCAAAATTAAGTATATTTGAAACGCAATTTTTTATGCTACTACTATTTATATTTTGTACACTACAAGTATAACTAGCTTTTGAATGATTGATGCCATATATTGGTCCCATTACAGTATTCCACGATATTACTGCGCAAGATAATACTGTTGTTACGTAAGCTGCAATAACAAAAGCTTTTGAATGTTCTGGATTTCCGCGCGCAATAGCATTAACAAGTAGCACGAAACCAAAGAAATCAGCGAAAAGTTGAGTAGGGCCAAATGCTACTTGCACAATGCAAATAACAATAAAAATAGTAGCCGCTTGTTCAGGCCATAGTTTTCGTAATGAAAGTAGTAATGCAACAACAATATTGATAAGCGTTACTGTAATAAGCGAACCTTGAGTCAAAAAGCCATCAACGTTGCTTATAACGTAGCGATCGCTTGAAAGTATAAAAAGAATAAGTGGAATAATACCCCATAATATGTCGTTTAATGTGAGCTCTTTTCGTAATCGCTGTATAACACTTTGAAACATATTAGGTACTTTCATAATTACTAGGCTAGTGCATAGTACTTTATAGAACAATCAAACTTGAGTATGATTTATAAATAGAGTGTGTAATTGATAGTTGCAATGTAGCGCGAATAAAGAAAGGGATGGCAAGATGGCATTACTCACAAGCTATTATGTTCCGGGATTACATGTTGAGGAGCGTGCGATTGATGTTCCACTTGATTGGGAAGGCAACACTCCTGGTGGAGCTATTAAAGGCGAAACGATTCGACTGTTCTGTAGAGTTGTTTGTGCTCCTGAGCATGTGCATGACGATTTGCCGTTGCTTGTGTTTTTACAAGGCGGCCCTGGTGGGCAGTGTCCGCGACCACTTTCGCCTTCTAGTGATGGTTGGATTCAAGAGGCTATTAAGCATTTTCGCGTAGTCTTGCCAGATCAGCGTGGTGTTGGGCGTTCTTCAAGAGTGGATGCTTCAACTATGAAGCGTATGGCAGACGACGGAGTAAGTGTTGAGCGTCAAGCGTGGTATTTGAAGCGTTTCTTAGCTGACTCTATTATTCGCGATTTTGAACATTTGCGTCTTACTGAATTTGACGCAAAACCGTGGGTGTCTTTAGGGCAAAGTTACGGCGGATTCTTAACGCTTACGTATTTGTCGCTTTTCCCGCAAGGATTGATTGCAAGCTTCACAACTGGCGGCATTCCTCATGTTCCTGCAAATGCGCGTGAAGTCTATGAGCATACTTTTCCTCGTATGGCGCGTAAAACTGAGCAATTTTATGAGCGTTATCCGCAGGATGTTGCTCGTGCAGCCGCTATTGCGGATCGTATTGCGCAGGGTGATGTTGTGCTTCCAAATGGCGAGAAGCTTACGGTTGAGCGATTCCAAATGTTGGGTTCTTCCTTCGGCATGAAGCCAAGTTTTGAGCGAGTGCACTGGCTACTTGATTCTGCGTTTGCAGATGGTGATGGTTCTTTGAAAGCGTTTAAGCACGGTGGTGGAGCTTCTGCTGGAAGTTTAAGCGACGAGTTTGTGTACGGTGTAATGGATTCAACGGCTTCAAGCCCGCTTTATTGGCCGCTGCAAGAATTTATTTATGCTGACGGTGAATTAGAGCACCCAATTTTGTGGGCAGCTCAGCAGGTTAGGGAAACAATGCCAGAGTTTTCTGGTTCTGCACGTCCGCTTCTTTTTACGGGCGAAGCTATGTTTCCTTGGATGTTTGATCAAGAAAAAGCTTTGCAGCCATTCTTGCCAGCAGTTGACTGCTTAATGAGCGACAAGCAGTTTGGCAAGATCTATGATCAAGATCAACTTGCTAATAACGAAGTTCCATTACAGTCTGCAGTCTACTTTGACGACATGTATGTTGATTCTGGTCTTCAGCTTGACACGCTTTCTCGTATTGCAAACTCCCATTATTGGACAACAAACGAATTTGAGCATGATGGTTTGCATGGAGATGTAGTATTCCGTCATCTTTTTGATGAGGCTTTAAATCGTGGTGATTTAGAGGGAATTTACAAGCGCTAATAAGCTCTGTAAGTTTTAAATTTTGCGTGTTTGTATCGTTTAATAGAGCACTATTTGATATGCTATACATCTGTTTGAGTAATAATTGCGTCATAAATAGTGCTTTATTTATGAATTGCACCAAAGGGGATTATGAATGAGTAGTGGAACATTCGGTACTGTTGGATTTATTGGTTACGGCAATATGGCACAAGCAATTGCTAAAGGTGCTGTAAATGCAGGCGTATTGCAAGGTGAAAATATTGTTGCATGTGCTCGTAATTTTGAAAAACTTGAGCGTAACACTTCGCTTATTGGCGCTCGCGCTATGCGCACTGCTAAAGAAGTATGTGAAGCAAGTGATGTAATTATTGTTGCTGTAAAACCTTATCAGATTTCTGAAGTTCTTAAACCTATTGCTGGTCTTATTGACGAACGCGGTACAGCCATTATTTCTGTTGCAGCCGGCTGGAATCTTGAGCGATACAAGGATTTGCTTGGCAATAATGTTCATGTTCAATGCATTATTCCTAATACTCCTATTTTGGTAGGTCAGGGAGTTACTTTAGCTGAGTCTAGTAATACTTTAACTGACGCACAGCTTTCTATGTTTAATGCTTTATTTGATCCAATTTCTTTAGTAGAGCGTGTGGATGGCGAAAATATGAATATTGCAATGTGTATTTCTAGCTGTGCTCCAGCTTTTACAGCAATGTACATGGAAGCTTTGGGAGATGCTGGCGTAAAGTACGGGTTGCAGCGAGATTGTGCTTACCGTTTGGCTGCAAAAATGATCGAAGGAGTAGGTGCGTTATATATGAACGAGAGTACTCATCCAGGGATTATGAAAGATGCAGTGTGCTCTCCTGGAGGAACCACTATTCGAGGAGTTGCACAGTTAGAATCTCGCGGATTTAGGGGAGATGTTATTTCTGCCGTGGATGCTATCGAAAATATAAAGTAAATAAAATCAAGTTGTGTCGGCTTTCCCGACGCTGGTCTAAACTAGGTGAATATGTCTTTAACTATTGGAATTGTTGGATTGCCAAACGTGGGCAAGTCCACTATGTTTAATGCTTTAACCCGCAATAACGTTTTGGCGGAGAATTATCCGTTTGCAACTATTGAACCAAATACTGGTATTGTTCCGCTTCCGGATCATCGTCTTCCAGTTTTAGCTAAATTAGTTAATACCGAAAAGATTGTTCCAGCAACAGTTACCTTCGTTGATATTGCAGGCATTGTTAAGGGTGCTTCCGAGGGCGAAGGTTTGGGCAATAAATTCCTTGCTAATATTCGCGAAGCAGATGCTATTTGCGAAGTTGTGCGCGCGTTTAATGACGACGATATTGTGCATGTGAACGGCAAAGTGGATCCTGCCGACGATATTGACACTATTAATACTGAGCTTATTCTTGCCGATATGCAAACTATTGAAAATGCTCTTCCAAAGTTGGAAAAGGATTTGCGTGGCAAGAAAGTTACGCAGGAATATGTTGATGCAGTAAATAAAGCTAAAGAAATTCTTGCTTCTGGTAAAACGATTGACCAAGCGCATAACGAAAAGCTTATTGATAAAAACGACGTGTACGATTTGCACTTGCTTACTGCTAAGCCGTTTATTTACGTGTTTAACGTAGATGATTCTGAGCTTGCTGACGAAGATTTAAAGTCTAAACTTTCTGCTTCTGTGGCACCTGCAAAAGCAATCTTCTTGAATGCTCAGTTTGAGTCCGAGCTTACAGAGCTTGACGAAGCTGACGCTCGTGAAATGCTTGAGGATGCTGGTTTGAAGGAATCTGGTTTGGATCAGCTTGCGCGTGTGGGATTCGATATTTTAGGTCTTCAAACTTATTTAACCGCTGGTGTTAAGGAAGTTCACGCTTGGCAGATTCATAAAGGTTGGACTGCTCCTCAAGCTGCTGGCGTAATTCACACTGATTTTGAGCGCGGATTTATTAAAGCAGAAATCGTATCTTACGATGATTTTGTTGAGGCTCAAGGCTCTATGGCAAAGATTAAGGAAGAAGGCAAGCTTCGTCTTGAAGGCCGAGACTACGTTATGCAAGATGGAGATATTGTTGAATTTAAATTCAACGTGTGATATTTCTGCGAATTAAGCGAAATTTTGTTTTTCAAGCGTTGCTGCTAGTAGTTTGCTGTTAAACTATTAGTAGCAACTTTTTTATTTTTATAACCGGAGATAGTGATGCAATTTATTCGTGGCTTTGTTAGTGATATACGCAAATGTGCGCGAGTTTTTGCAAAAGTGCGCAGATGGTGGATTCGTAGTTCGAAAACTATGCGCTACATATCTGCGAGCATACTTGCAATGTTGATAGTAATTTTCCTGTTATTTGTTGGTTTTGAAACATCGAACGTACTTTCTACTACGTATCAATACGGTGTGCAGGCGCGTAAAAATGCGCTTATTGAAAAGATTAAGAATAATTGCGGCGGTATTAAAAATAGCAGGAAGGGAAAAAATCTAAATAATATTTATAAGTATTGCAATAAAAGTTCTTCTAAAAAAGCTAATGCTAAATCTGATTTTTGGAAGTATCCTACAGGGGGAGCGCACCCTAACCTTACTGGAATAAAGGTTTCTGACTTACATATTGATGTAAATCTTAAAAAGCAGCGCGTTTACATTATTGCTAAAGGAAAAACTGTTTATTCAATGATCATGAGTTCTGGAATAAATGACTCTACTCCTCATGGCGATTATCATATTAACGGCATGCGCAACAAGCATTTTTACAATCAGAATGAAAAAGTTGGCGCTGACTATTGGGTAGGTTTTATTGATGCAGAATACTTATTCCACTCTGTGCCAACTAACCATGAGTTTGGGAATTATATTAGGTCTGAAGGTATGAAGTTAGGAAAGCCTGCATCTCATGGTTGTGTGCGTTTAAGCGTTGCGGATGCAAAATGGTTCTATGAGAATATTCCTGACGGAACGTCTGTTCATATTGGATAATCTTGCAAAAGCTGTATAAACGCAATATTTAACTAGTCTGATTTAAATGTAATTTTAAATGTTACGAATAAAAAAGAGGGCCTTCATTTGAAGACCCTCTTATATTTTTAGCAAACTATTCTTGCAATATTTTGTTTAGAAGAATAGTACTGCAGCCAAACAAGCTAATACTACCAAAACAATAGAAGCTAAGAAGCTTGCAAGGAAAGCAGTGCGACCCTGTTTGAAAATAACTTTGAAGTTTACGTTAATTCCAAGAGCTGCCATTGCCATGCCAAGGAAAACGTATCCTGCTTCTACAAGAGTGGATGCGTGAGCTGTTATGAAAGGAACGTAAGTTCCAATAACAGATGCTGCAATAAAGCCAAGCATAAACCATGGGAAGCTAATCTTATGCTTTCCGCCATTTTCAACTTTGCTATGACGAGCATTCCACCAGATTGCAATAAAGATGGAGGCTGGAACGAGCATAAGAACTCGTGAAAGCTTCATTATTGTTGCAACATTAATACTATTGAATGCTCCACCAGCTGCAACAGCATGTGCAATTTCGTGAAGAGATGCGCCTGAAGCTATTCCAAGCTGCTGATTAGTCATGCCGAAGTGAGGAAGAATAAAGATTTCAGCAAGAGCGTAAATAGTGCCCATAATTGCAACTGTTGCAACGGCCATAACTTCGTTCTGCTCTTTTTCGTCTTCCTCTTCTGGAAGAACTGGCATTGAGCCAGAAAGACCCATAACTGCTGCAGCGCCACAAATACTTGTGCCTCCTGCAGTAAGCATTGCAAGCTGAGGATTTACCTTCAAAAGTTTAGCAATGTTATAAGTTACGCAAACCATTACTGCAACTAACACAGCTGCAATAGGTAAGCACTTAATGCCCTTGGTAAACAAATCATGCAAATTCAGCTTAAAGCCGAGGAGAATAATACCAAGGCGAAGAAGTTTGTTTGCAATCAAACCAGCTGCGCTTTTAACTCCTGCGCGTCGTAAATCATTATTCTTTTTGTATGCGTGCAATGGCAGCTGCAGAGCCATGCCAACGAGCAACGCAATAATAAGAGCACCCAGAAGTTTTAAGCCTGGGTATTGCTTAAGCCAGCTACCAATAAAGGAAGCTAGAAGCGTCAATACGGCAATAAGAGCCATATCGATGGTGCAGATTTTCTTTTTCCATGTATCAAAGAAATTAACCATTTAGCTCATTATTCTCTCACAATCGGACAAAAGTGAACAAAAATCATAATTGTATAATTATTATATGTAGTTAAAGAGGTAATTATGTGCAATATTAATATTCAAATTAAACGCATTTATGAATCATCTGATGAACATGATGGCTTGCGAATATTAGTAGATAGATTGTGGCCTAGAGGAATAAGTAAAGAAAAGGCAAATCTTGATTTGTGGTGTAAAGATATTGCTCCATCAGGTGATTTGCGAAAATGGTTTGGGCATAAGTCTGAGCGTTTCGAAGAATTTGCTAATCGTTATATTGAAGAGTTGGACGAGAATCAAGATTGTGTAAACCAAATCGTAGATATATGCAGAAAAAATAAAAAAATAACGTTTTTATATGGCGCGAAAGATCTGCGTATAAATCATGCAATTGTGTTAAAAGATTACATTCAAAATGTTTTGCAAAACTAAGATTGCAATAAGCAGATTAATACGTAAGCAAAAGTTTATGTTTATAAACTTTTATGAGTAATAATTGGTGGTGTTTGTTGCGTTTTCGACACACCGATTTTCCTTGATATTTCAACAAAAATAAAAAGTAGCCTTATGATTTTCTACTTATGTTCGACACATATCTTTTTGCGCGTTAAAATTTCTCTTTGGCATATGGGTCGGTGGTGTAATGGAGCCCCCAGAAGCTGCCATCCCAGCGCTCGATGAGTGCTTGTTTTTTTTTTTAACGACACTCGGTTACATACCTCTTGCAGAACTTGTTTTTACGAGGAGAAGAAATGAATTCTTTGTTTACATGGCAGCGTCACGGCGACGGCAAGACTTTGCGTCCTGGTGAAGTAGTTGAGCCAGATGAACGTTTAACTTGGATTCGTACCGCTGGTATTGGTGCTCAACATGTTATTGCAATGTTTGGCGCCACATTCTTAGTGCCAATTCTTACAGGTTTTGATCCGTCGACTACTTTGATGTTCACGGCTCTTTCCACTGCATTGTTCTTGTTGATTAACGCAAATAAGCTTCCTAGTTATTTAGGAAGCTCTTTTGGTCTTATAGCACCTGTTATGGCTGTAACCGCTGCGCATAAGGGCATTGCTGTTGCAAGCTTTGGCATTATGTGCACAGGTATTCTGCTTGCGCTTATTGGTGTGCTTGTTCATTTTGCGGGCGCTAAGTGGATTGACATTATTATGCCGCCTGTTGTAAACGGTGCAATCGTTGCAATTATTGGTTTTAACTTAGGCCCAGCCGTTTGGGGCAACTTCCAAAAAGCTCCAGATACAGCGTTAGTAACATTGGTTGCAGTCATGCTTATTGCAGTAATCTTCCGTGGCCTTCTTGGGCGATTGAACATTTTGCTCGGTGTTCTTGTTGGCTACGCTTACGCATGCTTCCAGGGTCAAGTTGACTTTAGTAAGATTGAGAATGCTTCTTGGATTGGCTTCCCTAAGTTCCACACTCCGCAAGTCGACTTCTCTGTTTTGCTTATGTTCTTGCCAGTTGTTCTCGTTTTGATTGCAGAAAATGTTGGTCATGTTAAGTCTGTAGCTCAAATGACTGGTCGAAATTACGATGACAAGATTGGTACTGCTTTGTTTGCCGACGGTTTAGGTACTGCAATTGCAGGTTGCTTCGGCGGCTGCGGTACAACTACATATGGTGAAAACATTGGTGTTATGGCTGCAACAAAGGTTTACTCAACAGCAGCTTACTGGTGTGCAGCAGCATTTGCTTTCATCTTGAGCCTCTGCCCAAAGTTCGGTGCAGTTGTAAACTCCATTCCAGCAGGCGTTTTGGGCGGTGTAACCACTTTGCTTTACGGCATGATTGGTATGATTGGTGTGCGCATTTGGGTAGAAAACAAGGTGAACTTCGACAAGCCAGTTAACATTATGATTGCTGCAATCGTTATGATTATTGGCATTGCTAACTTCCAATTTGCTGTTTCTGGAATTCAGTTCAACGGCATTGCAATCGGCACTGTTGTTGTGTTGGTTGTGTACCACGTTATGAAGGCTATTGGTAAGCTTACTGGAACAATCGCTAAAGACGATCCAGATGTTGCTTAGCTTAAATGCTTTAATCTGATTTAATCTAATCAAATTAGGCGCGTTCGCTACTTTTGCGAGCGCGCTTTTTTGTAATTATTTTTGATTACACAACAAACACAACAAGTAGATTGGGAATAATTAGTATAGTATCATTAAGCTTATGTTGAAAGTCATTATAGAAATAATTATTGGCATTGCATGGGTTGCTTTTGGCGCGTATATGGCTAAAAAACCTAAAAACACTAAAGTGCATAAGCGTTCTGATTATTCAAGCAATGGAGAGAAAAAGAGCAATCAAAATAATGATGCTGCTGATGCTTCTATGGATGATTCTATTGATCAAGATGTAGTTATAGAAAGCATTGATGAAGATAATAGCAATGCAAATGTTGTTGATAAAGATGCTTCTAAAGATGAGTCTAATAGTGAAAACAAAGATAAGACTTTTTCAAAGTTTGCAAAAAAAATGAAAGATTGGGCAGACTATTATAGTGAAGATGATGACCTCGGTGACCTCTTTACTGATTTATTAGAAGCTAAGAAAAAACTAGAAAACGAAGGTGATTCGCCAAAAAATACCGATACTACCGATACTAGCGATACTAGCGAAGATAGTGAAAGCAATAAAAGCGATAATAAAAGCTCAAATAGCAAGGAGAGTCATTCTGTGAAAATTGATTTTGATGTAAATAAGTTTGTTGGAAAATCAAGAAAATGGCGCTGGGTTCTTGCTGCAATCGTAGTAGCAATAGTTTTTATATGCGCGATTGTTTTTGGTCTTGCAAAGTTTATAACCGATTGCATGTGGTATGCTCAACTCGGCTTTGAAAGCGTAATCTGGATTCAGTTGGCTGCAAAAGTGGGGGTTTGGGTACTATACGCTGTATTGATGTCCGCTTTTGGTTACTTGTCTGCAGCTTTAGCAATTAAAGCTCGTCCGACTAATGCAGATGGCTCTTATATTCGCGTGCGCGGAAATGTTATTGACCTAAAGCATGGAATAAGCTCTAAAGTTGCGTTACATGCTGCTGGTATTGTTTCGCTAATTGTTGGCGCAATATTTGGTTTCCAATTCTACAATCACTGGGTGCAAATATTACTTATGTTCAACGCTCAGTCTTTCGGAATTAAGGATCCACAATTTGGAATCGACAATGGTTTTTACGTATTTGTGCTTCCGGGATTAAGATTGTTTGCCGGCGCTTTTGTTCTTCTTTTGGTAATATCTCTTATTTTCTCTATTGTTTCGCACCTGCTTATGGGCGGTATTCGCTTTACTATGCCTATTGATGGCAATGGAATATTGAATATTACTAACCGCGCTCGCAGGCAAATCGCAATATGGTTTATGTTTGTGATTTTATCTTGGGCAGTTTTGCAAATTTTAGACATGTTCTCTGTAGTAACTCTTGACGGTTCAAGAATTACTGGTGGATCATACACGGATATGAACGCTGGAGTGCCTGGAAGCATAGTAATGGCAGTAATAACTGTTGTGGTTGGTGCAGTTCTTGCGTTTTGGTTTATGAAATCTCATGCACTCTCTGGTGAAGCTCCAATAGCGCAACGTTTTAAGAGTGCTGTTAAAGCTTGGAAAACCCCAACAATTGCTTTGGCTTCTTTAATTGCTTGCTCAATTGTTATATCTTTTGCTTGGCCTGCACTTTTGCAGCGTTTTAAGGTTGCTCCTAACGCACAGGAAATGGAAGCTCCTTATATTCAGCGAAATATTGATGCTACAAAGTTTGCTTACGGTTTAAACAATGTAAAGAAAGAATCGTATAACGCAACTTCTCACGGAAAATCTGGAGCGTTATCTGCAGAAGCAGAATCTACTGCGCAAATTCGTTTGCTTGATCCTCAAGTTACTTCTCCAACATTCCGTCAGCTTCAGCAATCAAAGCAATACTATACGTTTGCAGATACTCTTGCAGTAGACAAGTACGATATTGACGGGGTGAGTCAAGATACTGTTATTGCGGCTCGAGAACTAGATTTAGCTGGCAATGACAATCGTAACTGGGTTAATGATCACACTGTTTACACGCATGGCTATGGAATTGTGGCAGCTTACGGAAATAAAGTTACTGCAGACGGTCAGCCGCAATTTATGGAGTATGGTATTCCAACTCAAGGTAAGCTTACGAAGTCACAAAAATATGAGCCTCGTATCTACTTCTCTCCAAATGCTCCAGAATATTCCATTGTTGGCTCGCCAAAAGGCACAGCTCCATGGGAGTTTGATTATCCAACTGGTTCAAATGGCGCTTTAACAACGTTTAAGGGAAATGGTGGACCAAGCGTAGGTAACTTCTTCTCAAAGCTGATGCATGCTATTCGTTTTGAGTCGGATCAGATCTTATTCTCGGATAGAGTTACCGCAAATTCTCAGATTTTGTATGATCGTGACCCTAAGACGCGTGTTTCTAAAGTAGCTCCATACTTGACTTTAGATGGGCGCGTTTATCCTGCGGTTGTGGATGGACGAGTTAAGTGGATTGTTGACGGGTATACAACATCCGACTCCTACCCATATTCGCAAATGACTGATTTTGGCAGTGTCACTCAGGATTCAACTACAACAACATCTCGCTCAATTAAAGGCTTAACTAATCAGCGCGCAAATTATATTCGCAATTCAGTAAAAGCCACTGTTGATGCATACGATGGTTCGGTTGATTTGTACGTTTGGGATGCCAAAGACCCTGTGATTAAAGCTTGGAAATCAATATTTCCAGGTCATTATCACGATATTTCTAAGATTTCTGGCGATTTGATGAAACATTTGCGTTATCCGGAAAGCTTGTTTAAGGTTCAGCGTTATTTGCTAGCAAAGTACCATGTAGATACTGCAAGTCAGTTCTTCTCTGGTGAAGATTTCTGGCAGACTCCTGTTGATCCAACGGAATCTCAAAGTCTTCAACGTGATGATATTTTGCAACCGCCTTACTATTTGACTTTGCAAACTGGTGATGCAAAGAAGCCGGTATTTTCGTTAGTTTCTACATATATTCCTGCAGGTAAGATTACTCGCGAAATTTTAACTGGTTTCTTGTCTGTTGATTCAGATGCCGGGGATACTCCGGGAAAGATTGGGCCGAACTATGGTAAGCTTCGCTTGCAAGAATTACCTAAGGTTTCTAACGTTCCAGGACCTGGTCAAGCTCAAAACAATTTCAACGCTAACGCTAGCGTTTCTAAAGAGCTGAATTTGCTTGAATCTGGTTCTACAAAAGTTAAGCGAGGAAACTTATTAACTTTGCCTCTTGGTGGAGGACTTGTTTACGTAGAGCCTGTTTATGTGCAATCAAGTGGATCTACAAGTTATCCGTTGCTTAAGAAGGTATTAGTTGCTTTCGGTGATCAGGTTGGTTTTGCAGATACATTGGACGAAGCTCTTGATCAAGTATTCGGTGGAGATTCCGGAGCTTTGGCAGGAGACGCTTCTAATAAACCTGGCGATAAAGCAGATAAGCCTCAAATAAGCGAAGGTGGTAAAGATAGCAAAGAGAATAAGCAAAATTCTTCTAATCAAGCTTCCTCTACTAATTCATCTTCGCTAAATCCTCAAGTAAAAGCTGCTCTTAAGCGTGCAGCTCAAGCGTTAAAGGATTCCGATGCTGCAATGCGTGAAGGCAATTGGGAAGCGTATGGCAAAGCTCAAAAGGAGCTAAGCGATGCTATTGGCGAGGCTATGAAAGAAGAATCTGCAAAGTAGTAGAATTGCCGTTACTAATCCGTTATTATCTCAGTTTTGTAGCTGAGATAATAACGGATATTGCTATTTATGCGTTACTTTCTCAGTTTGTTGACTGAGTTTTTAACGGTGTTTTAAAGCTGGTTGTCTGGATCTTCGTCATCGCTTACAGGGCCAAGAAGCAGACGCTCACTAATATTGACTACTCCCATAAGCAATGCTGTAAAAGCAATAATTACCAAAGTCGCTGAAAAAATGAGGGGAGTGCGGAAAGAATTATATGCAGCTTGCAGCCAAATACCTAATCCTTGACGAGCGCCAAGATATTCTGCAGTAGTAGCTGCGCCAAAAACGTAGGCTGCGCTAATGCGAATACCGCCAAAAATTTGGCGCGCTGCAACTCGTAATTTTACATGCCAAAGCGTCCAAACTCGTCCAGCTCCGCACGTTAAAGCTACATCGCTATAAAAACTTGGCACTGCATCAAGACCTCTAATTGTTTGAACAGCAATAGGGAACATGCTGAAAATAGTTACGATAACTATTTTTCCAGACATTTCGAAACCGAACCATATAAGAAATAGCGGGGCAATCGAAATAAGTGGTAACGTTTGTGCAGCACAAAGAAGGGGAAACAAAGCTGCGTGAACCAGCTTGCATACGTGAAAAAGTACGCCCAGTAAAATGCCGCACACAATGGCAAAACTAAAACCAATAACCGTTTCTTCAATAGTTGCAAGAGTTGCAGGCCATAATTGTGGCCACACTTCACAAGTGGCTTTTGCAATAGTTGTCGGAGTTGGAATAGAATTTTCTGGAATTTTATAAAATTCGCAAGAAAGCTGCCAAAAAATTAGTAACGTAATAATAGAAATTACTGTTGGCAGATAATTATGCAGTAGTGATTTCCAACGCGCGCGCGTCATGGAATATCGTTCCTTTCAATATGCAAGCAATAATGCTTGTTGTAGTTGTTTGACTGCTGCCCCAATCAAACAACATAAAATTTTACAAACTTTCTTGTATGAAAATATCACATAGCTAGTATGTAGTTAGCAAACGTGTATTTTATGCGTATTTGTCTTTCGATTAGTGCATAATTTAGTCGTTTCGTGAGTCAATGTGTGGCAAACCGAAAGTTCTAATTTTCGGGGGCATTGAACGGCGCGGGCTAGGCCCTTGATACCGTTTTCTGCCAAGTTCGTGTCACATTCCCAGAAAGCGGATTTTTAAGAAAGTTAGGGAACTCATGATATGTCAATTATGGCGCAATGCGCGAGCTTTTTGTTTTAAATTTAATAAAAATATTATGCGCGCAACAGCAGTTTTTATAAGCTCATGCTGCATTCTGTCTTTGTGTGCGTGCGGATCAAACAACAGTAAGCAGAATAGTAAATCTGGTCTTCAAAACGTTTCGTTTATGCTTTCTTGGATACCAGATACTAATCATATTGGCGTATACGTGGCAAAGCATATGGGCTGGTTTAAGCAAGCTGGTTTACACGTGAATATTTTGGCTGTGTCTCAAACTGGTGCTGAGCATGCTGTTGACTCTGGAGCTGCGGATTTTGCTTTAAGTAATACTACTAATCTTGCAGATTTCAGCACAAAGGGCGCTAAATTGAGGGAAGTTTTGCAAGTTCAGCAAAAGCCTAGCGCAATTTGGTGCTCTCTTTATAAAAACACTAAAATTCATTCTCCTAAAGACTTTGATGGTAGAACTTTTGCAACCTTTGGATCTGCAGAAGGCGATGCTGTTATTCGCAGAATGATTCAGCATGATGGTGGCGAAGGTAAGTTCGACAAGGTTACTGTTGGCACTTCCACGTTCCGAACTCTTGAATCCGGAAAAGCTGATTTTGGTGGTTTTTATGGAACTTGGGAAGGCGTGCAAGCGCAAATGTATGGTCCAAAGTTGCGTTGCTTTAAAGAAGCAGACTATGGCGTGCCAGGCCAGCAGGACACTATTGGCATTATTACTCACGCAAACACGGTTAAGCGCAATCCGAAGCTTGTTCGCGCTTTTGTTAAAGCCGTTAAACGCGGTTATGAATATGCTTACAATCATCCAGATGAAGCTGCGAACATTTTAGTAAAAGAAGCTCCTGAAGCTAATCTTGATGTGAAATTCGTTAAGCGAAGCATGAAGATGATTGTTGACGGGCAATATTGGGGCAATCGTGCAGACATAAAAAGCGGCAAGTTTGTGTTCGGCACGAATGATGTTAAGGGTGCTCAAGAATACTTCAACTTCCTAAGTAAGGAAGGCGCATATACGGATTCTAAAGGCAAAGTAACATATAAAACTCCTCAAGCAAAAGAATTAACTACAGACGAATTTTTGAAGTAGTTTACGCAATGACTTGAGTCTTGCTAAAATAGATTACAGTATATGAGGGCGTATCGGGTAGTTGGAAATCCAGCTTCAATCGATGCGCCCGTTTTGTTGTTGGCTACCTATGCGAATTGGGGTGGGGATGTATGGCATCTGATTTTTGGCTTATTGCAGGTTTAGGAAATCCTGGAACAAAGTATGAAGGCACGCGTCACAACATGGGTTTTATGGTAGCGGATGTGCTTGCAGAGCGCTGGTCGGTGTCTCTTGCAGACCACAAAGGTTTAGCAAAACTTGGCAAAGGTGTGATGAATCTGGATGGAAAAATGGCTAAGTTTTTCCTTGCTAAGCCGCTAACTTTTATGAACAATTCAGGAGCTGCTATTTCATCTATAAGTTCCTACTATCAGATTGAACCGGATCATATTGTTATAATCCACGACGATATGGATTTAGATTTTGGGCGCATTAAAGTAAAGGCCGGCGGTTCCGCAGGTGGTCATAATGGTATTAAGTCTATTGACAGATCCCTTGGAACTCAACAATATGCTCGCGTTCGCATGGGCGTAGGTCATGCTCAGCGTGGTGCTCATGCACATGATAATACTGTAAATTGGGTGCTTGGTGGCTTTGGTGGAACTCAAAAATCTGAGCTTCCTAACTTCTTAGCTGACGGTGCTGATGCTGCAGAAAGCGTTATTTTCCGAGGGCTTGCAGCAACTCAGGAGCATTTTAATGGCCGCTAATAACAGGTCAATACAAATGGTTGCAAAAAACTCAAAAAATATTGAAACAGAAGAATCATCAATCAATTTGCATGATATTTTGCTAGATTTATGCAGTAAAGATGAAATATTTCGTGCATTATCGAAAAATAATATTGATTCAATTAACAAGTTTCAAAAACCTGCAGAAAGTGGCGAGCTTAATATTGCAGCGCCTCTTGGAGTGCGACCGGCTCTTGCAGCTTCTCTTGCAGAGAATATGCCTGTTGTTGTTATTGTTCCTTCAGCCAAAGATGCGGCAGATTTCACTGAATCTCTTCGTGACTGGTATAGGGGGAATCCGCAAGACATTGCACAACTAGAGGCATGGGAAACTTTGCCTCACGAGCGTCTTTCACCTCGCGCAGATACTGTTGCGAGCAGAATCTCAGTATTTCGTAGGCTTAAGCATCCAGAAGAAGGTAGTTCTTTATTTGGACCAATTCGAGTTCTTGTTCTTCCTGTTCGATCTCTTATTCAGCCAGTAGTTTCAGGACTTGGAGATGTAGATCCGCTAGTTTTTGAGTGTGGAAAAGAACTTTCTATTACAGACGCAACTAAGCGGTTGGTGGAAAATGCTTACACGCGCGTTGATTTGGTTATGGAGCGTGGAGAATTTGCTGTTCGAGGCGGAATTATCGATGTTTTCTCGCCGACCATGACGCATCCGGTGCGTATTGAATTTTTTGGTGACGAAATTGACACAATGAAGCAATTCCATGCTTCAGATCAGCGTACATACGGAAATAATATTGAAAAACTTTGGGCAACTCCTTGTAGAGAACTGCAACTTACAGAGGAAATTTGTAAGCGTGCTCGCTCTCTTATTGGTGTTATTCCCAATGCTGATGACATGCTTGAATCCATCGCAAATTCTATACCGGTAGAAGGTATGGAATCCTTGCTGCCTGCATTAGTTGACAACATGGAATCAGTGCAAAACATGTTTTATAAAAATGCTGTAATAATGCTATCTGACCCGGAAAAATGCCGAAGAGCAGCAGAAGATGTTACGTCCACTGCAAACGAGTTTTTGGCTGCTAGCTGGCATGTTGCAGCTTCAGGATTAGGTTCTGGCGCTCCTATTACTTTTGATCAAGCTAATTTCTTAGATTTTGACGAAACTGTTTCTGCATTAGAATTTTCTAATCATGATGTTTGGAAATTAACATCATTTGGCGTAGACGATACGCTTGCAGGAAATATCTCTTTACCTGTTAAAGCTCCTGAAGAATTTAGGGGAGATTCTTCGAAAGTTTCAGGCGGAATATCGTCTCTTATAGATGACGGTTTTGATGTAACTATTACTGCAGCAGCTTCTGGTACTCTTTCTAGATTAAGAAGAGCTGTTAGAACAACAGGAGTTACAAACTTTACTACAGTACGTTCTTCTTTAAGCGACGGTTTTATTGATGCAAAAGCGCGTATAGCTGTGCTTACAGAGCGCGATTTAACTGGTAAATCTTCTGCTTCAACACAATTAAAAACGCCAAAACGCAGGCGCAAAGCAATCGACTTAATGGAACTGAAGCCTGGAGATTTTGTAGTACACGAGCAGCATGGTATTGGTCGTTTTATTGGCATGAAACAGCGAAATATTGCAGTAACTGGTGGAACTGCAACTCGTGAATATTTAGTAATCGAATACGCGCCAAGTAAACGTAACGCTCCTGCAGATAAATTATTTATTCCAACAGATCAGCTTGATTTAGTTAGCAAATATATTGGTGCCGAAATACCAAAACTCAATAAGCTTGGAGGCTCGGATTGGGCTCAAACTAAGGCAAAAGCTAAAAAGCATGTTCACGAAATTGCGGAAAATCTTATTAAACTTTACTCCGCGCGTCAGCAGTCTCGCGGTTTTGCGTTTAGTAAAGATACTCCTTGGCAAAAAGAGTTGGAAGACGCATTTCCTTACCAAGAAACTGCCGATCAGCTGACAACTATTGATGAAGTAAAAGCAGATATGGAAAAACCAATGCCGATGGATCGCTTAATTTGCGGCGATGTTGGTTTTGGAAAAACTGAAATTGCGTTGCGTGCAGCTTTTAAAGCTGTTCAGGATTCTAAGCAGGTTGTTGTTCTTGTTCCAACAACATTGCTTGTTCAACAGCATTACGAAACTTTTACGAATCGTTTTGAAGGATTCCCTGTAAAAGTTGCTGCAATGAGTAGATTCCAAACCGCTAAAGAAATTGACGAAACTTTAAGCGGATTGCAAGACGGAAGCGTGGACGTTGTTATTGGAACTCATAAACTTTTGAACCCGAGTATAAAATTCAAAGATTTAGGTTTAGTCATAATAGATGAAGAGCAGCGTTTTGGCGTGGAGCATAAAGAAACGTTAAAAGCTTTGCGTACGAACGTCGACGTATTAAGTCTTTCAGCAACGCCAATTCCAAGAACGCTTGAAATGGCTGTAACCGGTATTCGTGAAATGTCTACACTTGCTACGCCTCCAGAAGACCGTCTTCCAGTTTTGACTTATGTTGGCGCTTATGAAGATTCGCAAGTATCAGCTTGTATTAAGCGAGAATTGTTGCGCGGAGGACAGGTTTTTTATGTTCATAACCGCGTAGAAGATATTAGTTCTGTTGCAAACAAAATTAACGAGCTTGTGCCGGATGCGCGCGTTGCTATTGCGCACGGAAAAATGGGTGAAAAGCAGCTTGATGCTGTAATTCGCGATTTTTGGCATAGAGATATTGACGTGCTCGTGTGCACTACGATTATTGAAACCGGTCTTGATATTTCTAATGCGAATACGCTTATTGTTGATCATGCCGACAGATTTGGTTTAAGTCAATTGCATCAGCTTCGCGGGCGAGTTGGGCGAGGACGTGAGCGCGCATACGCTTACTTCTTGTATGATCCGACTAAGCCAATGACTCAGCAGTCTCACGATCGTCTTGCAACTATTGCTCAGCACACGGCTTTGGGCTCTGGTTTTGATGTTGCTATGAAAGATTTGGAACTTCGAGGAACTGGAAATCTTCTTGGTGATGAACAAAGTGGGCATATTGAGGGAGTCGGTTTTGATCTCTACGTTCGCATGGTTTCAGAAGCTGTTGAGCAGTATAAGGAGCCAGAGCGCGTTCAGCCTGTCTCGGTAACTATTGATTTACCTATTGAAGCTTCGATTCCGGTTGATTATATTGCTTCCGACAAGCTTCGTTTGGAGGTGTACCGTAAGCTTGCTTGCGCAAGTAATGATGACGATTTGAAGGATCTTCACGACGAGTTGTTGGATCGTTTTGGTGAGCCGCCGGAAGCGTTTGGTGCGCTGTGTGATGTTGCTCGCTTGCGCTTTAAGGCTCGAGAGCTTGGTATTACGCAAATCAGCTCTCAAGGAAAATCAGTGCGAGTTGTTGGCATCGATCCAAAAGAGTCGTTGTGGATGCGTTTGCAAAGAATTTACCGCGGAGCAAAGTATCGTCCTCTTACTCATATGCTTATTATTCCAGCGCCTTTTGAATCTTCGCTTGGAACTAGCGCAATGAGCGAGCATGAAATACTTTCATGGGTGCGTCAACTTCTTGAAGATTTAGCTTGGTAAATTTGCTTGTGTTTATTTTATAAATAAAGGCGGCCGCCTATTTTGCAGTCGCCTTTATCAATTTTTTCGAGTTTACTTATTGTAATGCTTCTCTAAGCTCATCTTCTATTTCACTATGATTTAATGGACGATTTTGAGCGTCAAGATGTTCGCGATTAATATGCCATTGCTTATAAATCTCACCATTTTTAATCATAAGAATTCGGTCAGAAAGTCTCACAGCTTCCGCAATATCGTGCGTAACCATAAGCGTGCTCCAGCCGTATTCAGCTTGAAGCTTATTAAGCAAATCTTGCATATCGAATCTAGTAAGAGCATCCAAAGCGCCAAAAGGCTCGTCAAGCAACAATAATTCAGGATTTCTAACTAAAGCTCTTGCTAAAGATACGCGCTGCTGCTGGCCGCCAGAAAGCTGAGATGGCCACTTGTTATCGTAGTCTTCAAGCTGCATTTGGCAAAGCGCTAAATGCGCAATATCCTTAAGCTCTTGGTTACTTGCTTCCATACCAAAAACAACATTTTTGCTCACAGAAAGCCAAGGTATTAATCTGGCGTCCTGGAAACCAATAGCCTGACGACTTGTGGCGTAAATGCTACCTTCAGTAGGAGTAAGAAGTCCTGAAATTATTTTCAAAAGCGTCGTTTTTCCGCAACCGGATCTACCAATAAGCGACACAAATTCGCCCTTTTTAATTCTCATCGTAATGTTTTTCAATACGAAAGAAGAATTAGTTGCAGAATTATCTTCTGTATTTTTACTTTCTGAAGATGCGAAAGAAATACCAAGATTCTCCATACTAACGCAGTAATCACTATCGTTAATATTCGATTCGTAAGTAGATTCTTCCGAAACTTCCGCATTGTGACGCTTATGAAAAATGCTCTTAAACATAGTCGTATTTTAGTTAGGTAATAACGTTTACTTGCTGCAGTCCATTACAGAATCATCCAAATTCTTTGGAGCCTGCTTAATCAAACCGTACTTAACGTATTCCTTGGCTTGAACTTTCATCATTTCCAAGCCTTTAGCGTCGATTGGTCTAATTGTTGGATTATCAAACTTTTCAATCTGCTTAATAATCGTGTCAGACGCACCAAGCTGCTTATAAGCGTTGCCAATAACATTCTTTTCCTTGTGAGACTTCTTTGCTTCGCGCACAAGAGCCTTATACATTTTCTTCACAAGTTCAGGATGTTTCTTAGCAAAGCTTCTAGAAACAATATGAATAGTAACGTTCATATTGCCATACTTCTTAGCGTTTACAAGTAACTTAGAGCCAGGAGTGGTCATAGCTGCTGCAAGATTCTGGTCGAACGAAGAAATTGCGTCAATCTGTCCAGAAGAGAAAGCAGCCTGGAAGTTTTTAGGGCTCATTTCAACTTTGTGAACTTTAGAAACGTCTAAACCGCTTTTATCGAAAGCGCGATGAAGCATGTAGTCGCCGGTGTCGCCATTGTGAATAATAGCAACTTTCTTTCCATACAAGTCTTTTAAGGTTTTTACGCCGCTTTTTGCAGATGCTACAATTCCCTGAGAATCACCATTGTAGTATTCGAGTGCAAAAGCAACCCAAGGCTGACCTTCGGCAATAAGATCAATAAAACGGCCAGTTCCTGTAGTTGTTGCATCTGCGCTACCGCTCATTACTGCAGTAAGTCCATCAACTGGAGTGTAAGGACCAGTGTAAGTGACTTTAGACTTTCCAAACTCTTCCTGCAAGAACTTTTCGTTCTTCAATGTAGTTAAATAGTTTGCTGTAGAAAGATAAGCAACACGCATAGTGCCAGTATCTTCTTTTGTAGAAGACGCGTTGCTTGAAGATTTCTGAGCGCTTCCGCATGAAGCTAGTGCAACTGCTGTGCAAAGAGCACACAATGCGCAAATAGCACGCTTGCTTGCGCTTTTTAATTTGAAATTAACCATAGTTGGCTCCTTTTTTGTGTTTATTATCTTGTGTTTCTTGTTTATTGTGTTTATTTTTAGGAAATTCTTCGTTCTGGCATGAATAAGTATTCGAAAATATTTGCCGTAATTTCGGATCCAAGACCTGCAATTGCGTACATAATTATGCAAGCCATCATCTGATCCGGCCTAAAGAATTGTTGCGCTCTCGAAAGAATATAGCCGATTCCAATAGAAGAATTAACTGTTTCGCAAGTAACTAAAGCAACCCATGCGACGGAAATAGAAAAACGCAATCCAGTCATAAAATTAGCAAGAGTTCCGCGCATAAAAATAGTGGTGAAAATAGTAGATTTTTTAATATGATAAGCCTTAGCTAGTTCAATAAGGCGAGGATCAATATTACGAACACCATCGCGAATATTTACATACATAGGGCCAAAAACGCCCACTGCAATAAGCATAATCTTCATAAGCTCATCAACGCCAAGAAAAATAATAAGAAGAGGAGCTAGAGCAGGGAACGGTATTGAACGTATCATGTGGCTAGGCTTGTTTATTATTGTTTCACCTATTGCGCTTCCTCCAGAAAGAATTCCGGCAGGAAGTGCAAACGCAATACCCAAAAGAAGACCTGCAACAACCCTAAAAATGCTTATTGCAAGAGACGGCCACAGTATTCCCTCATTGTGTAAATCTACGAAAGCTTTAATAACTTCGAATGGGGAAGGAAGAGCGCGGTTTTCAACAGGGCCGAGCGTAATAATAAACCAGCAAAAAACTATAACTATTGTAGAAAGCCAAGCGCTAAAAGATTTTAACGACTTATTTGCTTTCTTATTCGCTTGCTTGCTGTTTGCAATACATTCAGTTTTGCGCTCGCGAAAGTGGATATTCATCCGACATCCCTTCGATAGTACTAGCTATATCAGGTTCGACGGGTATGTTCTCAGCAATATCCGCAAAATCATATGAATGCGTAAGGTTGCACCCCGTGTCAGTTCGCTATTATGGCGCACAGGCATGGACAAAACGTACAAATTCGCGACACGTGAACGTTCTTGGCATAAACACTTGCAAATACAATATAACGTCCATAAAACGCACTAATCTTAAAAGAGTCATCACAACCCATAGGTATAAAGGAGTAGTTGTGGCAGCTATTGAAAGCGTATATGCACGCGAAATTTTGGATTCTCGTGGAAATCCTACTGTTCAGGTTTATTTGGAGACCGAAGATGGCGCTCAGGGTATTGGTTTAGTGCCTTCTGGTGCTTCTACTGGTGAGGCAGAAGCTTGGGAGCGTCGCGATGGCGACAAGTCCCGTTATCAGGGCAAGGGCACGTTGGAAGCTGTTAAGGCTGTCAACGAAGTAATCGCTCCTAAGGTTATCGGCATGGATGCCACCGATCAGCGCGCTCTTGACGAAACAATGATTGAGCTTGATGGCACGCCAAACAAGGGCAAGCTTGGTGCTAACGCAATTCTCGGCGTTTCCCTCGCTGCTCTCTACGCTGCTGCTGAGTCTGCTCAGCTTCCGTTGTACCGCTACATTGGCGGCACCAATGGTCACATTCTTCCAGTTCCAAACATGAACATCATGAACGGTGGTGCTCACGCTGATTTTGCAACCGATATTCAGGAATACATGATTTCTCCATACGGTTTCGCAACCTACAGCGATGCTTTGCGCGCTGGCGTTGAGGTTTATCACACCTTGAAGAACGTTTTGAAGAAGGAAGGCTTGGCTACTGGTCTTGGCGACGAAGGTGGCTTCGCTCCAAAGATGAAGTCCAATGAGGATTCCTTGAAGTACATCATGGATGCAATCGCAGCCGCAGGCTACGAGCCAGGCAAGCAGATTGGTATTTCTCTTGACGTTGCTTCTTCTGAGTTCTACAACAAGGAAACTGGTAAGTATCGTTTCGATGGCGAAGAGCGCGAATCTGCTTACATGCTTGATTACTACGAGAAGCTCATCAACGAGTATCCAATCGTTTCCATTGAAGATCCATTCCAGGAAGAAGGCTGGGATGATTGGGCAGAAATCACCAAGCGTCTTGGTGATCGTTTGCAGTTCGTTGGCGATGATTTGCTCGTCACCAATCCAAAGCGTTTGGCTAAGGGTATTGAGCTTGGTGCAGCTAACTCCTTGCTCGTGAAGTTGAACCAGATTGGTTCCGTCACCGAAACCCTCGACGCTATTGAACTTGCAACCAAGAATGGCTTCACCTCTATGGTTTCTCACCGTTCTGGCGAAACCCCAGACACCACAATTTCTGATCTTGCTGTTGCTAAGAACACCGGCCAGATTAAGACTGGTGCTCCTGCTCGTGGCGAGCGTATTGCTAAGTACAACCGCTTGCTTGAGATTGAGGAAGAGCTTGGTTCTACCGCTCAGTACGCTGGTTACAGTGCATTCAAGGCTTGCAAGAAGTATATGAAGTAACTTTCTACTTTTAAGTAACTTAAATCTTCTTAAGTCTTTAAGTTTAAACGGTCAGTCGTGTTTTCGGCTGGCCGTTTTTTGTAAATATTTTTGAAAAAATCAAGACACGCAAAAAATTTTTTTGAATTTACTTTCATTCTCAGCATAATGGTGATATTTTTGTGAGAAACTCGAAACAGAAGGAGATGTTTCATTATGCGAAAAGTAGCAGTTATCGGTATGGGAAATGTTGGTGCAGCTGTTGCTCACCAGCTTGTTGTTGGTGGTTACGCCGACGAGTTATACCTGTATGACAAGAATGAAGCTAAGGTTAAGGCTGATGCATTGGATTTTGAGGATTCAATGGATAATTTGCCTTTTAACGTAAACATTACCGTCAATGATTACGATGCTTTGAAAGATGTTGAAGTTATCGTAAGTGCTATGGGCAATATTAGACTTTTAGACGTTCCAAATCCTGATCGTTTCGCAGAACTTAAACATAATCGTGTTCAAGTTGAAGAAGTTGGCGCAAAGATTAAAGCTTCTGGCTTCCATGGTGTTTTAGTTGATATTACGAATCCTTGCGACGCTATTTGCCAGCTTTATAAAGAAACAACTGGTCTTCCTTATGAAAAAGTTATTGGCACTGGAACTTTGCTTGATTCTGCAAGACTTCATCGCGCTGTTGGTAAATTCTTCGGAGTGCATCCAAAAGCAGTGAAGGGCTATAGCTTGGGTGAGCATGGCGATTCACAGTTTGTTGCGTGGTCAACAGTTAAGGTTCTTGAACAGCCAATTGCTGAGCTTGCAAAAGAAAAGAATATTGATTTGAACGCTGTTGATGAGGAAACTCGCCAAGGTGGCTTTACTGTGTTCTATGGCAAGAAGTACACGAATTACGGTATTGCTGCCGCTGCAGTTCGTCTAGTTCATGCTGTTCTTTCGGATTCTAAAGAGCAGATGCCTGTTTCGAACTATCGCGAGGAATACCATTCTTATCTTTCTTACCCAGCAATCGTGGGTCGCGAAGGTATTGTAAAGCAGTGCAAGCTTGATCTAACTGAAGAAGAATTGCAAAAGTTGCAGCATTCTGCAGATACGATTTTAAGTAAAGCTCAAGCAAAATAATCTAAAAGTAATATATCGAAATATTATAAAAGTAATCTAACGAAATAATTAGGTAGTAATGGTCAGTTGCTGTTTAGTAACTGACCATTATTATTGTGTTTTTCACGTCGAATACATCAAGTAATTTAGAATGTATGGTTATGAGGAAGCGCCGTACGAAAGCAGCAGGTGAAGAAACACAGTCACCGATGCAGCAGCGTCGACTATTTTCAGGACCGCTTGTTTTTCTACTCATGGTTTTTATAGTTACAGTCGGTTCAATTGAGTGCATTTCTACAGTTAGAAATTATGCTCTAAGTTTGGCCGAACTTCACGCATTGCAGCGCGAAGAAAGTACGTTAAAAGAGCAAAAACGTACACTCGACAATAATATTGAACGCTGGAAAGATAAAGCATATATTGCAGCTCAGGCTCGAGATCGTCTTGGTTTTGTTTTTCCAGGGGAACAGGCAGTTAGAGTGGAGCATCCTGAAGCTGTAACAGGCACATTGCCTAATGCGTTTGCGCAGGAAAATAGCGAAACTAAGAATCGTACTGTTCTACCTTGGTATAGTGATTTGATGTATGCAATACACAAAGCAGACAAGCCAGATAATTTGCCATTGCAATAAAATTACAGTAAAGCTGTGCTGGGAAAAATAAATATGCCAGAAAGTTCAAATATTATGCAAAAAAATGACAATAATCATTACTCTCCAGAAGATGCTGTAAAGCGTTTACTTAAAACGCCAGCAAGCGATGCTGAACGTGCGATTGTTCAGAAGCAGCTTGGAAGGTTTCCGAGGGGAATGGTTGCTGTTGGTGCGCGCTGCGTTTGTGGCCGGCCTCTTGCGGTTATAACAAGGCCGTGTTTGCAAGATGGCACACCATTTCCAACTACTTGCTATTTAACAAGTCCCGAAGCTGTAAAAGCAGTGTCTCATGTAGAGGCAAACGGTCTTATGCGAGAATTTAACGAACTGTTGCAGACGGACGAAGTTATTAAGAAGCAGTATGAGCAGGCGCATAAGTATTATTTGGCATTCCGTCATGCATTGGCTGTTTCGTTGGGAGATAGTGAAGAGCATATTAGCGATATGAGTGCAGGTGGTATGCCTGTGCGCGTGAAATGCTTGCACGCTTTGCTTGCGCAAACCTTGGTAATGGGCAAAGGTGTGAATCCTATTGGTGACATGGTGTTGGAGAGAATTAAGGATGAGTTTGATCCAAACGTGTGCCGTTGCACAACTCCATGGAGCGATGATTGTGATGCTGAAGAAACGGAAGTTGTTGTGGACGAAAAAAATAGTATAAAAAATACTAGAAAAAATGTTGGTAGTAATAGTGCAGAAAAATCTGTGACTGTTGCTGCAATTGATTGTGGAACTAATTCTATTCGTCTTAAAATTGCGCAAGTTTCTGAGCATGGAATGAAAGATATTGTTCCTAGAATGCTTCGCGTTGTTAGACTTGGGCAGGGAATTGACGAAACGCACCGCTTTGCGGATGATGCTTTAGCGCGAGTTCGTGATGCTGCGCACGAATTTGCGCAGGTGTTAAAAGAGCATACGGTTGATGCGATTCGTTTTGTTGCAACTTCGGCTACAAGAGATGCTGAAAATCGTGAAATTTTTGAGCAGATGATGGTTGATGAGCTAGGTGTTCGACCTGAAGTTATTAGTGGTACGGAAGAGGCGTCGCTTAGTTTTCTTGGAGCAACTAGCGTTGTTTCGCGTGATGATTTGCAGCCGCCGTATCTTGTAGTTGACTTAGGCGGAGGCTCTACTGAGCTTGTGCTTGGAGGGGATGGAGAGAGTTTGCCTGCTCACAAGGTTGCTGCAGCATATTCGATGAATGTTGGTTCTGTGCGCATGACTGAACGTCATTTGCATACTGATCCGCCTACTGAAGACGAAATCCAATCTGCAATTGATGACGTTGACAAGCATATTGACGAAGCTTTCAAAGTTGTTCCTGCTGGGCGCGTACGCACTATTATTGGAGTTTCTGGAACTGTTACTACAATGGCCGCATTGACAATGGGCTTGAAGCATTATGATCACTCGGCTGTTGACGGAGTTAAAATTGGGCTTGATCAGGCGTACGCGGTTAATAACCGATTTTTGCGCATGACGCGTGAGCGTAGGCGCTCGTATGCGACGATTCACCCTGGGCGCGTTGATGTTGTTGGCGGCGGAGCTGTGGTGTGGAGTCGCGTGCTTGAGCGTTTGGCAAAAGCTGCGTACGAGGATCATGGTGGGGTGCTGGATACTTTTGTGGCGAGTGAACATGGTTTGCTTGATGGCATTACGCTTGATTTGGGGCGCAGACTACTTGGTTTAGAACGCTGAGTTGAGTGTTTTTGACAAGTGTTTGGTGTAGCTGCATGTTTGACGAGTGTTTAGTAAGTGTGTGTTTGTGTTTTCGCCACGCGCTGGCTTGTTCTTTGCAGTGATGTATGGCATAATAATTGATTGCTGCCTCTGTGGCGGAATTGGCATACGCATCAGACTTAAAATCTGACGCCCTTACGGGCTTGTGGGTCCGAGTCCCACCGGAGGCACGAACAAAGCGCTGTACAGTTTTAGCTGTGCGGCGCTTTTTGATTAACGTTGGGGAATGATGGGTTATTTCGGGTAATCGGCAAAAAAGTGTGTCTATTAGTCGGCGTGTCTTGAGTGAAATATCGCTTTATTGCAGTAGGTTGAATGTGCTATATAGTTTATTAATGTTTGAAGTGATAATAAAACGTACACCTGCAATCCACTCGTTAAATATGCTCTAAACTCTCGTAATCATGAGTGTTAAAGAGTTTTATACATATGATGTTAACGATGGAAGTACAGTACGTCTAAAACGGTTGTATACGCTTGAATACGCGAGTACATGTTTATAAAAATGTCAAGTAATACTAAATGTTAAGCTTTTTTAGCTTAACAACAGAGAGTTTTCCTTGGTATTTCAACGAAAACTCGGGTTTTTAGACACACTTTTTTGCCGATTACCCGTTATTTCGGGGTTATTTCCCAAAATGTGGCGTTATAGGCCAAAAGGGGTTATAGGCCAAAAGTGTGTAAAGCTAAGCTGATGAATATTCTGTGGCATAGTCATAATCCAAACGCTGTTACTAGCTCAGTCAACGAACTGAGAAAGTAACGGTAATCACTCAAACACTGTTACTAACGCAGTCAACCAACTGAGAAAGTAACGGTAATTTGCGAAACATTGTTACTAACGCAGCTAACGAACTGAGAAAATAACGGTCATATGTTACTGGTGCAGTGCACAAACTGCACCAGTAACGAATAATTGCGATTTAGTGTTACTAGCGCAGAACGGCTGCGCATAAGAATACCCACATTCGATATACTACGAGCCTTACTGCTATAAGGGTTATGAGCTTATTTTTTACACACTTTTTGTTCGGGTGGCGAATGTGCAGAAAACAGATTCGATTACCGCAAAACGCTTGTATTGCAATACGTGAGACATGATTTCTTACACACTCTTTGGCCTATAACCCTCTTTATATGTTGGGTCTGTGATGAGTTAATCTGGCAAGACAAGTTATATGCTTAATTCATCTCAAATAATGGTGTAGTGGAAGAAGAAAAAGATGTCTGCTGAAATGTGGATATTGGTAGCTGAGAATGCAAGAAAAGTAGCAATAAATGCTCCGTCACATGGTACGAAAGTAACTACTATCATTGCCGGTTTAGCGCTGGTCGTATCTCTTATTTCTTTAGGATTTTCTATCTATAGTTTTTATCGTTCTCAAAAAGACAAGCATGAAGAAAAAGAAACAAGTCAGGCTAGCAAGATTTCAGGGTGGACTACTGCAAACAGGGAAGAAAAAGTTGTAACCGGTTTAGCGCATCGTTTAACTCTCTTAAACAAATCGGAAGCATCTGTATATAACGTGTACATAACGTATTCATATGAAATTACTACGCTTAACAGTGCAACAAACCCGGTTATGAACACGATAATTTTCCACAAGAACGTGCTTGCTCCCGGACAATATGTACGTAATTTGCCCGTAAAAGAGGAAATAGCAGTTATTCAGTACCATAACGAATACGAGCAGTTGAATTGTCTAAGAAAGGTTCCTGACGCAATTTACAAAGCTTATAAAGAAAATCTCGAATTAATCTATTCGCTCTCTACACCTGTGCGAGGTGATATAGGAATTATATTCACTGATACTGAAGGTATCGTCTGGGCACGCTCTATCACTGGTAAACTAGAAAAACAGGACAATTGGAAGAGTCCAAAAGTTGATTATGAATTAAGAAAATAACCAATACAACTTTAAGTTAGTTTCACGCTATCTATTGTATTGACGATAGGTGGCTTTTACTATGTTCCACTGAAATCTGCCGTATGGATACCAGAAAAGAGCTTTATTGTCGCACGCGTATTATGCTTCAAAATCCTCTCTGCTTTTCTTTGATACATTCCAGTCTTTTGGTAATGAGGAATCCGGCTGAAGGATTTTGATAGTTATTGATGGGTAGATTTGTGCGATTTGGCTGTACTTAGCTTATCGTCGATTTTTGTAACAAGAAAGAACAGCAAAATAATTTTGGTTCTCACGAGTTTGCCATAAGAGCCTACGCGGTCGATACTTTTCATCGAAAGTTTTATCCTTAAACAATCGCGCACACAATTCGAGATTTTTGCTTATCTAGTTTCTCATGTTATGTGTCTGTGCAACTTCTAAACATGTGTCGTCACTCCACATCGACCATACGCCAGGACGCTTCAAACACTCGCATAGAGTAGGGTAGTTTTCAAGAACAAGATCACTGATCTTAACGTGGATTTCACAACAGTCGTAGGAGCCAATAGAAACCTTCTTACGGTCGTTATTTGAATGATATTTTTTCTTCTCTTTTTTTTTTACAAGTTTACTGGAATGACGCGCACATTTTTGGTACACAACCAAATCTTTAAGCAAGCTTGACAGACTCATTGATTTAGGGGATGAAAGGTGTAGACTTGTTGCGGGAATGCCAACATGTTTATATCGTGATGTTCTACAGGGGAGTTGTATGGAACGACGTATTATTTCAATTGATGATTTGATTTTATGGCAGGATAATCCTCGTGTTGAGCACGCACAATCTCAATATGATGAGATAGCAAATATTTATGATATGGGCAGTACTGCTTCTCAAAAGACTTCCCATAGACAGTTAATGAATCTTGCTGAATCTATCGCAGAGAATGGGTATCAGAATACGGTAGAACCAATCCTTGTCACTCAAACAGAGCAAGGATATGTCGTTCGTGACGCAAATAGAAGAATATCGTGTATAAAAATACTGAATAATCCTCAGAAGTATCGCAACATATTAGAAGACAAAGATTATAAACGTATCGAGCAGCTAGTTGAAGCGAACAAGACACGTATACCGAACAAACTTGAAGTTGTTGTATTTCAAGACGATGAAGAGGAAGAGAAAAAATTACGTGAGATTCTCGCGCGTAAACATAATGGTCCTCTTGATGGAGCAGGAACGGTCGAATGGGATTCTCAAGCAAAGGATAGATTCTTCCAACGTAATCAAACATTTACCGATAAACTTGAAGAACCATTCGAGAGCCAGTTCGGTGAAAGCTTAACAAGTTATCTTGGTGGTTCAAACGCTATTACTTCAACTCGTCGCGTTTTTGATGCGCAGCCGATTAGAAAATACTTAGATATTAAAGATGAGGAGAATATTACTCCTGGAGAACTTGATAAAGTCAAGAAGCTCGCTGATGAAGTAAAAGACTATAGCAAGCAGCATAATATTCTCATTTCTCGATTCCATAAAGAAAACTTAGTAGATTTACTTGAAGGCCTAGAGTTTTCTCAAGCGGATGTCACGCCTGGAATCATGGACTTTGCTCGTTTAAATTCACGTGAGGGCAAGGAATTTATTAAGAAACGTATCGTTTCTAGTGACAGGACTCTTGGATCGCTATGGCTAGATGGCGCTGACGTTGACTTTAATAATAAAAATTTTGAAAACATCAATACCATGCTTATTGCATTGCAAAGATTCGGTGGCGTATTTGGTGATGAAGATAACCGACACCTCAAAATGTGGCTTTTAGCTCCCTGCATTAGGGTATTCTTTGAAATGTCCTTACGAGGACTCGCTGATAGCAACCTTAATGGGTTTACTCTTCCGAATGAATCTGTGAGTAAAGAACATAGAAAAAATGTTCAGTATGTTCATGATTTATGGAAAAACGATTTACATTTTTCTACATGGCTTGCAAACAATAACAAGCTTTTTAGCTCATTTAATGAGGCTAAAAGTATTATTAATACAACCGATTTCGCACAGATTGCTGAGAGAAGTAACTTATCTTCCCATAGCTCTATGAAAACACTGGATGAAGCAGATTTACGGAATATGTTTAACGTTGCCGTATTATTCAGTATTCTTAGCGAACAATACGTCGTTTACAAGGAAAACTAGTCTTTTCGTGTTGCACGGCTGGTCAAAACACGTGTTGCCAAGTAACCTAGGAGTATGACCGTTGATAGAGTGACGAATAAACCCACTTCCCCTCTTCGATACCCAGGGGGGAAGGGCAAGATTACACGTTTTATAGATCATCTTCTCGATATCAACTCACTACATGGCACCTATATTGAACCGTTTGCTGGTGGAGCAGGAATTGCTACTAATCTACTCCTGGCTAATAAAGTAGACTCAATTATCATTAATGATAAAGATGATGGAGTCTACTATTTTTGGAACACTCTCGTCACCAACCCTTCCTACCTTATTCGGGCAATAAAAAAAGTTCCTTTTGATTTCTATACAGGATTACACACTGATTTCTCATCAGAGCAAGCACACATTTACTGGCATCGAGTTAATGCACGGTATAAAAGCAATCGATACAGGAATATGCAAGACAAGGCAGTAGATTTTTTCCTTCTTAACCGTATGAATGTTAGTGGCATCATTGATGGTGGTCCTATTGGTGGAATCAATCAGGTAAACCGATATAACATAACCTCTCGTTTTAATAAAAAAACGCTTATCTCTCGTATTGAAGATTTAGCAGATGTAAAATCCCGTATTCACGTAGAAAACATGGAAGCAAGCTTCTTTTTCACAAAACTCAGTGAAGGAAAACTCTGCAATCTTGACGAGTGTTTCGTATTTGCGGATCCCCCTTACTATGAGCAAGGTAAGAATCTTTATACAACTTTCGCATCAGACAGAATTCACGAGCTCGTTGCTGAACAGCTTCTCTCGCATCCACAATGGAAATGGATTCTTACCTATGATGTCGCACAAGAAATTAGTGAATTATATAAAAATCAAGATATACAAACTTTTAACTACAACATTGCATATTCCGCAAATAAGCGTGGACAATACGATGAATTCATGTTTGCTGATACAAGACTCAAAATAGAGTCCTTTGATAATGTTGAATTATCTCCTATCGCACTGACATAGTTCTTCTTACGGTCGTATATAACGAGTCTTCATTTTAGTATGGGCTCAACATGGGTAGATAGGGCATGTTTTCTGCAGCAGTACTTAATATTATTAAGTATTAGATTAACAATCGAGCAGGTACGTAATGATACTGCTACAGCACTTATTCCGCAGGTGCAGGAAGGGTTAGAGCAGTTTCTTACCCCAATATCAGTTGCTCGACAAGCTGTCAAGTCTCTTTACAGCTACAAAAAACCCGATTAGTATACTCGATTTTGGCGCAGGAACAGGTATTTTTGGTGGACTCGTTGCTCAGAGTACGACAATTATATCACAGATTCTAGCTATTAAAAGATAGTCAACTTGCTCAGATATGTGATGAGTTCTAACCGATATTAGTAATCACGTTACTGTTGTGAATAAGTCTCTTGAGGATATGGCTATCACGGATGAGTTTGATCTAGTCATTCTCAATCCCACCTATAAAAAATCTCTCCCATACAGGTTGAAACCCTGTGCGGGTCAGTTAAAGTGTCTAACCTTTACACATATTTTCTTGTTCGTGCAGCAGATGCTCTTACTTACGGCGGTGAATGTGTTGCCATTATTTCACGCTCGTGGATGAATGGAGACTATTTTAAAGATTTTCGTAAATGGCTACTGTGTTATTTTTCTATTGATGCTCTAGCAGTGTATGCGTCGCGTAAAGAGCATTTTAAAGATATGGATATACTCCAAGAAATAAGCTCATTAAGATTTCTCGATCACAGCAGGCATCACGTATTACCGTTTACCCTCACGCTAACACATTCGATGATTTTGGACACCAGAAGAAAGAATCTTACACACTGAAAAGTCTGCTGATGGGGACAGATAAGATACTTTGTATTCAGCAAACAAATCCAAAATTAGAAAAGCTTTCCACGTTAGTAGAGCAAGGATTATGGATATCTACTGGAAAACTTGTCTGGTTCAGAAACAGAGACATACTGTTCAGAAACCATGTTGAAGGCTCATACCCGCTGTATTGGAGTGATAACCAAAACGGTGGAATTACTCATGATCCTGTTACTACTGATCGTGAACAATGGGTCACGAGTGAAGCACAAGATCGTCACGTTATACTCCCACAAGGTAGTTATTGTCTTGTTAATCGTTTCTCTTCAAAAGAGCAAGCGCATCGTATTTATGTATCCTATATTCATACTGATAAGAAGTTTGTTGTCGATAACAGACTCAACTACATTCACCAAGGAACATAGGACAAACAATCCCCATCGATGATGCGATAGTGCGAGGAATTACACTATGGATGCCATCAAGCATCATTGATGAATGGTATAGGCAAGTATCTGGAAGTACACGGGTCAATGCAACAGACTTACGTCAAATCCCATGTTTGAGTATAGAGCAACTCATACTTCTTGCAAGCAGAGTAAAAGTCATAGACAATCTCAACCATGATACTATCGACAAGGAAGTTGAAAGGATTCTCGATGAGTGATATTCGAATCGTGAACGAAGCTATAAAAATTCTTAGAATATTTGAACTGGACACGATCAAATAAACGATAGAAGCGCTATGACACTTCTTGCGTTACTCCAACTCGGTGAAAACGATAACTGGGAAGATGAAACGAATTTACTACTTGGTACACGTGTCATCATGGACTGGATTCGAGACGAATACGGTGTTGATTGCAAATCAAATAGTTGTGAAATGATTCGTCGGTTCACACTTCATCAATTCATGCTTGCATGTATCGTTGAATAAAATCCAGATAACTCAGAACGTTCAATCAACTCGCTAAAACGGAACTATCGTATTACTTATGAAGCCCTTGACGTTATTCACTGATACGGTAGACCAAGCTTTAAAAGGATGGTGGATGCTTTTATCAAGAGATATACATCGTACGAATCTCGTGTAGAGCAGCATCTTGGTATGCTCAAAACACCAGTGCGCTTGCCGCCAGGCGGAACGCTCGAACTTTCTGCAGGAGGTCAGTCAGTTCTCATTCGTAGCATTGTAGAAGAGCTCCTTCCACGTTTTTGCACCAGGCAGTGACGTTGCTTATATTGATGATACAGATCATCGGCATGGCGTTATTGATGAAGATCTCTTAGACTATTTAGATATTCATTTAGTTCCTCATGTAAAAGCTCCTGATGTTATCGTATGGTATCCTCATCGTGAATGGTTGTTTCTTATTGAGGCGGCAAGTACGCATGGTTCAGTAGATATAACTAGGAAAGATGAGCTACACGCCATTTTTAATCATTTGTGGTACAGAGTAGTTCTCATTTTTGCTTTCCCGAGTAGAAAAATTATGCAGCACTATCTAGCAGATCTCGCATGGGAAACAGAGCATGGTGTGCAGATACACCAGACCATATGATGCACCTCAATGGAACACGCTTCATGGGGTCTTACGCACAGTTTGAGTAATAGAAAAATAGGGAGTATGAAAAAATGAATGATGATGATTTTTCAAAAAGCGTACGTTTCTTTAAAAAGTACGTAATAATCCAGTCACTGTCATGGTGTGGTAGTATCTGGAATAGTCGCATGCAAAGGTTTAATATGGAAGACTTTTAACTATGTTGTTTTTTGGGTAACGCTTATCGCTGCCATTATCTTTATCGTGACACTTATCATCAGATTTACCTACCCGCGATACACGCGCAGCTATCTGATTACAGGGTTAGTAGCACTCTTGCTATTCTCTGCTGTATATCCCTTTTATGATTCGAGCATTGAGACTTTAGCGACGTTCTGGATTCTTATTCAAATACTGATTTCTGATAAAGCAATAGAAGCTTATCGCAACTTTTCACAAGAGTTTTGGTTTTATAAACTTAATGATAAAGGTAAACAAAGCATTAGTGTTATGAATATATTTGGCACAATGTTCTATGTTTTACTCTACCTAGAAGCCAATAACCATACAGTATAGTGGATTTTCCGACACAGTCTGAAGGAGAAAGCAGGCCAATACCTAAAGTGCCTCATACTATCAGCATGTTTAATTTGCATAATGATAGGAATAGGGAATATAGTAACCCATCTATGGCGAATCTCTTTTTGTATCACAGAAGAGTCAGAAAAACTCTCGAAAAAATTAACTGAACAACAAAAAGAATATTACAAGAGAGAATTGGACTAGAAGTATTATACAACTGTTTTAACGTTTCAACGTGTTGTACACGGTTTTAACTGAAATATGAAACTGTTCAGCAATCTGCTTCACTGTTAATGTTCTACTCTCATACATCTTCTTTATCGCTTTAACTTGAGTAGGAGAGAGCTTCACAGGGCGCACGCACATATAGTCTTACCACTACGCATGACTACTAGCCTTCCTTGGTAATATTTGTGTCAGTGTCTGGTGAATATTCGAGGATGTCGCCTGGTTGGCAGTTGAGTTCGTGGCAGAGTGCTTCCAGGGTACTGAAGCGTATAGCGCTGATGTGTCCGTTTTTGAGTTTGAGCAGGTTCACGTTCGTGATACCTACTTTATCGGCGAGATCTTTGAGAGAGTTTTACGGTCTGCCATGACATGATCAAGTCTTAAAATAATGCGTCCCATAATAGTGTTTCTTTAGAGAGTCTCGTCGGATTGTGTTTGCAGTTCACGCGCGTAATCAAACGTTAAAAGTAACGCGATAAAAGTAATAACCTCGAAAATGGTGGCGAGGAAATTACCGTCGAGCAAGGTGAAGAACGCTGCGATAACAGCAATGGTGATAAGTTCTTGGCGAAGTTTCACGAGTAAAATGTGAATATCTGGTTGCGATACGATTAAACGTTTTATACAGCAGGTTAAAGAACATGAACATAAGAATCAGGACGAGTGCTACCAAAATCAGTATGCTCATAATCCCTACAGGAGTCATTAACAGATCTTGTGTTTTCACAGTCAACCAGAAGATCCGCGTGGTTCTCAGGAAAGCATTCGTAAAGATTTCCTGATGCAACACAAGATAAGCCACCATCCCAACAATGAAAAGACCTCTACAAATACCGGTGATGACTTGCAAGACTCGTGCAACAATAGACAAGATTTTGCATAAGGTTTTTTTAATAGTGCAATATTATGAGATTCACTCATCAGAGTTCTTTTTCCAAAACATTTAAACATTAACAAGTTAATGCAATGCGATAACTATAATACACAATGTTATCGCCTGTTAATAACAACATATGAGTGAATGTGGTATTTGTGCTCAAAGATGAGCGGATAAAAAATTGACATTTGCGGATATTTCGAATAATGTGTGTAGTGGGAAAGGAATAATCATGGCTACAACACTTGCAATGTCACAAGCGGAAACGTACTTCCCAGATGACACACACAGCACTACAACACGTGATATAGAAAAAGCTTTTAGGGATATTGTTGAGCAGAAAGATTTTCCTGTTGCAACACTAAACCTGCCAGAGCATGATCCGATTCCACTCAATCGTGAGCTTGGACAAATCCTCTACCAAGTAGCTCAACAGCTATCAAATAATAAAGCGATTATGGTCGCTCCTATTGAAATGGAATTAACAACTCAAGAAGCAGCTGATTTACTCAACATGAGTAGACCGACATTTATCAAGCTCATTGAAACAGAAAAGATTCCTCACACTCTGGTTGGTCGTCACCGTCGAGTCTTGCTGAAAGACATTGAAGAATATGCTAAAGAACGTCACGAAGCATTTAACGCAGCAATGAACGAGATAGCACAAACAGAAGATCCTGAACTTACCCGTCACAATCCACTTATTAAGAGGTAAAAGGTGAGTTTTCCAGTATTCTTTGACACATGCGCCTTATATGGTGAAGTGTATTGCGACTTATTCCTCACACTAGCAGAGGAACGTTTGTTTACACCATATTGGTCGAGTGGTGTACTTGACGAATTACAACGTGTCGTCAAAGACACGAAACCATACGTCAATATTGATAAGCGTATTGACGCAATGTGCGAGTTCTTTCCTGACTCAACGATTACTGGTTACGAGGGTTTGATTGAAGACATGACATGTGATGAAGGAGATCGACATGTGCTGGCCGCAGCACATGTCTCTCCAGCACATACGCTAGTGACCTTTAACATCAAAGATTTCCCTAAATCTTCTTTAATTCCTTTGAATATGAGTGTTAAGCATCCTGATGAATTTCTCCTCGATATTCTTGATATCGACAAGAAACGTGTAGCCAGAGCGTGCGCTTATCGACTGACGCAATATAAGAACAAGCCTCATATTGCCGCAGAATACGAAGATTTCCTTAAAGAAGATACGCCACAATTTGCAGCAGCAATCCGCCCCTTAATAGAGGTACTGCAATAGTGAGAGCTTTTGATCCAAGTAGATATCTCACGACTCCAGAAGAAATGACTGCATATATTGATGGAATAATCAAAATTTGTGATATGAGTATATTTCTAGCAGCCATTGACGATGTTGCCAGAACACAAGGAAAAAGCAGCATCACTGAAAACCTATGAACGAACCCTAGTTTTTGAAACAATAATAAAAGTACTCAATACATTGGGAATACAGATGAAAGTTCATCCAATTGAAACGTTCGAAAAAGAGCACGAACATTCAAAGAACTATGATAAAGAATAAGCCTTTGATCTGCATCTCCTTAACTAGCAGATCAAAAAATAAGGCGGCTATGGGCTCACACACTGATCATGTGGGAGTCTTTACTATTTTGTACGCATATTTTGGGAAATAACCTGATTTTACGCTCTCTCGTATTGCATGAAATAGACGCTCTTACAAAACTTATGCGGAAGTTGGCGTACCGTCAGCTCCCGCTTACACACTTATGTCGACAGCGTGTGATTACATAGTTGTAGATATGATAGTTTAGCAATTTTGAACCCCGGCTTTGGCTGGGGTTCATTGCGTATAAGAGAAAATGCGAATGATATTGAGAAATAATATCGTTCCTGTATTTAGAGGAGGCTTAGAAAGTGCATAATCATAACGGTGTAACTTCAACTAACGGCATTGATTCATACTCAATAAGCGACAATACCAACGCAAGCACAGGTACCAGCACCACCACCAACGCCAACGAAGCTTCTCAAGCTGCCGCAATCCACGCAAGTCACACCCACCAGCACCGCTTACTTCTTACTCTTTCTATTACTTCAATCGTATTTTTTGCCGAAGTAATCGGCTCTTTCCTCACGAATTCTCTTTCGCTTCTTATTGACGCAGGCCATATGCTTACGGATATTTCCGTTCTTGCAGCTTCAACTGTTACTGCAATTCTTATGCGTCGTCGTCCAAGTAGTAAGCGCACGTGGGGTTGGGCTCGTCTTGAGGTTATTACTGCTGCAGCCGGTGCTATTATTTTGCTAATTGTTGGCGTATATGCTCTTGTTGAGGCTGGAATGCGTCTTTTTGGAAGTGGCCACCAAGGCATTCATGATGTAAATCAACTGCTTTTCTTCGGCATACTCGGCCTTGCTGCAAACCTTGCTTCGCTTGTAATTCTTATGTCTCAATCGCAAGACAACATGAATATGCGAGCCGCATTCCTTGAGGTTATGAATGACGCTTTGGGTTCTGTGGCGGTTGTAATTTCCGCAATTGTTATGATGAGCACTGGTTGGGCTGGTTTTGATGCTATTGCCGGCGCGATTATTGCTATTCTTATGATTCCGCGCGCTCTGAAGTTATTGAAGAATGCTGTTAAGGTTCTTCTTGAACAGACTCCAGAAGGGCTTGATTTAGATAAAGTTCGTGAGCATTTAGAGCATGTGCCGCATGTTCTTGCTGTTCATGATTTGCACGCAAGCACTGTTTCTACTGGCATGCCAATTTTTATGGCTCACGTAGTTGTGGAGCCGAACATTACTATGGCTCAATGCGCTCAGGTGCTTTCCCAGCTTCAGGATTGCTTGCGTGAGCATTTTCCTGTTTCTGTTTCGCACACTACTTTCCAGTTGGAGCCTGAAGGCTATACCACTTCTAGTTCTTCTGAGCATCACGAGTAATATTTGAAGCTTGGTTATTATTTAACTGTGTTGCATTCGTTTTTGAAGTAAAGTGTAAATATGCCCTTAAAAGAATTAATTGATAATCCACACAGTGAGCGTGTGCGTAGGCTTGTAGCGTTGAGTCGAGGCAACTCGCATGCTTCTAAGCGTTTTTTGGTTGAAGGTCCTCAAAGTGTTCGTGAGGCTGTTCGTTACGCTTCAGATTCAATAAGTGATATTTACGTTACTAAAGAGGTTTGCGTTAACAATGAAGAAGATGCTAATCAATCTTCTTCTTTGCAAGAAATTATTAAAGAAGCGTTATCTAAAGATTTATATGTTCATCCTGTTGAATCAAGTATTATGCAAAAAATAAGTTCTGATTCGCAAGGAATTGTTGCTGTTAGCGATGCGCAATTTTTAGATGAGATTTACGTAGGTGAGTTTAATAATTTGCAAAAGTCTGTTAGTACAGAAAACTTTGTGAATGCAGAAGGCTCTGAGCGCGCAGGCAATACAAATAATCCTCTTTTGATTGCAGCTTGCTGGCAGGTAAGAGATCCTGGTAATGCGGGTGCGATTATTCGCGTTGCAGATGTTGCAGGCTGCGATGCTGTTGTTTTTGTTGACGATTGCGTAAGTCGTTGGAATTCTAAGCTTGTGCGTTCGACTGCTGGCTCACTATTTCATCTTCCTGTAGTGCAATTAAGCGTTCAAGACTGGTTTAGTTATGTTAAAAAATCAAATATTCGCGTTATTGCAGCGGATATTTACGGAACTGATCAGCTGAAACCTGTGCCTTTTCCAAAGATTCTTGCAAATACTGAGCTTACCAGCTCTTCTTTAGCAATCTTATTTGGCAACGAAGCCCGTGGTCTTCCTCAAGAAATATTGCAGCAAGTTGACAATATTTCAATTATCCCAATCTACGGTAAAGCGGAATCAATGAACCTTGCAACAAGCGCAGCAGTAATGCTTATGGGCTTGGCTATGTCTAGTCATGAGCGAAAAATATAGCTTTGGGCAGTATTTTTAACAGTGTATAGAACATAATGAAACATGTGGATACGCGTAATACAGATAGGAAGGGTGCTGTGACCGATAATAAGCCATTCGACGTTAAAGCTGTAACTCAAGCAGTCAAAGAAGGTATTGCTCGTGCTGCTGCAGCTCAGAACATGGACGAGTTAAAGGCGGTGAAAACTCAATATGCTGGTGCTCAGTCAGTGATGACTCTTGCGAGCAAGGCTATTGGTTCACTTCCTGCAGATCAAAAGAAGGAAGTTGGCAAAGTAATGTCAACTTTGCGAGCTGATTTTGGACGTGCCTTTGCTCAGGCTTCGGAGCGTGTTAAATCTGCTGAAGAAGCACGTATGCTTTCTGCTGAAACGGTTGATATGACTCTTCCGGTGAATCGCAAACCTCTTGGTGCTCGTCATCCGATAGCTCGTATTATTGAAGATTTTGAAGACTTCTTCGTTTCTATGGGTTGGCAAATTTCTGCAGGTCCAGAAGTTGAAACTGAATGGTTTGATTTCGACGCGTTGAATTTTGGTCCAGATCATCCTGCTCGCCAAATGCAAGATACTTTCTACGTTCAGGGAAATCAAGCCAAGGATGCTGCAGGCTTTGTTGGTTCAAACATGGTTTTGCGCACGCAGACTTCTTCTGATCAGGTTCGCGCATTAATTGAGCGTGGAGTTCCTCTTTATATTGCTTCACCTGGTCGCGTATTCCGCACAGATGAGCTTGATGCAACTCACACTCCAGTATTCCACCAGTGTGAAGCTTTAGCTGTAGATAAGAACTTGACGATGGCTGACTTAAAGGGCGTTCTTGACCGTTTGGCTGTTGCAATGTTTGGTCCAGACGCTAAAAGCCGTTTGCGTCCTAGCTACTTCCCATTTACTGAGCCTAGCGCTGAGCTTGATTTGTGGTTCCCAGATAAAAAGGGTGGCCCAGGTTGGATTGAATGGGGTGGCTGCGGTATGGTCAACCCAAATGTTTTGAAGTCTGCAGGTTTAGATCCGCAAGTTTACACTGGCTTCGCTTTTGGTGTTGGTTTGGAACGCACTTTGCTGCTTCGTCACGATATTAACGATATGCATGATTTGGTTGAAGGCGATAAGCGCTTCGCACAACAGTTTGTAATGGGGGAGTAAAACTCATGCCAATGGTAGATATTGACTGGCTTAAAGATCATGTTGAAGTGCCAGAAGGTTTAACTTACGAGCAGCTTGCTAAGGATTTAGTGCGCGTAGGTTTGGAAGAGGAAGAAATTCATACTTCGCAGGTCACCGGCCCAATTGTTGTCGGTTATGTAGTAGATGCTACTGCCGAACCGCAGAAAAATGGTAAAACTATTAATTGGTGCCATGTTGATGTTGGTGAAGAGTACAACGATGTTGATGAGAACGGTAAGAAAGTTCCTCGTGGCATTATTTGTGGCGCTCCAAATATGGCTGCAGGTGAAAAGGTTGTTGTAACTCTTCCTGGCGCTGTTCTTCCTGGTGATTTTAAGATTGAGCCTCGTAAGACTTATGGTCATATTTCTAACGGAATGTGCGCATCTGAGCGTGAGCTTGGTTTAGGAGATAGCCACGACGGCATTATTTTGTTGCGTGAATATGGTTTCACTAAGGCTGAATATGATGCTCTGAAACCTGGCGATGATGCTATGGAATTGCTTCATCTTAATAAGCCAATTTTGGAGATTAATATTACTCCAGATCGCGGTTACGCGTTCTCGTACAGGGGTGTTGCTCGCGAGTACCATCACTCAACCGGCGCATCTTACACAGATCCTGTAGTAGCTCTTAATGAGCAAGCTGCAAAAGTTATGGACTCTCAGAATCATAAATCTGCAGATATTCAGGTAAGCATTGAAGATACGAACCCAATTCACGGTGTTGCTGGTTGCGATCGTTACTATGCTCGTGCTGTTAATAATTTCAGTTCAGATGCTAAAAGCCCTCACTGGATGCAGCGTCGTTTAACTCGTGCAGGCATGCGTAGCATTTCTCTTGCTGTTGACGTTACTAATTACGTGATGCTTGACTTAGGTCAGCCTTTACATGCTTACGATTTGGATAAAATTGAGGGTCCTATTGTTGTTCGTCGTGCGCGTTCTGGTGAACATCTTACGACTTTAGATGGTAAGGATCACGAATTGCACGTTGAGGATTTGGTTATTTGCGATTCTCCTCGTGGAAATCAAGGCTCTCGTATTCTTGGTTTGGCTGGCGTTATGGGTGGCATGTATGGCGAAGTAACCAGTGAAACTAAGAATGTTTTGATTGAGGCAGCTCACTTTGATCCTGTATCTATTGCTCGAACCGCTCGCCGTCATAAGATTCCTTCTGAGGCTTCGCGTCGCTTTGAGCGTGGTGTTGACACTGAGTTGCAACCTGCTGCAGCTCAAATGGCTGCAAACCTTTTGGAGCAGTTTGGTGGTGCTAAGCCATCTTCTTATCCAAATGATGTTAATAATACTCAGTCGCGCAATGTGATTGTTTTCAAAGCTGATGAAGTTAAGCGTGTTGCTGGTCTTGATCTTGATTTGAACCGTATTAGTGACATTCTCACCGATATTGGTTGCTCTGTTGCAGGTGGTGGAAATGGTTCATTCTCAGTTCTTCCCCCAACTTGGCGTCCAGATTTGAATGAGCCTTGCGATTTGGTTGAAGAGATTGCTCGACTTGTTGGTTACGACGAGATTCCTGTTAAAGTACCTGCTGTTCCTATTGTGGGAAGAACTGGTTTAACAGAAAAGCAGGCAACTCGTCGCGCTATTGCTTATGAGCTTGCAGAAATGGGCTTAGTTGAATCTTTAAGCTACCCATTTGTTGGTGAAGAAGATATTAAGGCCTTCCGCGAAGATGTTGATGAAGTTGACAAGGTAAGTGTTCGTATTGCTAATCCTTTGGCAGGAGATCGTCCTTGGCTTCGCAGATCAGTTCTTATGACTTTAGCTGGAACTGTTCGTCGTAATCTTCGTCGCGGCTTAGATAATATTTCAATGTATGAGCTTGGTCATGTTTACTTTAGTGATCCAAAAGCTCCTGCAATTCCTGCTCTTCCTGGTTCTGTGCGACCGTCTAATGCGGAACTTGCTGCATTAGATGCAGGTTTGCCGGATCAGCCTTTGCATGTTGCTGCTCTGCTTACCGGTCATGCTGAAGAAACTGGCTGGCTTGGCACTCATCGCGATGTTGACTGGAGTGATGCTGTTGAAGCAGTTCAACGTTTAGCTAAGCGCATTGGTGTTCAATTCGTGTTAGATCAATTTAACGCTGAGGATGCTCCTGTTTCTTGGCATCCAGGTCGCAGTGCTAGTGTTTGTGTAATTGCTGAAGACGGCTCTAAAGTTTCTATTGGTGTTGTTGGCGAATTGCATCCTCACGTGTGCGACGCTTTGGATCTTCCAAAACATTCTGCAGCGTTTGAGCTTGATTTGACTTCTTTGTTTAACAATATGCAAATGAAGCCAGTTCAAGCTAAGCCGATTTCTACATTCCCACCAGTTAAGCAAGATTTTGCGTTCACTGCTCCTGTTTCGCTGAAGGCTCAGGTTTTGCAAGATGCGATTGAAAAAGCTTCAGGCGATTTGTTCGAATCTGTTGAGCTTTTTGACGTGTACGAAGGCGAGCAGTTAGGTGAAGGCTTGCGATCTCTTGCATATTCTGTAACTTTTAGAGCTGCAGATAGAACTCTTTCTGGTGAAGAAATGGAAGCAGTTCGTAAGGAGATTACAAAGTCTGCTGCAGCATTGCACGCAACTTTGCGCGTATAAAACTGTATTAAATAAGCATAATGCGATTGTGATTCCATGTTTTATTGGTTTCACAGTCGCATTATTCTGTTGTTATAACAAATTTTTTGAAATAAATTTCATATTTCGTAGATATTTACGCATGTAATCGTATATATTTATGTATAAATGTTTTTTATGAAAGGTTCTGTAAAAAATTATGGTTAATTCTAGGCAGGATGCTGAAATAGATGATGACGGAGATGTTGTTTTTAAGCAACAACGTCCCTCTACAAAAGCTGCTAGATTAGATGCTATTGAGCAGGCTTTGTTGTCTGAGGTTATTACGTCTCAGTCTCAGCTTTCTAAGGTTCTTGCTCTCCACGGCTTTAATGTTACTCAAGCTACTTTAAGCCGCGATTTAGATGAGATAAATGCTGTTAAGATTCGTTTAACCGACGGTAGGATTGCCTACGTTTTGGGGGATGGCACTGGAAATCGTCATGCAATGGATACTGTTCGTATAGATCAGCAGGTTGCTCGAACGTTATCTGGTCTTGTTACGGAAGTTGCTCACGCAAATAATATTGTTGTGATTCATACTCCATCTGGAGCCGCACAGTATGTTGCTAGTGTTATAGATCGCCAGCCTTTGAAGGGTATTTTGGGCTCTGTTGCAGGAGATGACACTGTTATTATGGTTTGCGTTTCCAATGAAGAAGCGGAAGAAAGAGCAAACTGGATGCTTACTGTTGCATCTCGCTAATTATAGAAAAATCTTAGTCGAAAATTTATTTGCGAAAATTTATTCGTGAATATTTATATTTATAACGTGTACAGTGCAAATTATGCTGTACACGTTTTTATATGTATAAGTATGATTTCTAAATTTTATATATTTTTTCACGTAATGTGACAAAAAAATAAAAATACAACAATTTGTGACATGTCTATTGCGTTTATCTCATGTGTATAATATGCTCTATATTGTTTAGTTATACAAAGCGCTGCATATGGAGGTCACATGAATACTAATAAGCGCATTGTTCTGGCGTACTCAGGCGGCTTGGATACTTCTGTAGCAATTCCTTACTTGAAAGAACAAACCGGCCAAGATGTTGTTGCAGTATCTCTTAATGTTGGTCAAGGCGGCGAAGCTCTTGATGCAATAAAGAAGCGCGCATTAGCTTGTGGTGCAGTAGAATCTTATGTTGTTGATGCGCGAGATGAGTTTGCCAACGATTATTGCATGCTCGCTTTGAAAGCAAATGCAATGTACGAAGATGTGTATCCTCTTGTTTCTGCACTATCTCGTCCACTGATTACAAAGCATTTAGTGCATGCGGCGCACGAATTTGATGCGGATACTATTGCTCATGGTTGCACCGGAAAGGGAAACGATCAAGTTCGTTTTGAAGTTGCTATCAAATCCTTAGATCCACAGTTAAAAGCAATCAGCCCTATTAGAGATTTGTCGCTTACTCGCGATGTTGAAATCGCTTTTGCAAACAGTCACCAGCTTCCAATTGAGCAAAGTAAGAAAAGCCCTTACTCAATTGATCAAAACGTTTGGGGTCGCGCAATTGAAACAGGTTTCTTGGAAGATCCTTGGAATGCTCCAACAGAAGAGTGCTATTCTTACACTCAAAATCCTATGGAGTCTCAAGAGCCTGATGAAGTGACTATCACTTTTGAAAAAGGTGTTCCAGTCGCTATTGACGGTCATAGTGTAACGCCTTTGCAAGCTATTGAAGAAATGAACGCAAGAGCAGGTGCTCAAGGAATCGGTCGAATTGACATTATTGAAGATCGTTTAGTTGGCATCAAGTCTCGCGAATTGTATGAAGTTCCAGGAGCTCAGGCTCTTATTACTGCACATCAAGAGCTGGAAAACTGCTGTTTGGAACGTGAGCAGCACAGGCTAAAGCGTGATCTTGATAAAAAGTGGGCAGAATTTGTTTACGATGGTCAATGGTTCTCTCCAGTTGTGCGTTCTTTGAATGCGTTTATTAACGAAACTCAGGAGCATGTTTCTGGCGATATTCGAATGACTATGTACGCCGGAAAAGCTGTTGTTACTGGTAGACGCTCCGAAGAGTCTCTGTATGACTTTAACTTAGCTACGTACGATTCTTCCGATACCTTTGATCAGCGTGCTTCCAACGGTTTTATTGAAATTTACGGATTGTCAAATACTGTTGCTGCAGCTCGTGACATGCGCGTTTCAAAAAACAATTAATTTGGATTTGAGGTAATAATGATTTCTCACGATACAACAAAAAACGCTAGCAATCCGATTGCATTGTGGGGTGGACGTTTTAGCTCTGGCCCATCTAAAGAGCTTGCTGCATTAAGCAAATCGACACAGTTTGATTGGCGATTAGCTGATGATGATATTGCTGGATCTAGAGCTCACGCGTTTGCGTTGTATCGTGCAGGTCTTCTTAGCAAAGAAGAGTATTCAGAACTGATTTGCTCATTAAACGAATTGCAAAATCAAGTTGATTCAGGAACTTTTGTTCCTATTGAAGAAGACGAAGATGAGGCAACTGCGTTAGAGCGAGGATTGCTTGAAATTGCTGGAAGCAAGTTAGGCGGAAAGCTTAGAGCAGGTCGTTCTAGAAATGATCAGATTGCAGCGCTTATACGCATGTTCTTACGCAGACATGCTCGATTTATTGCAAACCTACTGCTAACAGTTTGCAAAGCTCTAATTACTCAGTCAAAAAATGCAGAAGATGCTGTAATGCCAGGTAGAACTCATATGCAGCATGCTCAACCTATTTTACTTGCGCACCAATTAATGGCTCACGTTTGGCCACTACTTCGCAACATTCAGAGACTTGTAGATTGGGATTCGCGAGCAAACGAAAGCCCTTATGGTGCTGGAGCTTTAGCTGGAAACACTCTTGGTCTCAATGCTGATGGTGTTGCTAAAGAGCTTGGTTTTGACGCTGTTTGCGCAAACTCTATTGACGCAACTGCAAGCAGAGATATTGTTGCTGAATTTGCATTTATTTCAGCAATGATTGGCGTTGATATTTCCCGGTTAAGCGAAGAAATTATTATTTGGAATACGCAAGAATTTGCTTTTGTGCGCTTGGACGACGCTTATTCAACCGGTTCTTCTATTATGCCTCAGAAAAAGAATCCAGATATTGCAGAGCTCGCAAGAGGAAAGTCTGGCAGATTAATTGGAGACTTAACAGGATTAATGGCAACTCTTAAAGGTCTTCCTACTGCTTATGCTCGCGATCTTCAAGAAGATAAAGAAGCTGTTTTTGACCAAATTGACACGCTAGAAGTGCTGCTTCCAGCATTTGCAGGAATGCTAAAAACTATGCAGTTTGATTTTAAGCGTCTTCGTGAGCAATCAGCCACAGGTTTTGCGCTCGCAACAGATATTGCAGAATGGCTGGTAAAACAAGGTGTTCCATTCCGTAATGCTCATACTTTGTCTGGTTTGTGTGTAAAGCGAGCAGAAGAAATCGGCGGAGATCTTGCTGATTTAAGCGACGACGATTTTGCGAATATTTTAGACGGATTTATTGATTGCAACCAAATTCCTAATCTTAGAAAACTGCTTTCAAGTGACGGATCTGTTGCGTCTCGTTGTACTAGAGGCGGAACTGCACTAGTGCGAGTTCTTGAACAAATAAATGAAGCTGAATCTAAAGTAAATGAATATAGTAAGTTTGCTTCTTCTACAAGTGACGGTTCCGCTTATAGTTCATCTTCAAAATAATATTGTGCAAAATTGAAATATTGTGATTATGCTTTTGACAGCTTTGTAATAGTGTCTGCCTGTACTGCAAAAATTAAAAGGCTTGCGGACGCGCATAGCGCCCGATATTTCGGAATTTTTGCAATAAGGAGATACGAATGGCTCAGGTCAGGAATTACAAGGAAGCAGGTTTTGCTTCTTTGTTTGAAGAGCTAAAGTGGCGTGGATTGATTTCTCAATCTACAGACGAGAAACAGCTTGCTCAAGCACTTGACGGAGAACCATTAACGTATTATTGCGGCTATGATCCTACAGCTGCATCTTTGCATATTGGAAATCTTGTTCAGCTTATTAACATGCGCCACTTGCAGGCAGCAGGTCATCATCCTATTGCGCTTGTTGGTGGAGCAACTGGTTTGATTGGCGACCCTCGTCAAAGTGGTGAGCGAACTTTAAATTCTAAAGATATTGTTGCTGCATGGGCTGAACGTTTGCATAATCAGATTGGACGTATTCTGCCTCTTGATGGAGAAAATCCTGTTCGTTTTGTTAGCAATTACGACTGGGTTTCTAAGATGTCTGCTATTGATTTCTTGCGAGATGTTGGCAAAAACTTCCGTGTTGGCACAATGATTGCTAAGGATATTGTTGCTCGTCGCTTGAACTCAGATGAAGGTATTTCTTTTGCAGAGTTTAGTTACCAGGTTTTGCAAGGAAACGATTTCTTGTATCTCTTTGATAACTACAATGTCACTTTGCAGCTTGGTGGATCTGATCAGTGGGGTAATTTGACTTCTGGCATGGATCTGATTCGTAAGGTTCGCGGAGCTTCAGTAAACGTATTTACTAGCCCGATTATTACGGATAATCAGGGCCGTAAGTTTGGTAAGTCTGAAGGCAACGCAATGTGGCTTGACCCAACAATGTTAAGCCCATACCGCTTCTACCAGTTCTGGTTTAATCAGCCTGATGATGAAGTTGTTAAGTTACTTAAAGTTTTCACATTCTTACCAAAGAGTGAGATTGAGCGTTTAGCGCAGCAAATTCAAGAAGATCCAGGAAGCCGTGAAGCTCAGCGCGTGCTTGCTTGGGAAGTTACAAGTTTTGTTCATGGTGAAGATTTAACTAACCAAGCTATTGAAGCTTCTTCCGCACTGTTTGGCCGTGGAGATATTAAAAATATTGATGAGCAGACTCTTGAGGCTGCTTTAGATGGCGTTAAAGTGAAGTCAGAAGATGGTAGCTTAGATTTTGCAAAGTCTCACAATGGGGATCGTATTGTAGAAGCTGCGGTTTCTGCAGGTTTGTTCCGCACGATTTCCGAAGCTCGTCGCGCTATCGAAGCTGGTGGTTTGTATCTAAATAATGAACGCGTTGAAAGCGTTGATGATGTGCTTGACGATAATTCGTTCTTACATGGTCGTTTTGCTTTGCTTCGCCGCGGTAAAAAAGCTATTGGTGCTGTAGAGCGCGCATGATTTGTTTTTGATATTAGATTAATATTAATTTATTGTTTATTAGAATTTGAAAGGTATGCCGATAATGGGCGAAGAGCGCGGATCACGTAGTGGCAAGTCGTTTGGTAATCGTGGTAATTTTGGCCATCGAAACGGTGGTAAAAGTGGTGAAAGACGCGGTGGTTTCCATAAAGATGGATTCCACAAGAGTGGTTCTAAGAGAAGTGGTTTCCGTTCTGAAAATCGCGACGGAGAACATCGTTTTAACCGTAATCGCCGCTTTGATGATCGCCGTGATGATCGTCGTTCGCGCGATTTTGAGCATGGCGGTGAAGAAGGCGGAAATCCTCGCTACAAGAAGTTTGATGGTGAAAAACGTTTCGACCGTCGAAATAATCACAACGAGAATCGCAGAGAAAATAATCGCGGTGGAAACTTCCACAAGGATTTCCATAAAGATTCCAGAAGTGATTTTGGCGATAATCGTCGTGATAATCGCAGCGAAAATCGTCGCTTTGACAATCATCATAATAATCGTTACGACCGCAATGATCGCAATGATCGTTACGACCGCAATAATCGCAATGAAAATCGTCGCTTCGACGAACATCGCAGCTCTGAGCGCCGAAACAGCAATGCGCATGGCAATGTCAGATTTGAAAATGGACCTCGTCGCAATTCTGACGGAACGGTTTCATATCCATCACAAAACCCTTATACCGCGCGTCGCCCTGGCGAGCCTAAAATGCCAAAGGGTCTAGAGTGGGCAATGCTTTCTAAGGAAGACCGTGAGCGTTTGCGTGGCCTTTCCAAGGAGCATGCTGAAAATATTGGTCTTCATATTCTTGCAGCCTACGTTTTGCAGGAAGAGAACCCTGATCTTGCTTTGGAACACGCAAAATGGGTTGCTAAGCAGGCTTCAAGAATTGATTTTGCTCGCGAAACATTAGCTTTTGTATCTTATCGTCAAGGCGATTACAAGCTTGCTGCTAAAGAATTCCGCACTGCAATGCGCATGAACGGTTATCTCGACTACCTGCCATTTATTGCAGATTGTGAGCGCGGCATGGGCAATCTAGATAAAGCCTTAGAGATTTGCATGTCAGATGAAGCAAAAAGCCTTAAGGGTGAAGTTAAAGCCGAAATGTTCCTAGTGTACGCCGGTGTTTTGTTTGATACTGATCATGCAGATAAAGCTATTGAGCTGGTTCATGCAATGGGCCGTTCAAAGGGCTTACCTGGAGAGTATCGTATGCGTGCCGTTCAAGCTGAGCAGTACTTCTTAGAAGAAGCAGGCAGAAGCGATGAAGCCGTAGAATTAGAATCTTTGCTCGACAGTCTTGAAAATCAGTATGCTGATGCTGACGATGACGATATTAACACAGATGATATTGTTATTGACTACGATTTGGAACATTTGAACGACGCCATGATGGATGAGATTGGTGTAAGTGAAGATGATTGCGAATTTGCTCCAGAAGAAGATGAATCTGAGGATTAAAATCATTTAAGGCTATTTTTATGCAACTTGAAACGAGAAAGAATTTTTCTGCAAGTACTCGTCCTTTAAGTGAAGCTTTTAGCTTAGCTTTGCTTGATTTGGATGGTGTTGTTTATAGAGGCGGAAATTCTGTTGAGTATGCTGCTGAATCGATTGAGTCAGCTCAAAAACGCGGAATGTTTATTGAATACACAACAAATAATTCTTCTCGTTTTCAAGCTGTTGTTGCTAAACAATTGGAAAGTTTTGGTCTGAGTGTAAAACCATGGCAGATTATTACTTCATCTGTTGTTGCAGCTCGCATGGTTGCGCGTCATGTTGAGCCAGGTGCTCGTGTTCTAGTTCTTGGTGCTGAGCATTTGCTTGAGGAAGTTAAGCGTGTAGGTTTACAGCCTGTAGATTCTTGTAATGATAATCCGCAAGCTGTTATTCAAGGCTGGTATCCTCAGATGACTTGGCAAGAAATGGCAGAAGTTTCTTTTGCTGTAGAGCACGGAGCTAAATATTTTGTTACAAATCGTGATTTAACAATTCCTCGCGAACTTGGAATAGCTCCTGGATGCGGCTCAATGATTCAGGCTGTTATTAATGCTACAGGGGTTGAGCCTATTTCGTCTGCTGGAAAACCTGAATCTGCAATGTATGACGAGGCTCGACTGCTTGTTGCAGCAAATGCTGAACATGTAAAAACTAAATTTGAGTCAGAGGACGAACAATATACTGAAAAAGACGAGTTTGGAAATCCTGTAATAAGTATTTCTAAATCTCTTGCTGTAGGAGACCGTTTAGATACTGATATTGAAGCCGGAACAAGGGGAGGCTACGAGTCTTTGCTTGTTCTTACTGGAGTTACGAATCCTAGAATGCTTATGCTTGCGCCGAAACATTTGCGACCAAGCTTTGTTTCTAAAGATTTGCGAGGACTTAACGAGTCCCATAACTGCCCAGAGAGAGTGGACGAGTATACTTTTATTTGCGAAAATGCAAAAGCTGAGCTTACTGATAATCGTATTATTGAAGTGAATAATCTTAATGATTGCAATGCTTTGAGGGCTGCATGCGCGTTGACATGGAGTTTGCAAGATAATGGTGAATCTCTTGAAAACTATACTCTTCCGGAGTTTTCATTATGAGTTTTAATGAAGATTTGCGAATTTTTGTAAACTCTTCTTCACATAAACGTTTAGATTGTGCTCTTGTTGCCAGAGGATTAGCAGAAAGTAGAACAATAGCTAAGCGTTTAATTCAAAATGGTGCTGTAAACGTAAATAATAAAACTATTAAAAAATCTTCTTTTCTTGTAGAGGATTCAGAAGAAATAGTTATTTCTAAATCAGAAGGCGTAAGCTCTTTTGCTAAATATGTTTCTCGCGGAGCTCTTAAGCTAGAAGGAGCTTTTGAAGCGTTTTCTAAATACGGTTTATCTACTTCCAAGTCAACTAGAGCATTAGATATTGGTGCGTCAACAGGCGGATTTTGCGACGTGCTTTTACAAAGAGGAGTTGAGAATATTATTGCTCTCGATGTTGGTCATGGGCAGCTTAATCCTAAAATTGCGAATAATCCTAGAGTAATCGAAATGAGCGGAGTAAATATTCGTAACGTTTACGAAGAAGATTTGCCGTATAAACCTAATCTGATAGTTTCGGATGTTTCTTTTATTTCTTTAACATTTGTTATTCCAGTAATTTCGCGCATTGCTGAGCATAATGCAGATGTTGTTTTACTTGTTAAACCTCAGTTTGAGGTTGGAAAAGGAAATCTTGGAAAAGGTGGAATAGTAACAGACGAATCTTTGCGTCTTAAAGCGTTAGAAAATGTTGAAAATTGTGCTAAAGATAATAATTTGACGATTGTTTCAACAGTAAAATCTCCTATTGAAGGCACTCACGGAAACGTAGAATATTTGCTTTATGCGCATTTTGAAGGCTGATAATACAAATACTTACGCCTAATATACGTAGAAGAATTACAATAGTACTGTTATTTGAAAACAGTACGAAGGGTATTTGTGATGCAGCAACATTTCGATGAAAATACTGCTTCTGCGCCTCGACGCGCTCTTGTAGTAACTCATGCGAGACTTGATAGCCACAGTGCTGTAGTAAATCAAGTTACTTCACAGCTTACTCAAGCGGGTTTTCTAGTTGATGTTTTTCACAGTGCTGCCGTTTCTGATTTTTCTAAAACGCCTACTAATTTAGTTGATGAGCATACTGAAATCGTTGTGGTGCTTGGGGGAGATGGCACCATGCTTCAGGCTGCAGAATTAGTACATTGCACTACCGTGCCAATTATTGGAATAAATCTTGGTCACGTTGGTTTTTTGGCAGAATTCGAAAGCTTCCAAATTGATGAAGCAATTAGAAGAATTGCCAATAAGGATTATTCAATCGATCGACGTATGGAAGCTCATGTTGACGTGTGGCTTCCTGGAGAAACTGAGCCTTTAAGAGACTGGGCTTTGAATGATATTACGCTTGATCGTGCAGATCGTGGGCGAATGGTAGAGCTTTCAATACGAGTAGATGATGTTGAAATGTCATCTTTTGGCTGTGATGGTGTAATAGTTTCAACTCCTACTGGTTCAACAGCTTATGCGTTTTCTGCAGGTGGCTCAATTATGTGGCCAAATGTTGAGGCTCTGCAATTAGTTCCTTTAGCTGCTCACGCGCTTTTTGCTCGTCCGCTTATTATTGGCTCAGGATCTACTTTTACGATTGATATTCTTGAAGAATCTTCTTCAGGAGGCTGGATTTGCTGCGATGGCAGACGTCAGCGCGCTCTTCCTCAAGGATCAAGGATTCAAGTTCGACAGTCTAAAGATGAGCTTTTGCTGGCTAGACTTTCGGGAGCGCCTTTTACTAAGCGTTTGGTTACAAAATTTGATTTACCAGTAGTTGGTTGGCGAGAACATAACAGTAATCAGTCAAACCGTAAATAATCTACTTAACTAATAGCAGTAAAAACGAGGTATAGTGTGCTTGAAGAATTAGAAATACGCAATCTTGGGCCAATTTCACACGCGCTTATTACTCCTTCTTTACGAATGACTGCGATTACAGGTGAAACTGGCGCTGGAAAATCAATGCTTTTAAGTGCTATAAAACTTATCTCTGGTTCGAAATCAGATTCTGCTAGAATTTCGCCAAATGCTAAAGAAGCGTGGGTGCAAGGCGTATTTAGCATCCCAAAATCAGGCGAAGTGGAAGAAATTGTTAATCAAGCTGGCATTGAGCTTGAAACTTCAGAAATTGATGAAACAAAGTCAGATATGTATGTTGCAAGAACTGTTCCTAAACAGGGTCGCTCAAGGGCAACAATATCTGGATTCGCTGTTCCAAAAACTTTGCTTGAAGACGTATGTTCACAAATGGTCACTATTCATGGTCAAAGTGATCAGTTACGTATAGCAACTAGCGCAAAACAGCGTGAAATGTTAGATTTAGTGGCAAATAATAGTGAATTAGCTAATAAGTATTTTCAAGCTTATCAAGCTTTAAAAGATGCTAAAGAAGCGTGCAATCGTCTTGAAAATCAAGAATCTTCCGCTCGTCAGAGAGCTGACTATTTGAGAGAGTCTTTAGCCCAAATAAAACAAGTAGATCCAAAACATAATGAAGATGAAGAATTGCGTGCAAAGCGCGAGCGCATTGAAAATTCTGCGCAAATTATTAACGCTGTGAGCACAGCTTTATCATCGCTTGACGTTAGTCAAATCGACTATAGTGCTTCATCGTCATCTTTAGACGCAAGAACGCTTATTGATCAGGCTGCTCAAGCATTGCGAAATATTAGAGTTGATAATTCATTTAGTAAACTCGCTCAACAACTTGATGATATTCATGCGCAACTGGACGATATTGTAATGCAGCTTGCTCAGCAGATTGATTTTGATGCGAGTGAGGAAGATTTAGATTCTTTAAATGCAAGAATACATGATCTTAGTGAGCTTACGCGCAGATGGGGGCCAACTTTAGATGATGTTCTTAATTGGGCGCAAAAAGCTCAGTTTGAACTTGAAGATTTAGATGATTCTCCAGAAGCTATTGAGCGTGCTAGGGCCGCTTGTAATAAGCGTTACGATGAAGCTTTTGATTTAGCTAAGAAATTATCTGCCACTCGTGTGAAAGCAGCTAAAAAGCTTAGTGATGATGTTAGTAATGAGCTATCTTCTTTAGCAATGGATGGCGCTCAATTAAATGTTCGAGTAAATTCTAGAAGTGAGAATCAAGATGGTTTAGTTGATCTCGATTCAAACGGCATTGACGATATTGAGTTTCTTTTTAGACCATTTCCAGCTTCGCCAGATTTACCAATGGGCAAAAGTGCTTCTGGCGGTGAGCTAAGTAGGCTGATGCTTGCAATGGAACTTGTTGTTGCAAGAATGCGCGAGCACGATGATAAAAACATGACTTTTATTTTTGACGAAGTTGATGCAGGAGTTGGTGGCGCTGCAGCAGTTGAACTAGGAAAGCGTTTGGCTAAACTTGCTAAACATTCGCAAGTGATTGTTGTTACGCATTTGCCTCAAGTAGCCTCTTTTGCTGATGCTCAATATGCTGTACAAAAAAATATTTCACCTGTTAATAATGGTGATTTTGAAAGTCAAGAAGCGGATACTACTGTTAATCTACTCGAAGGTAAATCTCGTGAGATGGAAATCGCTCGTATGCTTGCTGGAAGTAACTCTAAAACTTCGCTTGAACATGCGCATGAATTGTTAGAAACAAGTAGAAAGATAATTGATGACGCTGCAGAATAATAATTCGTTTTTTAAGGCTGCGATTTTTGATTTTGACGGAACTCTTATTGATTCTCTTGGAGTTTGGGATGATATTGATAAAAAGAGTTTCGCAAAACGCGGCTTAAATGTTCCGGATATTTTTGCAAATACTACAGCAGCTATGAATCCTCGCCAAATTGCAGATTATGTTATTGAACATTACGGTTTTAGTGAATCTCCTGAAGAACTAATGAAGGAGTGGTCAGATATGGCGTTTGATGCCTATGCTAATCATCTTCCTCTTAGAAAGGGAGCTTACGACTACGTTAAATACTTGTGTTCTAAAAAAGTAAAGATGTTTCTTATTACAACTCTTTCCAAAACTTTATGCGAGCCTGCGTTAAGAAGACTTAATATTTTAGATTGTTTTGATTTTTTGCAATTTGGGGAAGATTTATCTAAAGAAGGAAAACACAGTTATAAAACTTATGTTGATATAGCAGAAACTCTTAAGGTTGCTACAAAAGATTGTGCAGTTTTTGAAGATTCTGCAACTGCGCTAAATTCTGCTCAACAAGCTGGAATGAAAACATACGGCATTGTAGATGAATCGTGCTCAAAAAATGATTTAGACTTGCCATTTAGTAAATGCTTAGAAGTATTTTCCAACTTCGATGATGCTCCAAAAAGTTGATGAGGTTTCACATACCCCGGGTTTTGTCGCGTACACAAGTGCACACGGATGGCCATCCATCTCGATTTGACGTTACCGCCAAACTCTAGCAGTCTACCCGAAGACTCAGGCGAGCAGCCTTTAAGCGTCTTCTGCTTGACCTTGCTCCCAATGAGGCTTGCCATGCGACTAACTGTTACCAGAAGTCCGGTGGTCTCTTACACCGCCGTTTCACCCTTACCCAAACGAAACGTTCGGGCGGTCTATTCTCTGTTGCGCTATCTCTCAGGTCGCCCTGGGCGGACGTTATCCGCCATTGTGCTCTGTGGAGCCCGGAAGTTCCTCAGTCACTCCGAATGAACATTGTGACCGCGGCCATCGTGAAACCTCAACCTTCCCAAGTATAGCAGATATTGTTCATCTCGTAAAAAATTAGTTGTTTTGCGTAAATTTTCGAAATAATTATGAAATTTTTTTGCTTAAATTTAATAACTTGCTAGTTTCTTATTGATTTAGCAGATATAATAGAAGCACCGACGGCATCGTGGCAGTCGGCTGATACAAATCGAACTTAGGTTCGAATCTATATGGGGAGGTTTCGCATGGAAATCGTCATTACTGGTCGTCATACGCAGATTAATCAAAGGTTCCGTGACGTTGTAGAAAGTAAGATGAATCGCGTAACCGCTATTGCTCCTGATGCGCAGCGCGTTCAAATTGTGTTGACTCATGAAGGTAATCCAAGGCAGGCAGATACTGCAAAGCGAGTTGAAATTACTGTTGTTGCAGGTAGCACCGTGATTCGCGCAGAAGCTTCTAGCACTGATCAGTACAGTGCTCTTGACATGGCTCTAGATAAGTTGACGCTGCGTTTGCGCCGCACGCGTGATCGCCGCAAGGATCATCGCCGCGGATACACGGAAATGGTTCCTGTTGATATGGGCGTTGTTGAGCCAGAAATTGACATGAAAATTGAGGAGCCTAGTGAGGATGTTGCCAATAGTGCGGATGCAGCTGTTGCTTCTGATTTAGGCCCTGGTGAGTCTGTAGAAGTTAGCGTTGGTGACACGCCTATTGTTATTCGACGCAAGCTTCATATTGCAGAGCCAATGAGCATTGATGAAGCTTTGTACGAGATGGAATTAATTGGTCACGATTTCTTCCTGTTTGTTAATAAAGAAACAATGCGACCATCTGTTGTGTATCGTAGGCATGGATGGAGCTATGGTGTGTTTGAGATTGATACGCCTGAAAATGTTGCTAAGAAAAAGTAATAATAAAATAATTACGAAAATTAATAAAAGTATTTAGGAGTTTGTAAAAATTAAGTTAGATTAACAAAATGCCCGTCGGCTAGATGGCTAGGCGGGCATTTTATTTGTTACACCGACTCGCGTGCTTATAAAAATCGCTGCCGTCGCGTAATATAGGCACAGTTTACGTCTATGTTGGCTAGGCCGTCTTCATAGACATGACCTAAGGGAGCAAAACGTGGTAGATATCGTCGATAAAGCCTTGCGTATGGGTGAAGGCCGTCAGTTAAAGCGCCTTGAGAACGTTGCCAAGGCTGTGAATGCGTTGGAAGATGAAATTTCTGCGCTTTCCGATGAAGAATTGAAGGGTCAAACCGCTAAATTTAAGCAGCGCTTAGATAATGGTGCAAAACTGGATGATTTGATGCCTGAAGCCTTCGCTACTGTTAGAGAGGTTTCAAAGCGTACGCTTGGCCAGCGTCACTTCGATGTTCAGCTTATGGGCGGTGCGGCATTGCATTGGGGCAATATCGCAGAAATGAAAACTGGTGAAGGTAAAACACTTGTTGCAACTTTGCCAAGCTATTTGAATGCTTTGGAAGGCAAGGGCGTTCACGTTGTTACAGTTAACGACTATCTTGCAAGCTACCAGAGTGAGCTTATGGGTCGTATTTACCGATTCCTCGGCATGAGTGTTGGCTGCATTATTACCGATCAGCAGCCACCTGAGCGTCGTAAGCAATACAACGCTGACATTACTTACGGTACTAACAACGAGTTTGGTTTCGATTACTTGCGCGATAACATGGCGTGGGAAAAGAGCGAGCTTGTGCAGCGCGGTCACCACTATGCTATTGTCGATGAGGTTGATTCTATTCTTATTGATGAAGCTCGTACACCTTTGATTATTTCTGGTCCTGCTGAAGGTGATGTAACTCATTGGTATCGCGAGTTTGCAAAGCTTGTTTTGAAGCTTAACCGTGATGTTGATTACGAGATTGACGAAAAGAAGAAAACTGCAGGTATTCTCGATTCTGGTATTGCTAAGATTGAGGATTACTTGGGTATTGATAACCTTTACGAGCCAGCTAATACTGCTCTTATTGGTTATTTGAACAATGCTCTTAAAGCTAAGGAACTCTTCCTTCTTGACCGCGATTATGTGGTTACTAATGGTGAGGTTTTGATTGTCGATGAGCATACTGGTCGTGTTCTTCCAGGACGTCGTTACAGTGAAGGCTTGCATCAAGCTATTGAAGCTAAGGAAAACGTGGAAGTTAAGGCAGAAAATCAGACTTTTGCTACTATTACTTTGCAAAATTACTTCCGCATGTATGACAAGCTTGCCGGTATGACTGGTACTGCAGAAACTGAAGCTGCAGAATTTATGGGAACATACAAGCTTGGTGTTCTTCCAATTCCTTCTAATCGTCCAGTTATTCGTATGGATAAGGATGATTTAATCTTCCGCACTAAGAAAGAAAAGCTTACTGCTATTGTGCGCGACGTTGCTGAACGCCATGCAAAGGGTCAGCCAGTATTGCTTGGTACTGCTTCTGTTGAATCTTCAGAAATTCTTTCTTCGCTTCTTGATGTTGCTCGCATTCCTCACCAGGTTTTGAATGCTAAGCAGAATGCTAAGGAAGCTGCTGTTGTTGCTGTTGCAGGCCGTAAGGGTGCTGTAACTGTTGCTACTAACATGGCAGGTCGTGGTACTGATATTATGCTCGGCGGCAATGTTGAGTTCCTTGCAGACGCTAAGTTGAAGTCTGAAGGATATTCTCCAGACGATACTCCTGAAGAGTATGAGAAGCGTTGGCCAGGCGTTTTAGCCGAAGTTAAAGAGCAGGTTAAGGACGAGCACGAAGAAGTTAAGAAGCTTGGTGGCTTGTATGTGCTTGGTACTGAACGTCACGAATCTCGCCGTATTGATAACCAGCTTCGAGGCCGTTCTGGTCGTCAGGGTGATCCTGGCGAATCCCGCTTCTACTTAAGCTTGGAAGATGATTTGATGCGCCTATTCAACACTCAGCTTGTTGCTCGTGTTATGGCTAAGGGCTTGCCAGAGGGCGAACCAATCGAATCTAAGTATGTTTCTAACGGTGTGCGCACGGCGCAGAAGACTGTTGAAGCTCGTAACTTTGAAATGCGTAAGAACGTTTTGAAGTATGACGATGTTATGAATAAGCAGCGTACTGTTATCTATGCAGAACGTCAGATGGTTCTTAAGGGTGAAGATATTCATGAGGACATCTTGAAGTTCATCAGTGACACTGTGGAAAGCTATGTTCGTGGCGCAATGAACGGTTCTGATAAGCCAAAGAACTGGGATTTGGACGGCTTGCAAAACGCTTTGTTAGCAGTTATGCCTGTTATTCTCGATTGGGATCAGGTTCGTGAAACAATTTCTAAGCTTAAAGGTGAAAAAGCTGTTATTGCTTTGCGAGATTTGATTGTTGATAACGTAAACAATTTCTACGATATCTTTGAAAAGCGCATTGGATCTGACGCAATTCGTCAGATTGAGCGCCGTGTTGTGCTGGCTGTGCTTGATCGCAAGTGGCGTGAACATCTTTATGAGATGGACTACTTGAAGGATGGTATTGGTCTTCGTGGCATGGGCCAGCGCGATCCTCTTGTTGAGTATCAGCGTGAAGGCTATCAGATGTACAACTCCATGATTGAAGCAATCAAGGAAGAAAGTGTGCAGCTTTTGTTCCACATTAATCTTGAGCAGGTTGCTTCTACAGAAGATACTTCTTCTGATTCTTCTGTCGATGAGGATGTTGCTCAGGCAGAAGCCGAAGTTGATTCTCAAGATCAGACATCTGGAATTGTTGGACCTGCACCTTTGAGCCATGCTGAAGGTGATGTTCCGTTAAGCATGCGACCAAAGAACGAAGAGTGGAAGACCCCTTGGTCTGATGGTCGTACGTTCCCAGGAACTAACAAGAATGATGAATGCCCATGCGGTTCTGGACGTAAGTACAAGCTTTGCCATGGACAGAATGAAGCTGAAAACTAAGCAAAACTTAAACTAGAACTTAAGTGAAAATTTAAGCTTAGAAAAATAAAATAAAAAATAAATAAGCTAAAAGTAAAGTAGAAGGCCACATACGTTTTGTATTGGCCTTCTACTTTTTTATTCAAAATACTTTTGCAATCTATAAAGCGTTTATTTTGCAGACATGTTTTTTTTTTTATGCTTTTGTTAGACTCTAGCTCCATGCCCATAATCTCTATAATCTTCTTTATAAGGATCTGGTTTTTTACGGCTTAAAAAGATCCCTAATCCGCCTAAAAGCATGAATATTGCGCTTATAATTCCAACAATAGTTGCGAGCGATGGAATAAAAGCACTCAAAATAATACCAGCAATACCAACAGCAAAAACAGTCCATAAAACAAATGTAACTGGAGAAATATCTTCCAACTTTGGATTAGGAGGCACAAAATCATCGCCATACTCGTCCATAGTCGTATCTACGTCAAGCCAACTTGAGCGAGTATTGTCGCGTGGGCCGCTACTATTTTTTGCAATCAAATAAAAATTATGTGCATTCTCTTTCTTCTTAGCATGCTTTTCAAAACTTTTTGCGTCGAGAGAATTAGAAATATCTTTTAGATCATCCGAATGATCCGCAATAAAATTCAGCCAATCATCTTCAAAATTTTTACTATTCTTTGCATCGTCATTATTTGATGATTGTGACATTCCTTTTCCGTAACGGTGAGGGTCGTTGGTATCCTTAGAAGAAGTCATGAATTATACTCTAGCAAGTGTGCCTGATTCTTGGTGTGCAAATTAGCGGGTGTCTGCTTGCTTGCAGAAAGGATAAGCTATGTTGTACTGGTTCTTCGTGAAGGGTCTTGGGGGTATTGCCCGCGTGAGGATTCATCCATCAGCAAAAGGCGTTCAAAATGTTCCTAAAAAAGGTGGAGCAATTATTGCAGCAAATCATCTTGCTGTTATTGACGATGCTCTACTTCCTTTAACTTGCCCACGTATGATTCACTTTATGGGTAAAGCCGAATATTTTGAAGGAAAAGGATTAAAGGGACGTTTTAAGAAGTGGTGGTTTACTTCCGTCGGTGTGTTCCCAGTTGATCGTTCTGGTGGTTCAAAATCTCTCGGTGCTCTAAATCATGCTCGTGAAATTATAGAAAAAGGTCAGCTTTTCGGCATTCACATTGAGGGCACAAGAAGCCCAGACGGAAAACTGTATCGAGGTCATACTGGTGCTGCTCGTCTTGCTCTTGAAACTGGATGTCCAATCATTCCTGTGGCAATTATTGGCACAAGAGATTTGCAGGTTCAAGGTCAGATAATTCCTGCCAAAGGCAAAACGCAGGCAATCTATGGTGAGCCTATTCAAGTAGAGCGTGTAAAAGACGAAAGTGAGATTACTCACGAGCGTCTTCGTGAAATTACTGATCAAATAACGAAATCAATTCAACAGATGAGCGGTCAAGAGTACGTTGACGAATATGCTCAAACTGTAAAAGAACGAATGCGTCAAGCTGCAAAAGATAATCAAGCTAATAAGCAATAACGTGCACTAATACAAGTTAGTAACAGTTGGAAAGCTGTAAGCAAAGAACCAGTGAAGATGGCAGATACAGTAAGTTAACTGTATCTTAGATTACTGTAAGAGTAATAACAGAAGGATTGCCGTGTGAATCCTTCAAAGGAACTTCGCTACCAGCTCCAGGAGATTGGAACCTAACTACATGCATATAATCTCCAAGAGGAGCCGATATTTTAACCTGTAGACCAAGGCTTTCAATAATCCTACGAGCTTCTGCAGTGTTTTTGCCGCAAACATTTGGTAAGGTAACAGATTTAGGTCCTTTTGAAACAACAACTTTTACGCTGTCTCCCCAGTGCATTTGAGTGCCAGCATCAACCGAAGCGCTAATAATCCTACCTTTTGCAACAGTATCGCTATTTTCCTCTTCGTACTTTACGTCTAATTTAGCGCCGCTAAGAGCAACGTCAGCATCATCCTTAGTGTGATTAACAATATCCGGCATTTGAACAGGCATAGGTCCTTTAGAAAGAAGCAAACTAACTTCCTCATTGTGATTCATGCGCGTGCCCGGTTTAGGAGTAATGTCAACAACGCTTCCTTCTGGGACTTCAAGAGAGTAAACGTCGAGTGAAGTTCGATGAATAATATGAGTAAATCCAGCCTTGCGTAGTGCTTGCAATGGTTTCTTACCATTACGAGTTTTTGGATTAGTAATATCAGACGGAATTGTAGCTTTTTTAATACCGCGCGAAAGTATAATACGAAGCTTACTATTCGAGTGCTTACTAATGTGACTTCCAACAACATCAGGCACAGTGGCAAGAACTTTCCCTGAATCAACATCATCACTGTAGTCTCTGGAAACAGTGTAAGGAATTCCAGCAACCTTCAAAGTATGCTCATATTCTTGCCAACTAATATCTTTAACTTTGCAAGCTGCTTGATTTGCGCATCGAAGATCATCCGGCTTAGGAAGCGTCCAGTAGCTGCCAGGGCCTAGGAAGTACCAGAAGCTTCCAATAGCACCAAGAACTAGCACTGCAATAACACTTCCTCCTGCAATAGCAATTACTCGCTTTTTAGAAGATGAATCTTTTTTAGAGTCTGAATTAAAACTTGCAGGATGCAATGTTGGAATTAGTGGATTTATAGAAGTCTTATTGCGATTAAGCTCGTGTGAATCAATTGCAATAGTTGGCATATTGCTGTCGTCAAATTCTTCAAGCGGATTGCTTGGAGAATCAGAGTTAGTATTTTCTTCAGATTTTACAGCGGCAGTGCTTATTGCTTGAGTAGCATCTAAATCGCTTGTAGAATCATCTGAATCTTGAGAATACTTATAATCTTTAGTTTTATTATCACTATCAGACTTATCAATATCTGTAAGGCGCAGATTATCTAGAGGAGATAATGAGTCGGAATCTTGCTCTTCCTTAACAGCATCAATTTTATATTGCCAGTCTTCAGCACTTAATTGTTTTGAAAGATTTCGCAATTGCGTTAATGCTTCGATAGCATTATCTGGTCGATCATTCATATCGCGCGCAGTAAGCTTAGATATAAATTGCGCAACTTTTTCGTTAATATCTGGGCACGCTGTGCTTATTGAAGGAGTGTTTTCGTGAACATGCTTAAACACTAGTGTTACAGGATTGTCTGCAGTAAAAGGAACTCGTCCCGCAAGCATTTCCCATGCCATCATTCCAGCAGAATATAAATCACCTTGAGGTGTTGCAAGATTGTTCTCAATAAGTTCTGGAGCAAGATAAGCCGCAGTTCCAAGCAATAATCCGGTAGAAGAAAGAGTTGCTTGGGATATTGCGCGAGCCAAGCCAAAATCAGTAATCTGCACGTGACCGCGATCATTAATCAAAATATTTTCAGGCTTAATATCTCTATGCACGACTCCAGCTTGGTGTGCGGAAGCAAGACCGTCTAAAGTTTCAGCCAACAAGCGTAAGGTGTCACGAACACTAAAAGTGCCTTGCATGTTCATTTCGTAGCGCAAATTAACGCCGTGCACATACTCCATAACAAGATAATCAAGACCGTCGTATTCGCCAGTGTCATAAACTTGAACAATATGCGGGTTTGCTATAGCTGCTGCAGAAGTTGCTTCTCTGCGGAATCTAGCAATAAACTGCTGACGATGCACTCCTTGAGCAAGCTGAGTGTGCATTATTTTAATTGCAACAGGCCTATCGAGACGCTCATCCTGCGCCTGGTACACCGTAGCCATACCACCTTGAGCAATTTTACGCACAATACGATAGCGATTTTCAATGCACATTCCAGGCTGAACCTGAGTAGCTTCATCCATTGTCACAATCCTTATACGCGTAAACCTTGCTTACTATTTACAAGCCTACGTATGATTTTACAAGTAACGTAGTAAGTATGGTTGCTTTCGATAGTTACACTCAAATACTATTGTACATTACGCCATGCTTCAGGTATAAAGCGTTCGCTTATATTGCGAAGTATTGCTTTACCGCTGCTACTTAGAGGACTTTCATCAATTGAATTATTTGACTTCTGCCAAAGATTCATAATACGCTGTTTTGAACGTTCAATAGCTCCCGAAGTATGGTAGATTTGTATTATTTTTTCAACGTCGCTTTCACTGCGTTCTTCGCTTGTATAAGCTTTCGTTAGTATTTCTTTTTCTTGGTCACTTCCGTATTGCAACGCGTCTGCAAGTAGCACAGCACGTTTTCCTTCGCGAATATCTCCACCAATAGGTTTTCCTGTAAGCTTGCTATCTGAAACAATGTCAAGCAAATCGTCAGCAAGCTGGAAAGCAATCCCAAGAGGATCTCCAATAGAATTAGCAAGATTATAAGCATCGTTTGGATTCATTGATGCAGCAAGAAAACCAAGTGTTAAAGGAGCAATAGTTGTATAACTTGCTGTTTTCCACCTAAACACATTAAGAGAAGACTGTGCAAGCTCAGATGGATTATCAAGTTGCATCATTTCAATAGACAAATCCAAAACTTGACCAATACCTACATTTCGTTGCATTGAAGCAAAAGCTTGCAGCAATTCTTCACTATAATTAAAATGCTTTGCTGAATTTCTAGTAATATCAAAGCTTTCTGTAGCAAGCAAATCACCAAGCATAAGGCCAAGCCCTGAGCCTATGTGCTTGTTGTTGCATACAGAACTTAATGCACAATATGCACTGGGTTTTCCACGTCTTAAAGCTGACTCGTCAATAATGTCGTCATGAATTAATGCTGCGGTTTGAAATACTTCTAAAGCACAAGCAATATCGAATAAAGCTTTATCTTGAATTTTACTCGTAGTTTTTTCGCTAGAAGCAGCATTATAAGCACTTATGGTAAGTAGAGCTCTAAGACGTTTACCGCCTTCGCTAGAAACGATAGCTTGCTTTATTACCTGCTGTAAAGTTGTTTTACAGGTTGAAGAAAGATTATTTTCGGCGCTTGTGCAAAATTGCTGCGAAATTAAATACGCAATTCGAGATTCAATAGCAGCAAGATTGCAAGTATCGTCCGTTAAAGTGCTCATATTATGAAAGTTATCCACAGGGCTGAACAAGTAAAACACAATAGTTTACACGATTTAATGAGCTTATAACCGTTGCAATCGTTTTTTATTGAATACTATTTCGCATATTGAGAAACTTACACATATCAAGAATTACGCTCGTAAAACTTGATTTAGTAATAAAAAATTATGAGCAAATATATGTGCAATACGTCTTAATGAAGGGGAGTAATTATTATGACAGTAGCAGGTATTGATTTAGAAGAGAAGATTTCGCATAGTTGCATTGATGATTTTGATACTCAAAGCATATTGGAAGTTTATGGTGAAAGCGCTAATCTTTGCGATGATTCAATAGATTTTATTGGATTGGATGATTTTAGTAGTTTTGCTGGGCAAGAGATTTCGGACATTGAAGGAAAAATATACCCTTCGAAAGAATGTAGCTTCTTTATGACATTCCCAAAAGAATATGCGTATTTTAATTGCGATGAAAATTCTCAATGGGTTAAAGGCATACAGCATTGGATTCCAACAGTTTCAAAATCTTTTATTCAAAACGCGAATATAAACGGTAAAGAAAGCGCTGTTAGAAATACTGCATGTGTTGCTTTCGTACGATGGTGTGACATGTTTCTACACGACAAGAAAATGTTCGGATATGATTTAGTAAATCTTGCTATTGGAATGTTCCACAATATTAACGTCCGCGACGCAATGCTTATATCTATTTTAGATGAAAATCAAGAATGGTATGACGACAATGCTCTAGCAGAATTCGCATGGTATCCGCACACGCCTATGGTGTCAGATAGATTACGTCAATTTTTAGAAGCTAAGTTTATTCAAACAAGCAAAAAGCCGAATATAAAAAGAGCAATAACAGCATGCAGAGTGCTACAAGTTATGGCATTTGCTACACAAAGTATACCGGAGCTAACAGTGCAAATTTACGCACTTTTAGCCTATATTAGCTGGTGGTTTAGGCTAGGTAACGTTAAAAAATATACTGAGCGAGCATTGAGTATAGATAGTGATTGTACAATGGCAAAAATTGTTGAAGGAGCTTATGAAAATAAGCTTGAACCAGCCTGGATATCAGAATGCGCCACGCCGCAAGAAAAATAAGGGGGGAATAATCGTCGTGCTTAAATGGTTTACTACTTAAGGTAAAACTTGCCCTTGCTTGAACTATGCCTATATGCGCTGCAAGGGGATACTACAGGAGGAACAGTTTGACGAGCGAAGTTGAATCATCAGCTGATCAGAGCGAAGAGCAAGATGGTAATAAGCCTGTAAAAGCACGTAAAACAAGTACTGCACGACAAAGTCACGCTCGCACTTCGTCTGCTGCTAGTAAAACGCGTAGTTCTCGTTCAAAAAAAGTAGTTGAAAATCAAACTGATACTGAGTTAGGTTTGAGCGAAGTCGAATCTGAAGTTGAAGTAGAAGTTCGCAACAATAGTGATAACAGTATTGATAATGCTCAAAATGATGCTATAGAAGATGGTGATTCATTAGCTATTGACGATTCATTAGACGATGCTCATCTTGACGATGAGGATCAAATGAATTTGGAAGATTTGGATGATATTCATCCGGAAGATATAGCTGATGTTGATGATCTTGGAGATGTTGATGTAGATGTTGATAGCAATCTTGAAGATGATGTAGATGATCTTGAAGATGTTGAAGACAATGATCAACATAAGCATGATGTTCCTCAGGTTCCACAGGCTAAGGGCGCATTTATTGTTCGAGATGACGATGATGACGATAATCTAACTCCTTCCGGAAATCCTAAGCGTAGAGTTATTGCTACAGGAGCTACTGCTGACCCTGTTAAGGATTATTTGAAGCAGATTGGCCGCGTGAGCTTGCTGAACGCTGAGCAGGAAGTTGATTTGTCTGAACGTATTGAGGCTGGCTTGTACGCTCAGCATTTACTCGATACCGAGATTGACAATATGGAATTTAAGCGCAAGCGCGAACTTAAGTGGGCTGCGGCAGACGGTAAGAAAGCTAAAGATCATCTTTTGGAAGCAAACTTGCGTCTTGTTGTTTCTCTTGCTAAGCGCTATACCGGTCGCGGAATGCTTTTCCTTGATTTGATTCAGGAAGGTAATCTTGGTTTAATTCGAGCTGTAGAAAAGTTCGATTGGAAGAAGGGCTTTAAGTTCTCCACTTACGCAACATGGTGGATTCGCCAAGCAATCACTCGCGCTATGGCAGATCAGGCTCGTACAATTCGAGTTCCAGTGCACATGGTGGAAGTTATTAATAAGCTTTCTAGAGTTCAGCGTCAAATGCTTCAAGATTTAGGTCGCGAGCCTACGCCAGACGAGCTTGCGCGCGAGCTTGATATGCCAGTTGAAAAGGTGCAAGAAGTACAAAAGTATGGGCGTGAGCCTATTTCTTTGCATACACCTTTGGGTGAAGATGGCGATTCTGAGTTCGGAGATTTGATTGAGGATACTGACGCAATAGCACCATCTGATGCTGTAGCATTCTCTCTTTTGCAAGAGCAGTTCAGGCAGGTTCTTGAAACATTAGCTCCTCGGGAGGCTGGTGTTATTAAAATGCGCTACGGTTTGGAAGATGGTCAGCCTAAGACTTTGGATGATATTGGTCGCGTTTATGGCGTTACTCGTGAGCGTATTCGCCAGATTGAGTCCAAGACAATGTCTAAGTTGCGTCATCCTTCTAGATCGCAAACTTTGCGTGACTTCTTAGATCAGTGATTTTGTAACGTTATATTGCAAAAGTGTCGTGTTTCTACTTTAGTTAAGATGCGACACTTATTGCTTAATAGTTAGCTTATATAAGGGGTAGAAGTGGTCTCTAAAGAGCAAGAGCAATATGATGCCGACAGTTTGACAGTGCTAGAAGGCTTGGATGCTGTAAGAAAGCGTCCAGGAATGTATATTGGCACTACAGACAGCCAAGGATTAATGCATTGCCTCTGGGAGATTATTGACAATGCGGTTGACGAGGCTTTGGCTGGAGCTTGTGACCATATTGTTGTTACTCTTCACGATGATGGCTCTATTGAAGTTGCAGATAACGGTCGTGGCATTCCAGTAGACGTTGAACCTAAAACAAAGCTCACTGGTGTTGAAGTCGTTTTAACTAAGCTTCACGCTGGAGCAAAGTTTGGTAACGCGTCTTATAATGCTGCAGGCGGTTTGCACGGCGTTGGCTCTTCTGTTGTAAACGCTTTAAGTTTGCGTTTGGATGTTGAAGTTGATAGAGACGGTAAAACGCATCATATGGCGTTCCATCAGGGACATCCTGGTGTTTATAGTGATGCGGATCCGGAGCATCCATCTCCAGCATCTCCGTTTAAGCGCACGCGCAAAAATAAGCCTACTGAGCTTGAAATTATTGGCACTGTTTCGCCAAAAACTACCGGAACTCGTGTACGCTATTGGGCGGATCCAGAAATCTTCAATTCTACTGCTCATTTTAGCTATGAGCAGCTTATTGCTCGCGTGCGTCAAACAAGTTTCCTAGTTCCTGGCTTAAAAATTACTGTTATTGACGAGCATGTTCCTGAAGGTGAATCTGCAAATATTGAAGAAATTGATTCTCCTGAAGATAATGTTGCAGAAGATAATGTTGCAGAAAATAATATTCTTGAAAATCAGTCTGATAATAGCGATGACTCTGTGGCTGAATTTGAAGAATTAGAATCTGAAACAACATTAGAAGATGAAGATAAGTCTGAAGATGAGACTGAAAATATAGCGACTGAAAATTCTGAATCTGAAGAATCAAAAGCACAATCTATTGCAAATGTTGAGTCTGCTAACTCAATGCAAAATAAGCATCACCCTCGCGTGATTGAGTTTTTGCATAATGGTGGCGTTAAAGATTTCGTTGATTTTCTTTCAAAAGGTGAAGCAGTATCCGATATTTGGCGTATTTCTGGCGAAGATACGTATGTAGAAGAAACGCAAGCCGTTGATTCTGCAGGAGATTTACACGCGCAGCAGGTAACTAGAAAATGCGGTGTTGACATTGCAATGCGCTGGGTAAACGGCTACGATTCAACGATTATTAGTTTCGTAAACGTTGTTGAAACTCCTGGCGGAGGCATGCATGTTGACGGCTTTATGCAGGGATTAACTAAGCAGATTCGTAAAGCAGTGGAAGATAATGCTAGAAAGCTTAAAGTAAATCTTAAAGACGCCAACACAAAAATTGAGCGCGACGACATTATGGCAGGATTGGTAGCAGTCGTAACTGTTCGAATTGCTGAACCTCAATTCCAAGGTCAAACTAAGGATGTTCTTGGAACCGCACAAGTTAAGCCAATCGTTACTAAAATGACTGACGCTCAATTTGGCGAAATGATTACCGGTTCTAAGCGAGGATTCAAAGAGCAGTCTGCTAGAGTTTTGGAAAAAATAGTTTCCGAAATGCATGCGCGTATTCAGGCGCGTAAAACTAAGGAAGTTACTCGCAGAAAGAATGCTCTTGAGTCCGCTTCAATGCCGCCAAAACTTTCCGACTGCCAGCCTGGAAACGACGATGTTGCAGAACTTTTCATCGTCGAGGGCGATTCTGCACTTGGAACTGCAAAAGCTGCTCGAAACTCTGCTTTCCAAGCGCTTCTTCCAATTCGCGGTAAGATTTTGAACGTGCAAAAAGCAAGCCTTGCGCAAATGCTTTCCAATAAAGAGTGCGCTGCAATTATTCAGGTTGTTGGAGCAGGATCGGGCGCAAGTTTTGATATTTCGCAAGCGCGTTATAACAAGATTGTTATGATGACCGATGCAGATGTTGACGGCGCGCACATTCGTATTTTGCTGCTAACGCTGTTCTACCGTTATATGCGTCCGCTTATTGAGCACGGTCATGTTTATGCTGCAGTGCCGCCTCTTCACAGAATTGCGCTCGCTGGAAAGCGTAAGGGCGAGTATATTTACACGTATTCCGACGACGAGTTGGCTGGAAAGCTAGATGATTTGCAAGCTAAGGGCATTGATTTTAACAGTGACATTCAGCGCTACAAGGGCTTGGGTGAAATGGATGCGGATCAGCTTGCAGACACAACTATGGATCCTAGAACTCGCATGCTTCGAAGAATTCGCATGGAGGATGCTCAGCAAGCTAGTGAAGTGTTCGATTTGCTGATGGGCGATGACGTTCCTCCGCGCAAACAGTTTATTGTTGATAATGCGGACGACTTTGATCGTTCCAAAATCGATACCTGATTTTGCTATATAAACACTTTTTTGATAAGTGAAACTGAATTATTAATTACACGTGAATTACTTACGAGTATTGATTACGCGTAAATTACTTACACAAAATCCTCCTGTCTAGTGAATTGCTGCAGGAGGATTTTTTATGTGGACTATTTATTTAGTTATTTAGTTATTTACTAGCAAACATATCTTTTGCATACTGGTGAATGTCATCTGGATTTATCATATTGTATTTTTCTTTTATTTTCGTAAAGTATTCGCCAATTATATTTTTGCTGATTATTTTATTTGATGAATCATCAGCTTTTAGATTGCCGCGAGTAAGTATCCAAGGCTCCTCATGATGCGTAAATCGTTCAAGTTCTTTACCGCTGTAGCAGCAAATATTATCAATAACGCTATCGCATATTGCTTTTTCAGTAGCAGATAGTGTAGTTGTTAGTTCTGCTGTAAGTCTTGTGATATCGCTTTTTTGAGCGTATTTGTAATCAGCTAATTTTCCTGATGATTTAATTCCTGATATTTCTGTTGTTGGCGAATCGATTGGTGTAAAAGTGTAGTCTTTATAGCGCAAATAGACGTCTTTATACACAGGTCCATGAACCCATGCTTGACAATCATCGGTAAATAAGAACGATTTATAGAATGCAAAGTAAAAACCTTGTATATAGTACAATGATTTTTGCAAAGCAAGGGGAGTAATGTCCTCACATTTTACGAGCAAGTATTGTATTACATAGTTTATTTTGTTGCTTGAATCTGTGTTAATAGAGCCGTTATTGCTTGAAGAATTGTTGGACTTAAGCAATAGTTTTTGAGTTGCCTTGTAGCTTTTTTCGTAGCTAAGTGCGGATTTCAGATTATTTTTATTACTGATTAATAATTGCAAGTAATATTCCGGGTCATTATAAATGCGTTGCAAAATGTCAGAATATTGTTTTGAGGGGATGTCTCCGTCTGCAAATCTAGAAAATGTCTGTTCTCCCCAGCCAAGTAGCAGCGAAAGTGGTCGTTTACCTATTGAGTATTTAGTAGGTATTTCGTTGATTTTATCAAGTGGAATAATATTGTTTTCTTTACGATACTCGTCATACAATGCTCGAAGATTTGCGTCGATAATTTCTGGTACATATACGGCAGAATCGCATTCTTTGCAGTGTGCCTCTGTGCCGGTGTAGGAATATTGTTTTCCTTTAATAGATGCAGTCATTGGAATGGATTTTGTTGAGTACTCAACTTCATTCCTGCATTCTTCGCAAAATGTTTTATTATCTTTCATTATGAGCCTTTTATTGAGAATTAGCAGATTTATTATTTTTTTTTGAGTTGTTTATTAGATTATTTAAATAAATAATCTATCTGTTTATTTGCTTTATGAAATGAAATAACAACTGTTCTATTTTGCTGAGAAATAGTAATGATATTAAACTTCGTGTAAATGTTTACCATCTCACATTTACCTACGTGTGATAGTTTTACGCGTGGTGCGAATACGTAAAGCGTTTCATATTCATAGCCTCTTTTTTTGTTTTTTAACGAATGACAAAAATCTTCCACTTCTATGTTGAGAAGTATATTTTTTTGAATATCTGATCGTATGTTGTATTCTCGAATGAAGTTTATGTTTTCCTGACGATTTTCGTTTAATGAGATGGTAAAGCGGTCATTTTTTATGCAATCTTTTATCTTTGCGAGTATTGCTGAAATTTCTTCTTTTGTGTAATTCTGATTATAGTTCTTGTTCATATACCACCTCCACTCTTATGATACAAAAAATAAGTGCATTCATCAAGAAAAACGCATCTATTGATGCATAAATAATTGCACATGCATTTTAGAATAAAATTTATTAGCCTTATTAATGTTCTTGGCTTGTTTTTATGCTTTAAGATGATATGCAAGAAGTCTTCGATAGAGATAATCTTGATTTTGCAATATTTTGTATTGAAAATGTTGCTAAGAAACTTAATCAAAACCCTCGTGATACGTATGATGCTTTAACTAAGAAAAGTAATATTCTTATGTCTTATATTGTTTCATCTTATGATGCTGTACATACTCAAGGCAAAGAGTATATTACAAACGACATTATTTCCTTCATGCGCGAAAAAGGTGTGGCAAGTTTTTAGGGGAGTGATGGATTTTGAAGGCGAATCCTGTTTTGTTGCAAAAGAAGTATGCGAGGGTTGTAAGTCTTCTGGCTGAGCGTGCTGGGTTGAGCTATGAGCAGGCGCTTGACGTGTTTTACCATTCTGTTACTTACGATTTGATGCGTAATGGCATTTCGGATATGCATTGCATGAGTGATGAATATTTAGTGCAAGATCTGGTAGAAAAAATGCATGAATGTTAATGATTCTGATGCGTTTTTTAATTCATAATTTTGTATATACATTATACAGAATTATGGTATATTGGTTAGTGTGGTTGCATTCTTAGGATGAGATTGCAGCTGTGTGATTTTTATTTTATAAGTTTTTTAAATTTGTTTATTTTGCGAGGAAGAAATGAACAAGAGAACTGTGCTCGTTTTGTCGACGACGATGATGAGTATTGCTACTGCTGCTTGCGCTTTTTGCGTTTCGCAGACTGCGAATGCGGCTGAGAAAAGCGTTACTAACGTTGAAAGTGCTGTTGCAACAACAAAATCTTCAACCCCCCCCCCAGTTGCAAATAGCACTTTTACAAATACTGGTGCTTCTAACGAAAGTAGCCTAAAAACTGAAGATTACTCAAAGAAGAGTGAAGATTCTGGAATTTCTGAAAATGGTGATGCAAAGGCTGCAGAACCTACGAATAGTAGCGCAAAGACTGAAGTGAGCTCGAAAACAAGTGCCGAGATTAAGAATGAGACTGGGGCTAATGATAAGCCTGAATCCAAGTCTGAGACTATTGAGAAGAATGATGTAAAGTCTGAGTCGAAAGAAGATTCATCTTCTTCAACAATTTATAATCAAATGTTTTTGGCAAGTACTGGTAAGCCAGCTCCTATTCAAAATCCTGCAACACAGACAACTGAGCTTAAGGTTAGTCTTTGTTGGGAAACCATGAACGGTGATAATAACAATGCGCTAGTTAAATCTGATAGCGATTTTGGTCAACTGAATTTTGTGAATTGGGATTTTGGTTCCACGCTGGACGCAAGTAGACAAGACGTGAAAGACGCGTTTTCAAAGATTAAGTTTCAGATAGTAGATACAACAGATAACAACAAGGTAGTAGCAACGACTACTGGCACTTATGATGCTACTACTGCTACTAGTGCAACCAAAAGCTTGGGCAGTTATGATTCAAGCCATACTTACGAAGTGTCAGTAGTAAATAGCACAATTCCAAGCCCGTATTATGTGACCTATAATAACGTTTCTGCAGATGAAGGTGATGAATTTACACCTAGTGTTAGCAACTTTACGTGGACTCCAGCTAACGGGTCTAATAAAACTTATCAAAACAAATATTTTCGACTAAACGCATTGGAAATTGTTTATGCGAAGGATGAGTCTGTGGCGGACAAGTGCTTCTCGTATGAACAGCCTAAAAAGGAAAATGGTGACTATCGATCTGATGGTGATTGGAAGTTTACTTATAACAATGACAATATTTTTAAGCGCCTTCGTGTAGATAATAATGCTATTCAATTCCCTAAGGATAAAGATGGCAATCTTATACATCCTGTTAAAGCAGGTTTTAAGTTTGCTGGCTGGCAGTTCTATGTTGCTAGAAAGACAAACGGCATAGCATACACATCGTATGACCGTATGAGTGATGATGATAAAAAAATCATTAATAGCACAACCGTTGCTTACGTACCGTTTAATGCTCAGACTATTACCTACCCATATCTATTTGCTGTGCTTAGGGATAACAAGGGTGTAAATACGTTTGGCAGTAAACTCGGTACGCAGTATTGCTCTACAAATCACACCTTTGTTGTGTTCCCTAAGTGGGAAGTTGCTGGTTATACAGTTACTTTTATGAATGGGAATACTCAATATAAACAAGTAAAAGTGCAAGAAAACAACTCTATTGATAGTGATGAGTGGACTGACCAGTCTATGCCTCAAGATCCTACGAAAGATGGGTTTACTTTTAAAGGATGGAATACTCAAGCTGATGGATTGGGTTCAAAGTTCCTTGCTAGCACTAAGGTGAGTGGCGATTTAACAGTTTACTCCATTTTTAAGGATTATCCGCCGGTTATTACAGTGCAGAATAAGACGATTACCGAGGGGGATTCGCTTGATTTAAATAGTCTTGTTGTGTCTGCAACCGATCAAGAAGATGGAGACTTAAAAAATAAGGTTCAGATTACCAATAATGGCGGTTTTGATAATAGTAAAGTTGGTTCGTATAAGATTACGTTTAGTGTAACAGATAAAGGTGGTGCTAGTGCAACAGCAGCTGCCACAGTGACCGTTACTAAGAAGCCAACACCTCCAACTCCGCCAGCTCCTACGCCGGAACTTGAACCGGAGCCAACGCCAACTTTGGAGCCGGACATTAATTGGGATGATATTCCGAATATAGATTTGACTCCAGATCAAGAACCTGAGTCAACTCCTGTTCCTGTTGCTCCAGCTCCTTCGCAGCCAGAGCCGGAAGTTAAGCACGTTGTTAAGAATCTTCCTAAAACCGGTTCAACAGCAACCCCGGTTCTCGCTTCCGCAATTGCTTCGCTTTTCGCCGGTTTAGCCGGTTTTGCTGAATCATTTGCTGCAACTCGTAAGCGCAGAAACTAGTTATAAGTTGTAAGTAATACGTAGTTTTAATTGCTTACGTTTTAATAATTAAGGCTTCTGTTTTATGTTTAACGCATAAGCAGAAGCCTTATTTTTCGTCACGCGATATGCTGTTAATGCTTATTGGGCTACACTTGTTTGGTGAGTTGTTTTGTAAATACATATTGACTAAGGTTGGGGAATTTTATGATTAACGTTCTTCTTGCTGTTATTTATCTTGCTTTTATTAGCTTGGGTTTGCCGGATGCTCTTCTTGGAGCTGCGTGGCCTACGATGAGTCACGATGTTGGTGCGCAAATTTCTTGGGCTGGTGGAATATCAATGGTTATTTCTGCAGGAACAATTGTTTCTGCGCTGCTATCTAATAGGCTTACGCATAAGTTTGGCCCCGGGAAGGTTACGCTTGTTTCAGTTGCTTTAACAGCTTTAGCGTTACTAGGTTTTTCTTTTGCTCCGAATTATCTTGTGCTTATTTTTCTAGCTATACCATACGGTTTAGGTGCTGGAGGAGTGGACGCGGCTCTTAATAATTACGTTGCAATTCACTATGAAAGCTGGCACATGAGCTGGCTCCACTGCATGTGGGGAATTGGAGCTTCAGCAGGCCCTTACGTTATGGGTTTTGCACTTTCTCACGGTCAGCGTTGGCCTGCAGGGTATCAGTATATTGCTGCTATACAAATTGTTTTAACTCTTGTGCTGTTTATAAGTTTGCCGCTGTGGAAAAATAATAATAAAAAGGCAGAGCCGCATAATCTTACTGAGGTAAAGAAACAATCTTCTGGAATGCTATCTTATAAGGAAGTTTTGCTTATTCCTGGAGCTAAGAATATTCTTATTATGTTCTTTTGCTATTGTGCTTTGGAGCAAACTGCAGGCTTGTGGGCTAGTAGTTACATGGTTTTGCATGGGGGAGTTAGCCGAATTGTGGCGGCAGGCTGGGCAAGCTTGTTTTATGTTGGTATTACGGTTGGTCGTTTTGTAAGTGGATTTCTTACTATGCGTTTTAACGATGCAACAATGATTCGTATTGGGCAGTGCGTTATGCTTGTGGGAATTTTGGTATTGTTGCTGCCTTTGCCGAATCATATTGAGCTTATTGCAGGATTTGTAATTATTGGGCTTGGTTGTGCTCCGGTGTATCCGTGTATTATTCACTCAACTCCGCAATATTTCGGTGCAGATAAGTCGCAAGCGATTGTTGGCATGCAAATGGCAAGTGCATATATTGGATCTATGGTAATGCCTGCGATTTTTGGACTAATTGCGCAGAATGTTTCTATGGTTCTGCTTCCAGCTTATTTGCTTATTCTTCTTGCTGTAATGACTTTTATGCACGTGCGTCTGCTTCGAACTTGCGAAAGTCGAGCGTAAGAATATTTTCTTGTATTTCTTTGCTAAAGATTTGTTGTTGAAATTTGATTAAAGTTATTGTGAGCTTGGTCACATTTTTGTTACGGATTGAGTTGTAAGTTGTATAATATCTGATGGTTCAATGCTATTAAATACCTGAATTATATTTGTTTTAGTGTTGATTCCGTTATTTTTCTAAAGATTATAGAAAATTTGGTTTTGTAAGAGGAAAAATGAGTAAGAGAACTAACGTAATTTTGACTAGCACTATGATGGGTATTGCTACTGCTGCTTGTGCTTTCTGCATTGCTCAAAGTGCGAATGCTGCCGAAACTTCAACTGCTTCTGGTGTTACTACGACTGTAAATTCTTCTACCACAGTTTCTAATACAGAAACTTCTTCTACAGAAGGTTCTTCTTCCGTAACTTCTTCTAACGCAGCTTCTAATACGCCAAATGAGGGGTTTGCTTTAGATAGCACTTCAGCAAAACCTTCTGGAAATACTGTACCTTCCAAGTCTAGCGAAACTGCAAAAACTGCCGAAAGCAAAAAATCTGCTAAATCTGCTAAAGCTTCTGAATCTGTAACTGATGCTGAAAATTCTGAAAATGCTAGACTTACACAAACTCTTGTAGATGTAAGTAATACTAATCTTCAAACAAATAATCGTGAAAATAGACGCGTACACGCATCTGCAGAATCTAGATCAGCATCAACTGATTCAAGTACTACAGATGATGCATCTTTAACTTGGACGAAGGACGACTTTAACATTTCTGCCGATGGTAAAACTGTTGGCGGCAGGAAAGATGTTTATTATCCGGAGACCGGTCAAACGGTAAATGAATATGTAGACGGCCTAAGCGCTAAAGGCAAGGAAAAACTTAAGAAGAACCATCACATTGTTATTCCTGAAGGCATTGAAGTTATTCATGAATGTGCTTTTACTGGACACGCAAAACAAGTTGGGAATAAGCAGCATGAACATATTGACGGCGAAACCTATATTGAAGGCGTAACGCTTCCGCAATCTCTTAAAATCATCGAATACGGTGCGTTTGGCTGGAACAAAATTAAGGGTACCGTTATTATTCCAAAAAATGTCATTTCAATACATAGCGCAGCCTTTGTTGCTAATGAAATTGAAAAAGTTGTGTTTGAAGGCGTGCTTGATAGTAAGGGCAAAGAGCACGATACAGATGCTGACCCGTATTATCTTGCTGGAGTTGGCGAAAAGGCATTTCAGGGTAATAAAATTTCTGAAATTGTTGTAAAAGGTAATTTAGGACAGTATAAATTGCATCCGTCCTCCGATCCTAGTAAGAGCGATTCTGTATTTGATAACCAGAATCCAGGAACTTTCACTATTGAAGTGGGAGAGGAATACAAGCGCCCTATTACAATTACGCAGGAAAACTCTAATCATATAATCAGTGTTATGGAGGGTTTTGCTGAGAATGGAACTCCTACAATTATTGATCAATCTTCATATTTTAAGAAAAACGCTGATGGCAAATATATAGCAGTAAAAACTGGAACGCTTGACGGCCAGTGCATGTTCTACGATACGATTAATGGACAGTTTAGGATAATTGGCATTTCGCACTTTACTTACAACATTATTCCTAAGGCTAAGATTTATACCGTAACATTTGTGAATGGAACCGATCAAAACTATGCCAAGGTGCAGGTAAAAGAGAATAAATCCATAAAGGATAAAAGCGTTGCAGGTCAGGTTATGCCCCATAATCCTTCTGAGGCGGGTTATACATTTAGAGGTTGGAGTACGGACAAAACTGGTATAGATAAAACCAAGGAATTTAGTGCTAGTACACCCGTAACAGGCGACATAACAGTTTATGCTATTTATACTCCTACGCCAGCGGTACTTAATGCTGTTCCTTCGCTTATTGTGAAGGATAAAACCATTACTGAGGGAGATCCTCTTGATACAAGGTCACTTATTGTATCTGCAACCGATAAAGAAGATGGAGACTTAAAAGATAAGGTTCAGATTACCAATAATGGCGGTTTTGATAATACTAAAGTTGGCTCCTATAAGATTACGTTTAGCGTAACGGATAATGGTGGCGCTACTGCAACAGCAGCTGCAACAGTAACTGTTACTAAGAAGCCAACGCCTCCAACTCCACCGGCTCCTGCGCCAGAACCGGAGTCAACTCCAACTCCTGTTCCAGAACCTGAGTCCGCTACAGTTCTTTCGCAACCGGAACAACCGGAACAACCGGAACAACCGGAACAACCGGAAGCTAAGCGCGTTGTTAAGCATCTTCCTAAAACTGGCTCTTCAGTAGCTATGGTAATGAATTATTTGTTTGCACTTGTGACTGCAGGAATTTTTGCACTTGTAGAAGCTAGAAAATCACTTCGCAGATATTCCAAACATGCTCGCAAAAACTAGCTCTAAAAAAGTGTAAAACTAGCGCAGCAAAAACATTATTACCCAATGTGTGCAACTGGGGAAACAAGCTCGGTTCCCGAAGCGTCTCTTCGCATGTCTGGCTTAGGTAGCTCCACGCGGCTTCCTCTATCTGTTACTGCATGCAGTGGATAATATCCAACGTATGCATGAATAAGAGTATTTTGCCCCTTAAGGAATCGTTGCGAGCGCACGCCGCCAGTTCCGCGGCCCTTTGTTGGGTACATGTCGAAAGGTGTAAGTTTTGCAGCACCGTTTTCTGTTCCAGGAAGAGCATCGCTGTCGCCAGCAACTGTGAATACTACTGTTCCTGTAGCGCAGAATAGTCCATTTTCGCCTTCTTCATAATGCCATTCAATGTCTTGCTCTGACACTACTGCAAAGCTTGCAACTTTTGCACCTTCGGCTAAGCGAATTCCAGCCATTCCTCCTGCTGTACGACCTTGTGGACGAACTTGTTTTGCGTCGAAGGTAAGAAGTGACGAATCTGTGCTAATAAACACAAGTCTGTCATTGTCTTTAGCTGGGGCTGCGGCAATAACAGCATCGTCATCTTTCAAATCAATTATGCTCCACGAGTCCATAGTTGTTGGAGCTTCGCAGTTCCAACGTTTTACTACGCCGTTTCTAGTTCCAATCGCAAGCGGGGTAGGAGATTCGGAATTTTCTAATACTATTGCTGTAACTACACGTTCTCCTCTTACTGGATCTGTGCTTTGCGTGGATGTTAACAATTCTTGTGCTTTTACGCCTTTGGTTAATTCAGAGGTTTTTCCTTCTTCGTAGTTTATCTGCGGCAAATCAGCAACATGCGCTAATACTAGGCGTCCAGCGGAAGTAATAAGAGCGTAGCTTGCTCGAGTTGTTGTTTTAAACATTGTTGAGCAAGGAGTGTTAAAAACGTTTTCGTTGTGAGACTTCCAGCGTTCGAATGTTTCTACGTCGGTTCTCGCAATGAAACCGGAAGCACTTAACGCAACTGCACAAGGTTCGTCGCTTAATTGCAAGGCTGCGTAAGCTGCATCATTCTCTCCAGATTTACGTGCAGCGTTAGCGGCAGCAGCCAAGTCTGCTTGAGTTGAAGTAAGTTTATTAGCGGATTGTACTGCTTTAATCGCAACGTCTTCGCTATCTTTGCTAATGCTTGTTTCAACAGGAACAAAACTGCCGTCTTCGTTTTCGTCTAGAAGAATTGTTCTTCGTGGAGTATCCCACTGTTTAACCGCAGAATCCATATCTGCTATTACTACTCGGTCAAGTTTTGCGTCAGAGCTTAAGATTTGATTAAGTTCGTCAATTTTTTTAAGTAAATCGTCGCGTTCTGCTTCAAGCTCGATTCGGCTCATTTTTGTAAGTCTGCGAAGGCGCAAATCAAGAATATATTGTGCTTGAATTTCGTCAAGATCAAAAACTTTGATTAACTTGGTTTTTGCGCTATCCGCATCTTCAGAAGAGCGAATAACTTGAATAACCTCATCAATATCAAGCAGGGCAAGTAGCAAGCCGTCAACTAAGTGTAGACGCTCTTGTGCTTTCGTACGCCTAAACTCACTGCGTCTTCTAACAACTGTTCTGCGGTGTGCAATCCACACGTCCAAAAGCTCACGCAATCCCATTGTGTGTGGTCTGCCGTCTACTAGCGCAACATTGTTAATAGTGAAGCTTTCTTGAAGAGGAGTGTGCTTAAAAAGTTGCGCAAGAACTGCGTTAGGGTCAAAGCCTGTTTTTATTTCAATAACAAGACGAGTGCCGTTGTGTCGGTCAGTTAAATCAATAGCACCCGAAATTCCATCGAGTTTACGAGCTTTAACACCTTGAGAAATACGCTCAAGAACACGCTCAGGGCCAACCATAAACGGAAGCTCGGTAACAATAATCGCTTTTTTGCGAGCGGTAATATTTTCAATATGCGTTGTGGAACGCGTTGTAAACGCTCCGCGACCAGTTTCGTAAGCTTCACGAATACCGCTTCTGCCAATAATAATTCCTCCGCCCGGCCAGTCTGGTCCTGGAACGAGTTTCATAAGATCGTCCAATGTGGCTTCAGGATGTTTCATAACATATTTTGCTGCAGAAACTACTTCGCCTAAATTATGCGTTGCCATGTTTGTTGCCATGCCAACAGCAATGCCGGAAGCTCCGTTTACAAGAAGATTTGGAATAGCAGATGGCAGTACAGTAGGCTCTTTAAGCTTGTTGTCGTAGTTTGGCGCAAAATCAACAGTATCTTCGTTAATATCCGCGTTCATTCCAAGAGCTGCAGGAGCTAAACGTGCTTCCGTGTAGCGGGATGCTGCAGGGCCGTCGTCAAGAGAACCAAAGTTACCGTGTCCATCAACAAGAGGTAAACGTAGTGAGAACGGCTGTGCTAATCGAACCATTGCCTCATAAATAGCAGAATCGCCGTGAGGATGCAGCTTACCCATTACTTCACCAACAACGCGAGCAGACTTCATGTAAGCGTGATCAGGGCTTAAATTCATGTTGCCCATTTGGTAAATGATGCGTCGCTGGACAGGCTTCATGCCGTCTCTTGCATCTGGAAGAGCACGAGCGTAAATAACAGAATAAGCGTATTCAAGGAATGATTTGCTCATTTCTTCATTCAATGGTGTTTCAACAATATGCTCTTTGACTTTTCTTGGGTCGAAAGCTTGTTGTGTTGAGTGACGGCGTGAAGGCATATCTAGAACTCCTTGAATGACATTACGGCTCTCAATGTTACCAATTTCTATGCACAAACTGTAAGCATTTTCTTAATATTGTTAATAAAAGTAGGTTTATTTGCTGAAGATTTGTTACTAATTTAGTATTTTTTATTTTGCTAGAATGATTTTGCTCTCTCAGTATTAGCTCTTAGTAGTGGCTATCAGTAGTAGCTTGTGGTTCTATATAAGTGGTTCAATAGTGTATATGAGTGTTGATGTGCCATCTAAAAAAGAATTGCTGCAGTTTGTAGGCAATATTACTTATGGAGATTTTTCCAGCTCAAGTTTGCAAGATTATTCGCATGATTCTTGCTCTGAGCAAAGCAGCGGAGCTTTTCATCTTTCATCAGTTTTACCAGCTTTAAGCGATGCAATTGGCGCTCCTATAAGTACTAAAGTGCATGAAAATCCAGCTTTTTTGCGCGAAAGTCTTGGTTTTCCTAAAGTAAAATCTGCAATTGTTGTTTTAGTTGATGGATTGGGATACTGGAATATTCTAATGCGTCAAGGTCATGCGCCATATTTGCGTTCTCTTTTAAATGAGACTAAAAATCAGCGTCCTATTAAATCTTGTATTCCAAGCACAACTGTTGCTGCAATGGCAACGTTTGGCACAGGCACATGCCCAGGTCTTACTTGCATGACTGGCTATACTCAAAAAAATGCTCAAACTGGAAATCTTGCTCAACTTATTCAATTTAAAGATGCTCCAAAGCCTCTGGAATTGCAGCAGCAGCCAACAGTGTTTGAAAGCTTAGTTTCTAAAGGTTTTCGTGCAGATAGTATTAGTTTGCCTAAGTTTGAAAATTCCCCACTTACTCAAGCTGCTTTTCGTGGAGCTACTTATATTACTGCTGGAACTCCTAGAGCTAGAATCATGAAAGCTGCTAATACTACTAAAACTCCGGGATTAACTTATTTGTATTTAAGAGATACGGATAAGGTTGGGCATAATTATGGATGGGATTCCGAGCATTGGGTTGCCGCTTTTGAGCAGGTTGATTCGCAGTTGCGCTTGTTGCAGCGAAATTGTGCTAAAGGTACTTTGATTGTTATTACTGCCGACCACGGTATGATCCAGTCTGACCCTAACTCTCGTATTGATATTGCTAAAAGTGAAGAGTTAATGCGCGGAGTTGAACTGGTTGGTGGAGAACCTCGCTCTGTTATGCTTTATGCAAATAAAAACACTAATCCCGAAGATATTATTGAAAGATGGCGCAAAATTATTGGTGAAAATGCGCTTATTCGCAGCAAAAAGCAAGCTATTTTAGATGGTGTTTTTGGCAAGGTTGACCCGCGCGCAGAATCTGTTCTTGGCGACGTTCTAGTTCAGGCTCGTAACGCTTTTACTATTGTCGATTCTCGAACTCAAACAGAAAAAGCTATGAGCTTACCAAGTGTTCACGGGTCAATGACTCACATGGAAATGGATATTCCATGTCTTATTGACTTAGTGTGAATTTTTTAGCGCAATTTGCGCAGTAAAAATTCGCTCTAAAATCAAAAGAATCAGCCTTCGCCGAATAAAATCTCATCCCAGCTTGGAACTGCAGCTCTTCCACTTCGTCTCTTATTGTTATTGTGATCTGCATGATCTAAAGAGCTTTTCTTAGCAGAATCAGACTCTTGATTAGTGTCAAACTCAGCTTCATTATTTGTAGAAGTGGTATTCAAAGATTTTGCAGCATCAGAATTTACTTTTTCTGCGTTTTCAGATACTTCAACTATTTTTGCTTTCTCGGCTTTTTCGGTTTGCTTTACTTTGTCTGCCAAAGATTTTTGTGCTTCACTCGAGTCGTAAGAAAGAATACTAGATGATGCATCTTGATTTTCATCATAATCTGACTGTATAAGCGAAGGTTGCTGAGCTCTGCTGCTATTTGATAGCACGTTTTCAGCTAAATCATTTGAAGAATCTGCGATTTTCCTAGTTTTTGCGCGCTTATGCTCTTGCTTAGAATCAGAACTATCAGAAATATCCGAACTATTCGAATCAAGTTCAGAAAGCTTATCACTATTTCTAAGCTCCCATTGTGAAACAGCGCGTTCAATTCTTGCTGAACGAATTGAATTTCCCGGCAACTCTTCTGTTGAAAATGGGAAGTTTATGCTTACAGTGTCACGATACATTCCGCCGTATTGCGCTTGCTTAGCTGCATCATTACCATTTGCGTCTTCGCCAAGAAGTAAACGAGAAGATGGATTAGCGCATGTTACTGAGTTGTCATGCATATTCCATGTCCACTCAGCTTTAATAGTTCGTGTTGCAGTTTTGAAAGTAGCGCTAATAAGCCACGGCTCTAAGCCTCGGCGTGTCGCACGCCATTGAACTGTTTCCATACCAATATGAGCTTTGGCAAGAGTTCGCTCTATTAAATCTGCAAGTGTGCGCATATTGCTTTGTTTTGGTGCAGGAACAAGCAGGAATTGCTCAATAGCGTACTGTTTTTCTGTTTCCACTCCAGCAGAAAAACGCCTTACTTGGGCCTCGCTTACGTTATAACGCTTAGCAACGTGGCTTGGATCAACTCCAGCGCGAATTAAAGCCTGAATCTGCGAAATAGGCAGGGTAGCGTTCGACGATGCTGCAGATACGTTATTATCTGCCGAATTATTATCGCTATGCTTTTTAGTAATCTTTTGTGATTCAGCGATAGCGTGTTCCAGCGTGTCGTCCACTTTAATGCTTAACGGCGTGTTTTCAAAAATAAAAATCAAATTGCCGTCTGCATCAACATGGTCAAAACTCGCCTCTTTTGGCGGATTTTCAAGCATTGTGCACCACTTTCTTCGCTTTTAACAATACTATGTATATACTTTAGTCCATACACTGCATTCTTTACCATTCTATATAAGATAAAATGTGTGTATTATATGCGGGGTGGCATTAATGTATGCTATGCGCGTAGGTAGCTTAAAACGAAAGGACCATAATGGCACAGGATTATGATTCTCCTCGTAGTAAAGATGAGGACGAAGAGTCGTTGGAAGCTTTGAGCAAAAGCTCTCAAAATTCCAGCAGCGACATTGACGATGACGAGAATGCTATTGCTGAAGACTACGAGTTACCAGGTGCTGATTTAAGCAATGAAGATGCGTCTGTAACTGTTATTCCTATGCAAGGTGATGAATTTATTTGTTCTGAATGTTTCCTTGTAAAGCATCGTAGTCAATTAGCAGAAACTACGGCTGATGGACAGCCTGTTTGCAAGGAGTGCGCAGCTTAAATGGCATACGACGAGACCTACACTGGCCCCGAGCAGGTTGAGGTATTAATTCAGTATCTCGATGGCGAATCCTCCACCATGCAGCCGCTTTGTTATGCGCATGCTGGCGATGCTGGTGCAGACTTGCGTACTACTGAGGATATTACTTTGCGTCCATTTGAACGTGCTTTAGTTCCGACCGGGGTTGCTATTGCTTTGCCAGCAGGATACGTTGCTTTGGTTCATCCTCGTTCTGGTCTTGCCGCAAAACAGGGCGTAACTGTGTTGAATGCTCCTGGAACGGTTGACGCTGGGTATCGTGGCGAAATTAAAGTGCCGCTTATTAATTTAGATCCAGAAAATACCGTGAAGTTTAATCGCGGCGATCGTATTGCTCAATTGGTTATACAGCGTTATGTAGAAGCACAATTTATTCCAGCAACACAATTGCCTGGTTCTGATCGTTCAAATAAAGGCTTTGGATCAACCGGAGTACAATAATTTTTTAGTAAATCCGACCAGTTTTAGCGCTGAGTCGGATTTATTGTATTATTTGACAATTTTGTAGAGTATAACGCATTTTTGCGGGTAGGATAGTAGACAATACAGGAGGTGTGCTGCGATGGGTGAACTTCAAGATGATGTAAAAGGCGCTCATAGGCTTGGATGCGAAATCAGTGAGGATTCTCGTAACCCATTGCTGCCAATATTAAACATGTGCAAGTGGCATCATCCCGATGAAGACATGACTATTCTTCATCGTGCCTACTCCCGTGCGGTAAAACAGCATACAGGTCAGCGTCGTAAATCAGGCGAACCTTATATTATTCATCCTCTTGCAGTTGCGCAGATTCTTGCAGATCTTGGCATGGGTCCGATTGTTGTTGCAGCAGGATTATTGCACGACACTGTTGAAGATACTGATTACACGTTAGAAGAATGTCGTGCAGAATTTGGTGACACTGTAGCTGGATTAGTTGATGGTGTTACAAAAATCTCCAAGATGGAGTATGGCGAAAGCGCACAAGCTGAAACAATTCGAAAAATGGTTGTTGCTATGAGCCGAGATGTACGAGTGCTTGTTGTAAAACTTGCAGATCGTCTTCATAATGCAAGAACCTGGAGATATGTTAAGCCATCAAGTTCTCACAAAAAAGCTCGAGAAACTCTTGACGTGTATGCTCCTCTTGCAAACCGTCTTGGTATGAATGCTATTAAAACTGAACTTGAAGAACTTAGCTTCAAAGTACTTTATGCAAAAATTTATAACGAAATTGTTGTACTTGTTGCTCGTAGAGCTGGTCAGCGCGAAGTTTATTTGCGTCAAATTCTTGAAGAAATCAACGAAGATTTAGCAGTTCAACACATAGAAGCATCCGTAAAGGGTCGTCCAAAAGATTATTTCTCGATTTATCAAAAAATGATTGTTCGCGGTCACGATTTTGAGAATATTTACGATCTTGTTGGCGTTCGAATTATTGTTGACTCTATTCGAGACTGCTATGCCGCATTAGGAGCGGTTCATGCGCGTTGGAGCCCTGTTCCAGGACGTTTTAAGGACTATATTGCAACTCCTAAACTAAATATGTATCAGAGCTTGCATACTACTGTTGTTGGCCCTGGTGGAAAGCCTGTAGAAATTCAGATTCGTACTTGGGATATGCATAGGCGAGCTGAATTTGGTATTGCTGCACACTGGAAGTACAAGGCAAATGGTCAGGCTGGTAGGGCTTTAAGTAAGCCAGACAGAGATGACCGTAAGCGTGAAGGTGAGCTTGAAGAGCGTAAAGAGCTTAGTGAAGCAGATAATCTTAAGTGGATTCAGCAGCTTGCTGATTGGACTAGTGAAACGCCTGATTCTGATGAGTTCTTAGGTTCATTAAAGCAAGATCTTGGAGCTTCTGAAGTTTACGTGTTTACTCCAAAGGGAAGCATTGTTGCTCTTCCTCAGGATGCAACGCCTGTTGATTTCGCTTATTCGGTTCACACTGAAGTCGGTCACCGAATGATGGGCGCAAGAGTGAACGGAAGATTAGTTCCTTTGGACACTAAGCTTACAAATGGTGACACGGTTGAAGTTCTTACTTCAAAGTCAGATACCGCCGGCCCATCTCGTGATTGGCTGAGTTTTGTTAAAAGTCCACGTGCCAGAAATAAGATTCGTCAGTGGTTTAGCAAAGAACGTCGCTCTGAAGCCATTGAAGAGGGCAAGGACGAGCTAACTCGTGCTATGCGTAAACGTAACTTGCCTTTAACTACTTTGATGACACAGCAGGCTTTAATTGGCGTTGCGGATGAACTTAATTTGCCAGCTAATGTTGAATCATTGTACGCGGCGATTGGCGAAGGACAAGTTTCTACTCAAAATGTTATTTCGCGCTTAGTAAAAGATGCTGGTGCAGATGAGGTTGCAGAAGAAGTAGAGCAGGAAGCGTTACCTCTTAAGAATGTAGAGCGCAATAGAAAATCTAACGGTGCTTTAGGTGTTTCTGTTAAGGGTGTTGGAGACGTTTGGGTAAAGCTTGCAAGATGCTGTATGCCTGTTCCAGGAGATAACATCATTGGTTTTATTACTAGAAATCAAGGCGTGTCTGTGCATAGAACTGACTGCCAGAATATGCTTGATTTACAAAAAACTCAGCCTGAACGAGTTATTCCTGTTCAATGGACTAGCGATAAAGGTTTGTTCTTAGTAAAGGTTCAGGTTGAAGCTTTGGATAGGCAACACTTGCTATCTGATGTTACTCGCGTACTTTCGGATCATGGCGTAAATATTCTTTCCGGAACTATTGCCACTGGAGATGATCGTGTTGCAACAAGCCAGTTTACGTTTGAAATGGCAGACCCTCAGCATCTGAATACGCTTTTGGCTGCTATTCGTAAGATTGAAGGCGTTTTTGACGTCTATCGTATTACTGGCGCAAAAGATAGCGCTGAGCCTCGTTTGCGTAAAATGGAGCGCGGAGACTTATAAATAAAAAATAAAATAAGATAAAAATAAGAAGGACGTCCAACTTTGGAACGTCCTTCTTTATTAATCGCACATTTTGAATGTGCATCCGTCTAATTTCAGGCGGTAACAGCCTTCTTCAACAAGGAACCAGCGGAGATACGTACACCGTAAGAAGCTGGAATCTTGATGGTTTCGCCGGTACGAGGGTTGCGGCCAGTGCGCTCAGCGCGCTTTACGCGCTCTGCAGAGAACAGACCAGTGAGCTTCAAACCTTCACCAGACTGCAAAGCCTCAACGAACACATCCTGGAATGCGTTGACGGCGGCCTCGGCCTGTGCCTTGGTCAGGTTGGACTTCTGTGCGATCTTAGAAACGAGATCAGACTTGTTGTATGCCATGCAGCATCCTTTGGGTCAGGGGCCTTCTTTGCAAAGGCCACGTTCATTCTCGATACTAATACATTTTCCCTACAAATGTGGCCTTTTTTAGCATTTTTTTCAATAATTTTATGTATTTTTTTATAAAAAACTCATTCTGAATAGTCTTATTGCGATTTTTTGATAGAAAAATACACAAAAGTTGAGCAATTAAGCCATTTATACTAGTTCACGACTGCTAAGCCAATTCATAGCAAAGGCGCCAATAGGAATTCTTAGCCAGTAGAACATAAGCCTATAAAGCAGGGTTGCAGATAATGCAATAGTAGGTGGAACTCCAACAGACGTAAACGCAAAAGTAAGAGAAGCCTCAACCGCGCCTAAGCCGCCAGGAGTTGGTATTGCGGATCCTGCAGTGTTTGCAAGAATGAACAAAAGTATTGTTTCCCAAGGGTTCGCATAGTAGCCAAACGCAAGTAAAGCAACCCAATATCCCAATCCAATGCAAGCAACCAATACAATCGCTCCAAAAGATCCGCCAATAAGCTGAAGAGGGTGTGAAACAAGCTCTTTAACCTGTCTGCCATAATCAGACAGTATTGGCAGATAATGCTTGCGAATAATTTTACGAGCCTTAGGAATGGCCATTAAAGTGCATATTAACAAGGTTATTACGCCAATAACTGTAATAAGCATGTGCGTTGGAATCATTCCAGAAAGCACATTCTTTCCAGTAAAAATACCAATAACAAGAAGAACAATAGTTGTTATTAAAGCTTGAATAAGCCATACTGCGCTAGTTATAGCAGTAGCTTGAGTTGAATTGTAGCCATTCTTTTTCAATAATTGCATATTGACAAAAGCAGGGCCAACGCCTGCAGGCATAGAAACTGCTGTAAAACCTGATGCTGCTTGAGAAGCAAACAAAACCGTAGAAGACGGTTTTTGATCATCCATAAACGATCCTAAAGTAATTGCAGAGCCAACCCAAGCAAGCATACTGAAAATAAAGCAAAGCAAAACCATCAGATTATTAGCATGCTTCAATGCTGCAAATACTTCCTGAGGATGCCATTGTGTTGCAATAACAGCAATAGCAATAATTGCTAGAACAAGGCTCACAAAGAATCGAATATTAAAACGTGCTAATCGCACTGTATCATAGTCTTCCTCATCAGTATGCAGTGCGACTGTCTGGCTTAGCTTATTGCAAAGATGCTCAAAAACTTTCTTATTCCAAGAAGGAAGAGAACGTGTTGATGCAGGAATAGCAGCTTTTTGCATAAAAGGAAGTATTTCTGCAAGCTTGTCTGCACCCCAAGCGTTAAGAGCGGCTTTGATTGAAGTTTCAATATCTGTGCATGCAGCAATAAGAGTCAATAATTGAACTTTATCTAAAGCAATATTTGTTGAATCGCTGGCAACATCGCCATTTTGCCATCCTGCAATAACAGGAGTTCCATCCTCTAAACGTGCAATAGTTTCTGGAGTAATTCTTCGATGCGTAATTCCTCGCATATTTGCAGCGTCAACGTATCGCATAAGTTTCGCCGCATCTTCAACAGTTAGAGTGTTCAAATTACAAGGAAGTAAAGCATTTGCTGCGTGAAAAACCATGATTGATGATTTATCGCTGTCAGATACTCCGTAAACATTAGCAGTTGGCAAATGAAGATTTCTCAATACAAGAAGCATTGAAAGATGATGGTGCACGGAATGTCTTGCTGAACGGTCACGTCGAGTTGGAATATCAATTAAACGCACCCACTGCCACAGCTGGTTCAAATATCCAGGTAAATGCACTTGATTGTCTAAAACTGAAATAACATAGTGCATTCCGTGAATATCAGTTGCGTCATAAAGTCTTGAATTTTCGATTAAATCGTCATCCAAGCTTGAGCGTAAAACTCCAGTATGGTCAGCCTGCTGAGTTCTGCGAGTAAGCTGAGTTAGATTATCTATACCAATATTTTTAAGCGCAATAACGATGTCATCACCCCAAGCGCCTTTACTGCTCGTACCTTTAGCAAATCTTATTAATGTTCCAATAGTTCTTCCTACGCAGCAAGAAATAAGCGCTGCAGGGTAGGAGTCCCATGAAGAAAATAGCAGTATTGCAGAAACAATAAACAGAGCATTCCAGCCCCACATTACATGCTTATATTCTTTACGCGGGCCACTTACTGTAAGAAACGCAACCAGAACAGCGTACATGTCTGGCAATAATTCTGTTACTGAATTTGTTGGTTGAGAATGCAATGCAGAAAGCAGGGGCAAATTGTGTGTAGAAGCAATAGCGTCAGAAAGCAGCCATATTGAGCCGTAGCTTACAAACAGCGTAATAACAGAAATAGCAGTATCAATCCAACGCTTTTGTGCAGCCATAAAAGCAATTACTTCTGCAACAACAATAAGCGTTAAACCCTGCTGTATTAACGCGCACGGAATTCCAGTAACAGTAAGACCAATGATTTTACTAGCGCTACGGGCGTCAATTTCCACGCCGACTGTTGTTGCAGAAAGCCACATTGCTGACAAAACTGTAAGTACGGCAACAGCAATAGCTGAAAGTGCGTACAGCAAATCAGCCCAATTTCTCACTAAACTTGGCTGAGTGTCTTCAATAACAAGATTTGGATTTATGCGAGATTGCATTGTTCTTACCGTCTACTTATTGAATAAAATCCACCAATCGTGAAGCAAAACCAGTGTAAGAAGCAGGAGTTAAAGACTTTAATCTGCAAGCTGTAGCCTCGTCAAACTCGCGAGAAGAAATAAAATCTTCAACATCCTTTTGAGAAATATGATGTCCTCGCATAAGCTCTTTAACCTGCTCATAAGGACGCTCCATTCCAGGAACTCCCGCAATTTCTTCAGCACGCATAGCGGTTTGAATTGGCTCGCCAAGAACTTCCCAATTAGCATCCAATTCTTTAAGAATAAAATCAGAATTAGGGTGAATAGAATTAAGTCCGCCCAAAAGATTGTTAAGAGCCAAAAGAGCGTAGCCAAAAGCAGAACCGATATTTCTCTGAGTTGTAGAATCTGTAAGATCCCTCTGCCAACGGCTTTCTGTAAGAGTTGCGCAAAGAGTATCAAACAGAGAGCAAGAAATCTCAAGATTAGCTTCAGCGTTCTCAAAGCGAATAGGATTCACCTTATGAGGCATAGTAGAAGATCCAGTAGCACCTTTTACAGGAACTTGAACAAAAATGCCTCGAGAAATATACATCCAAACATCAACAGCAAGATTGTGCAAAATATGGTTAGTGTGGCTTACTGTGCTATAAAGTTCAGCCTGCCAGTCGTGACTTTCAATTTGTGTTGTTAATGGATTCCATTGAAGAGACATGCGATTTTCAACAAACTCTTTAGAAACGCCAATCCAATCAACATTAGGGAATGCTGCTAAATGAGCACCAAAAGTACCAGTAGCACCATTAATCTTGCCCAAATATTCCTGATTGTCGAGATGTTTAATCTGACGCTTCAAACGGTATGCAAAAACAGCTAATTCTTTACCCAAAGTTGTTGGAGTAGCAGGCTGACCATGCGTCAAAGAAAGCATTGGCAAGTCGCGATACTTTTGAGCATTGCTCACTAAATATTCAACAATTGCTTCCAAATTCGGCCTGTAAACATTCAAAACCGCATTTTTTACGCAACGAGCGATAGAAAGATTGTTAATATCTTCACTTGTGCACGAAAAATGAACCAAAGTTTTAAGATTAGACATCTGAGTTTCGTGACCTAACTTCTTTTCAGCCTCATCCAAAGCGTCATCAATGTAGTATTCAACAGCTTTAACATCGTGATGCGTAACAGCCTCATGAGCAGCATGACGAGCAATTCCTTCAGCATCGAAATCTTCAGGAATACTGCGCAAATACTCACATTCTTCATTCGTTAAAGGATTGACACCATTAACAATAGGCTTCCAATTATTGCCCTCATATCCGTTTGCAAGAAGAATCATCCACTCAACTTCAACACGCATGCGCTCGCGGTTTAACGCAGGTTCACTTAAGTATTCAACAAGTTCTGAAGTTTGATTATGGTAACGACCGTCTAAAGGAGTCAGAGCTATTGCAGGAGAAATATCAGTAAGCTTCATACTTGCAAGGTTACATCATGCTGTGAATTAGGCAGTTAGATAAATTATATTAACTAATGCATTATGCCTTGCCATAGGGTAGTGCTTTCTAACTTTCCGTTGATAATACTGTTAAAATGCTGATTATGCATAATCACATTTTTAGAGCCTAATTGCAGAGCGTCATCGTAGGCAGCTTTATGATAGTGCATGTCATGAGTTAAAGTTCCTTCTTCAGGCACATCGTTTACAAATATTCCGTCTTTACTAAATTTTTGATTAGAATATTTCCTTCCAGAAAAACGCGTTACTCCAGGAGGCAAAGGCTTTTGAGTTTCTTTAACATGTATTGCTTTGCCATGAATAGTAATCCAATTACTGCGGCGAGGATTTTCCTTACCATCGAGAGATGGAACAAGCTCATCTTCCATTTCAATACTCGTAACCCAAGTGCGTTTTGCAATAGGATGATTTGCAATAGGAGAGCCTGCGGTTACTACATGCTGTATGTTGTACTCTTTTGAATAATCGCTTGCAATACTTGCAGCAACAATACCGCCTTGCGAATGACCAACTAACACAACAGGATCTTTAGATTTAATCCCAGATTTTTTCATTGCTTCAACAACCATTCTTGTGCTATCTGCTTGCTTTCTAGCTAAAGGAGTATGACTCATTACCTCAGCATTCTGCTCCCATCCAAACGGTGAATGAGCCTTACCATCTGTTCCAGGTATTACAACTAGCCATGATGTTTTTCCGTCCGCTTTTTTGAAGCGTGAAATAGCAATAGTTGCGGCATCTGGATTAACAAGTGGAGGTCGAACTCCCAAATTTCCGCTGCCAAGCTCAGCTAAATTATCGAGAGTTTCACTCAAATTTCTTCCAGGTTTAGGAAGAACAAAAGCTGGTTTTCTCCATGGTTCGTTAATTTTAGTAACAGTTAGATTATTACCTTGCTTTTTGTTATTTAACTGTGCTGTAAAAAGGCTTAGCGCTCCAGAAACAAACGGAACTGAAGAAACTGTTTTGCTTGAATTATCAATATGCTTATTTGCGTACTTTAAGAAATTAAGCGACTTATTTCGATACGTTTTTGTCATTCGATTATTTCTTTTACTTTGCGCTGCTCCTAAAATAGACAGAGGTATGCCTGTAATTGGGTTTATTAGTAGATTTTGAGAAAGGCCTCGAATAGTTCCTTGCTGAATTTTGCGAGTTTTGTGAGCCCATTTCCCAACATTTTTAAGACCTGTGTGGTTATTAGCATCGCTAGACGCTGAAGAGAGTGCTGAAATAAAAAATGGTAAGGATGTTATAGGAAAAATTGCTGTAAGAAGCGCAATTCCATTATCAAATTGCTCTTTTGCTTTCTGCTCAGCTTCCTCGTAAATGCCGCTTGCTCTAATAATAAGAGCTGCCAACTGCTCTAAATTTTGAGACATATTTTGACATTTAGACGCATAAACATTGCACATACTTGGAGTTAGAAAACTTTGAGAAGCGTTTATAGTAAAAGGCGATGAAGGGTTGTAAGAAGCTGATAAATTATTAAAAGCCGAAGTTTGATTAGAAATAACCATTGCAGCATGCTGCCAAGAAGCACTTAACATTGACATTTCATGCGCAAGATTGCTTAGTTTTCTAGATACACTGCAGTATGCTTCGCTTTGCGCAACTGTAAGAGGCATTCCGCCCGAAACAGAAGATTGAACTTTCCAAGGCATATTACATTCCTCCTCTAATTTCGTAGAGTGAATATGCTTGGCTAGCAATATTGCTCATGCTATGGCGAAAATACTGGGCAGCAATACCTTGCCATTCGTTTAATTCGCTCGCTGAGGCTGCAGCAAGAATGTTTCTTGCGCACTGTTCAGTGCGCTGAATAAGCCATTTCCATTCGTAATATGTGTGCATAATTAAGTATTAAACACACTTGATAAATTAAAGTCACCAAAAAGTAGGCATTGTGGATAAAAGCTATAAGCAATTACCAAGGCTTATTTGCACCGTCTGAACTCGTTGTGCGTTTAGTCGTTTTTTCTTTTCCGTTTTGATTATCTTGATCTTCTTGATCTTGTTGATCTTTAGGATTTACCTTATTATTCTGCTTAAGCAAGTCTTCTACTTTATTTTTTTGTGTATTGTTAAGTTTAGGCTTGCTTGATTCAGTCTGATTCTTATTTTCTTCGCTCTTGCTAGAGTTTTTTAGTTGATTACTTTTAGACGTATGAGATTTAGTATTATTTTTACCATTCTTTTGCTTAAGGCTCTCAGTAAACTTTCGTGAAATTTCAGAATTGTGATCAATATTTTCGCTAAGTTTTGGTAATAAAAGTATTTGCTGAGATTTAGCGTCACTAAATTGTGCGTCAGTCTGCTGCTGTTGTGTAACCAATATATCTTTGTCACTGTAAATATTTTTAGCAGATTTCATATTTGCAATAAGACTGTTTGTTGCAGCATTATACGCATATTGCGCACGCCAATTAGTAATCGCATAGTATGCTGCGAATAACGCAATAATAAGAAATATAATAGAAATAACTCGAATAATATTTCGTTTAGATATGCGCATCATACTAATTTCCTTGATGTAATAAACCAAACAACTAATTCCCATATAAGCAAAACAGCAGCAATTGTGGCAAATGGCCAAATAATTGGTTCTGGACGCAAGCGTGGTTTCGCTGTTTCATTCATACGCCACTGATGAGAAAGTATTGGCTTTGCTTCACTTCCTAAAGCGTGATTTAAAGAAGAATGAATATACTTTCCGCTAAGCTCATCCGCAATATTTCGCAAGTTTTTCTCATCAAGCTTTGAAATGCCAGGTTTTCCAGTAGAAGGATCTTTAACCCATTCTATTGAAGAACTTAAATTGGAATCTCCTTCTGATTTTCCTTGCAAATCTTCCTCAGAAGCGTAGTCGTCAATACTTAATTTCGTACTTTTAAGCGGTATTTTTGCACCTTTAGACGAGCCAATACCAATAACAAAAGCGTGAGTAATATAAGCTCGTAAAGATGAGAATGTTCTGCGCTTTCGTTGAGTTGTTTCTTCGCCATCACTAAGAACATACAGCACTGTTGTGTCATCTGGATGAGCGTCATGAATAGCTTTTGCGGTGAGCAAAGTCTGATCTATTGGAGCGTCCAGGCTTGTTCCTGTAGCAATACTTGTAGGCTCTGTAAGTAATGTGGTTATCCAATTATCAACCGCTTTTGCATCAGGAGTTAACGGCACATCAACAGACGTGGATGCTCCAAAAGAAATAGCTGCAAAACTCGCATTTGCATAAGACTTAGTTATTTGCTTAACAATAGCGCGAGCTGCATCAATACGCTCAATATTTGCCTTATTGTCATAATTTGCATCTTTGGCTCGCATTGATCCTGTAATATCAACTGCAATGATTACGTTAGTTGCGTTTACAGCACGTTGCATAGTTGCGCGCATAATACTAGGGGATAGTATGCAGATTACGAGCATTGCGCAAATAGCTATCCTGCGCAATCTCATTGCTAAAGTTTCGTTTGTTAGTGCCAATTTTCTTCTTAAAGGCACGATTTCAAAAAACATTGCAACAAGAACAATAAGTACGGCTATAATCGCAACAATCCAACCATAAGATGGAGCGAGAACCAGTTGACCTGCTTTAGCAGTGTCATCTGCCACAATTTTGCCATATGAGAAATTGAGAGCCGCGGCTGAAAATAGTGTTGATATCATCGCTTAATCCTCTTTGCAATAGCCAACCACACAACAACGCTTACAACGCTAATAAGCACCCATATTCCAGGATCGTCGCTAAACGCTGATTGCGTTGTGCCTTGAGGGATAACTGAGTGACGTTTTTCAATTTCTCTTACAAGATTAAGAACAGAATCAGTATTTCGTTGAGTTAAGAATATTCCGCCATGAGATTCAATAAGATTCTTCATGTCTACAGTTGTATCTTCATTCTCATTCTGTTTAGCGCCTGAATATAAGCCGTAAACAGTTATATTTGCTTGCTTAGTCAAATCTAAAGCTTGCTTTAACGAGTAAGTTGGATTTCCGGAAACAACATTATCTGTTGCAAGAACAATTGATGCACTTCTGTTAAAACGACTTTGAGATTTACTAGAATTATGCGCATTGCCATAAATAAAACCAGGAAGCATTGCAGCGCAACTAACTAAGCCATCTCCAATAAGAGAAGTTGCATTTTTTCTATTTTGTGTACCTTCAAGCCAATCAGAAATTTCCTGATATTGGCGCTGCTGCAAATTGTCAATCTTATTTTGAGACTGAACCCCTCCAAGCAAATTAGCAGCATACTGCAGCTGCTTTTTAGCTAGACGATAATCATCTGTTAAAGGAAAAACTGTTCTAGAAGTGGAATTAAAAATACTTAAACCTATTCGTTCGCCTTGGAAATGCTCAATAAAATTAAGATAAGCAAGAATAACTTCGCGATCGTAAGGCAATGCAGAGCCGGAAACATCCAGACACAAAACAATATCTCTAGAACTTATTTGTTCATCCGCATTAAACACTCGAGAAGGCCTAGAGGCAGTTGCAAGTGATCCTAATAAAGACAAAACCAACATTGCTGTTGCAAATCTTTTAAGTCTTCTCCACATATACCATGAGTGACTTGCTAAAGATCCTTGCAAATCTTCATCAAAAGTAAAAGTGTAGAATTTTTGATTCAGATTGTGGTGATGCTTTTGATACTGCTTTTTAAGAATATTCTGACGAATAACGTCACCAATAATCAAAACAGCAAAAATAACTAAGCAAACTAGTATTCCTGCAGCAAAAATTAAAGGCCACTTAAAACGCCAAGGCCACAAAGTCTCAAATATCTTACTCATTAGCGTTGCCCCTTCGTTTGCCAGCCTTCGAGCAAAACAAGAACCCACTCTGCTGCTTGATCAACAGTAGTATTTTGTGCCTGTTTATTCTCTTTATAATTAGCAAATTCGGGCGGATACAAAGCTGCGATTGTTTGGCGCAACATATCTGCACCCTTTTTATTGCGCCACTTTAGGCGCAAAGAACTAATTTCACCTAAAGTATGCGTTTTAATATCTTCACCACTCATTCGAGAAACGTAAGTTCTAGCAACTGAAGCTAGCTTTGCACAAGCCTGATCAGAAGTAAGCTCATTGCTGTGATACTGTTTTACAATTTCATCAATTTCATTTCGCCACGCTTGTTTGTTTTCTCGATGAACGTGTACAGCATTATCCGCAATTTCGTCAGAAGATAACAAAACTTTCGGCTTTTTGAAAGAAAAATACAAAATAATTGCAGCAACAACAATAACAACAAAAGCAACGCCAAGTATGCTTGCAAAAAGAATGTCGTTGTGAATCTGTGGGTAAATATCTTGCATACTCATTACTGCACATCCTCCTTGCGTAATGATTCAGTAAGATAATTCGTACGACTTACAGATTTGGCAGACACTCGGAAAATTTCCTCACTAGATGACCCACATATTAATGACGCTTTAACGCCAACAAGCATGTCACGCAAGGCACTACTTTTGATGCTTCTGCGATTTTCAACCTCTTGCTTAACGTTATCGTTTTGCAAAAATGCTGGAATTCTTCGCAAAGTAATGCCATCGTTTATACGCATGTTAATTGTCTTATCAAAAGAATTAACTGGGCAAATAGTTACAACAACGAGATTATGATTTTGAGTAATTTTTCGTAAACTATCCGCATCGTGAGCTTGCAACGCATACTCGTCTGTAATAAGAACAACAAGACCGTTTGAATCAACAAACTTTTGCATTGATTTAATCAAATACTCAGTATTTCGAATATGACTTCGAGTATTAAGCAAAGCGCTGTCAAGGTTCCTTTCAAAATCAGAAAGATTACGAGCTTGAGGAACTTTAACTGTGTTGCTACCATCAACGCAAAGTAGCGAAACAGAATCGTGACGTCTTAAACTTAAAGCTGCAAAAAAGCATGCAGCGTTTGCAGCAATCTCATACAATGTTTCAAAAGATTTGCAAGCGCCGTTCATATTAATACTTGCGTCACACACAATCCAAGTATGAGATGACGAAGTACGTTCGCGCGAAGAAACCATAGGCTGACCCGTTCTAGCACTAGCAGACCAGTTCATCATTCGCGCTTCGTCACCAGGTTGCCAAGTGTGAACATCAATAACATCACCGGTTCCAAAACGGCGATGTGAAGGATGCTCACCTTCTAGTAATCCCAATGCTTTACGAGCAATAGGCAAATCTATGCGTTGGTCGAGCAGCTCAATTTTTCTGCGAACGGCTTTGGCTGGCTCAGACAACGCTAAACGTTTCATAGGTATCATGGCACAGGAACAGTCTTTACCAATGCGTCAATAACTTGATCAGTAGTAATAGAGTCTGCCAAAGCTTCAAAAGTCAACAGAATACGGTGTCTTAATACTTCGTGCGCGAATAATTTAACATCTTCTGGAATTACATAGTCTCTACCAGAAAGCAAAGCATGAGCCTGAGCAATGCGAATAAGCGCAATAGAAGCACGAGGGCTTGCACCCATGCGAACAAGAGTATTAATGGTTGCAAGAGGGTGAGAGCCTTCGCCTCGAGAAGTTGCAACAATGTCAACAGCATACTTCATAACTGCTTCAGAAACATGAATATGTCGTGCTGCAGCACGCATAAACACAACATCTTGCAAGCTAATGCGCTGTGTGCTTAAAGTTGCAGGGTCAACAACATCTGATCCTCTTTGTGTAAGCAACTGAAGCATTTTAACTTCTTCGTCAGGATTCGGGTAGGTCATAATTGCCTTAACCATAAAACGATCCATTTGAGCTTCAGGAAGATTAAAAGTGCCTTCTTCTTCAATAGGATTCTGAGTTGCAATAACCATAAAAGGCTGAGGTAGCGCAATACGCTCACCGCCGATTGTTGTTGCGCCTTCTGCCATAGCTTCGAGCATTGCAGATTGAGTTTTTGCATTAGATCGGTTGATTTCGTCTAGCAAAATAATATTTGCGTGAATAGGACCAATCTGAGTAGTAAAACGTTGGGATGCAAAATCAAAAACTTGCGTACCAACTAAATCAGCTGGCATTAAATCAGGAGTGCACTGCACGCGTCGGAAGCTACCAGACATTGCAGTTGCAAGAGTTTGTGCAGCAGTGGTTTTTGCAAGGCCTGGCACAGATTCAATAAGAATATGTCCGCCAGCAATAAGTGTTAAAATAAGAGATTCTCGCAATGCTTCCTGACCGACTAAAGTTTGTGCAAAGCGCGAGCGCAAAATGTTTGCAATCTGCTGGCAGCGACGAATATCGTCTGCTGAAATAGTAGTCGAATCTTGAGCATTTGATAATCCAACTGTAGATTTACCTGCTGCAGAAGCTATATTCGCGTTAGGAATCATATTGGAATTATTATTTAATTGTTGCTTACGTGGTTGCGGTGGAAATAATGCCATAGGCTCTATGTTAGCTGATATACGGTACTGAAATTGGTAAAAACCTGCATATTGCTAGGGATTATTTGATTACTACGCGTATTTTTAAAGCTATATTTCTTGAGAATTTAGCGACCAGTCAATTGGCGAAGCACCCATTTTGATTAGTGCGTTATTCGCTCTTGAAAACGGTTTTGATCCAAAGAAACCACGCGAGGCAGAAAGAGGGCTTGGGTGAGAAGAAGTAATAAGTGTTGCGTTTGTTAACAATGGGGCTAAGCTTTGAGCGTTTCTTCCCCATAAAATAGCTACAAGAGGCATTGGGTTTCCGTTTTCGTCTTTTCGAGAATTTAACGCATTTATTGCAGCGTCTGTTACAGTTTCCCAGCCTTTTCCTTGATGACTATTTGCTTTACCTGCTTCAACAGTTAAGCAGCGGTTAAGAAGCATTACACCCTGCTTAGTCCACGGCGTTAAATCTCCACTTTGAGGAGTAGAAACACCTAAGTCGTTCACTAATTCCTTGTAAATATTAATAAGGCTTTTAGGTAACGGACGCACTTTTGGTGAAGTACAAAAACTTAATCCCACAGGATGGCCTGGAGTAGGGTAAGGGTCTTGGCCAACAATTAAAACCTTTATGCTTTTTAGCGGAATGCTAAACGCGCGCAAAATGTTGTGACTTGCGGGAAGAATATGGTGTCCACTTTCGATTTGTTCTCGCAAAAACACTCCCATTGCTCGAATTTGTGGCTCAACTGGAGTAAGAGCTTTAGCCCAATCTGGATCCATTAATTCTTCTAAAGGTTTAATTTTGTAAGGACTCATATGGCTACTGTATGACAAGGCATAGCATAATAGGAAAAATTTCTTGAAAATTCTGATTTGTGCTTTGTGACCAGCATTCGCTACTATGGATGCATATTGTTTTAAGTAAACACTTGGAGGAATGCAATTATGGCGCGAAATAATCACAACGTGTCGTATACGCCCGATGTTTTTGATGAACCACCAGAGGGACCAGTTGGTGTGCATCGCGGCAATCCCGCTTGGTACGCTGTAATTCTTCCTTATTTTGTTGCAATAGTTATTGCATTACTGGCTGGTTTGCTTGTTTGGGCAATCGGCTCTGGAGAGATTTCGCATCTTCCATTACCTTGGAATAATTCGCATCAAAGCTCGAAGTCTACAACAATAATTAAGAAATCGCATACTGATAAGTCAGATGGAAAAGATGAAGATAAGTCTGATGATGCAGATACGGATGAAGATGAAGATGCTTCAGCAAAGCAAAAGTCCAACAAAGATAAATCAGCGGACGATACTAAGGATGCTGACAGTAAATCTGATTCTACGACTTCAGTAGATAAGTCTGCTACCGTAAAAGTTATTAATGCAACCAATATTGCTGGGTATGCTGCTAAGAATGCAGACAAGCTGAAGCAATCTGGTTATGCAAATGTTACTGCTGGTAATCCAAGCGGCAAAGTTCCGTCTGAATCTGTTGTATGGTACAAGGATGATTCTCAGAAGGCCGCGGCGCAAGATATTGCAAAAACTTTGGGCATTACTGCTGTAGAAAACGAAAAAGAGATTGTTTCGCAGATTGTAGTAGTTCTTTGCAAGTAGTTTTCTACGCACAGAAGTAATAAAAGCAAAATATAGAAGCCGGTTGGATTAAATTCTAACCGGCTTTATTTGTAAAATTTTATTGAAAGTACATAATTATAAACGCCAAAGTTGGCACTCGGGCACATAGAGTGCTAATCTGCTAATTAGCACTCGAAGGTTGAGAGTGATAATTAGCAGCTGACGGCTAATCAAATCTTATTCACCTACGAGTGAGTGTTCCATAGTTACGATATGTGGAGGAAACATGGCAAAGATTATTGCCTATGAAGAGGACGCCCGTCAGGGTATGCTCGCAGGTCTTGACAAGCTTGCTAACACTGTAAAGGTTACGCTTGGACCTAAGGGTCGCAACGTAGTGCTTGATAAGACTTATGGAGCTCCAACCATTACTAACGATGGTGTTTCCATCGCTAAGGAAATCGATCTTGAAGATCCATATGAGCGTATTGGCGCCGAGCTTGTTAAAGAAGTTGCTAAGAAGACTGATGACGTTGCAGGCGATGGTACAACAACCGCAACAGTGCTTGCTCAGTCCTTGGTACACGAAGGTTTGAAGAACGTTGTTGCAGGAAGCAACCCAATTGCTCTTCGTCGTGGTATTGAGAAGGCCTCTGAAGCAATTGTTAAAGAACTTCTTGCTTCTGCTAAGGATGTTGAAACTAAGGATCAGATTGCTGCTACTGCTACAATTTCTGCAGCAGATCCTGAAGTTGGCGAAAAGATTGCTGAAGCTTTGGATAAGGTCGGTCAGGACGGCGTTGTTACAGTTGAAGATAACAACAAGTTTGGCCTTGATTTGGACTTCACTGAAGGTATGCGTTTTGATAAGGGCTATATTTCCCCTTACTTCGTCACTAACGCAGAAGACCAGACTGCTGTTCTTGAAGATCCATACATTTTGCTCACTTCTGGCAAGGTTTCCAGCCAGCAGGACATTGTTCACATTGCTGAACTCGTTATGAAGTCCGGCAAGCCATTGCTTATTATTGCTGAAGATGTTGATGGTGAAGCATTGCCAACTCTTGTTTTGAACAAGATTCGTGGCACTTTCAACACTGTAGCTGTAAAGGCTCCAGGCTTTGGCGATCGCCGTAAGGCTATGCTCCAGGATATGGCTATTTTGACTGGTGCACAGGTTGTTTCCGATGACCTCGGCTTGAAGCTTGATTCTATCGACGCTTCTGTGTTTGGTCACGCAGCTAAGGTTATTGTTTCTAAGGATGAAACAACTATCGTTTCTGGCGCTGGATCTAAGGAAGATGTTGATGCTCGCGTGGCTCAGATTCGCGCAGAAATCGAAAACACTGATTCCGATTACGATCGCGAAAAGCTTCAGGAGCGTCTTGCTAAGCTCGCTGGCGGCGTTGCTGTTATTAAGGTTGGCGCTGCTACTGAAGTTGAAGCTAAGGAGCGTAAGCATCGTATTGAAGATGCAGTTCGTAACGCTAAGGCTGCTATTGAGGAAGGTTTGCTTCCAGGCGGTGGCGTAGCTTTGGTTCAGGCTGCTGCAAAGATTGAAAAGTCTCAGTCAATCACCGAGCTTAAGGGTGAAGAAGCAACGGGCGCTGCAATCGTGTTCCGCGCTGTAGAAGCTCCAATCAAGCAGATTGCACAAAACTCCGGTGTTTCTGGAGATGTTGTGCTCAACAAGGTGCGCGAACTTCCAGAAGGCCAAGGCTTCAACGCTGCAACCAATGCTTACGAAGATTTAATGGCTGCTGGTGTTACTGACCCAGTTAAGGTAACTCGTTCTGCTCTACAGAACGCTGCTTCTATTGCAGGTTTGTTCTTAACAACTGAAGCTGTGGTTGCTAACAAGCCAGAAAAGCCAGCTGCAGCACCACAAGCTGGCGCTGATATGGGTTACTAAATATAAAAAAGTTGAGAAAATTTTTATAGCTTAATAGCTCATAGACTGAATATCTCATAGTAGATGGCGGTATGCTCAGAAATGAAGTATACCGCCATTTTTCATTAGACTATTCAGCAGACTATTCAGCCCATTCCAAATAGGGAAGTAGCTTGAGTTTCCGCATCAAGATACACTCCCGAAGCATGCTGCATAGCTTGCTGAATTGCTTCTAATGATTGTTCCATCTGCTGCTGTGCTGCACGCCACTGACCTGCGGTCGACGCAAACTTTGTAGCAGCGGAACCCGTCCATACGCTTTGCAACTGCTGCAGATTGGCATACATGCCGTTGACTGCTTCTCTAATTGAATTAACCGAGGTTCCAACTGCTGCAGCCGCCTGCTGAATTTGTTCTGAATCAACTCGAAATTGTGCCATATTTCCCCCTATTTGTATCTGCTTAAAAAGCATTTAGTACTAATTAGCGCAACATCACACTCATTGAGTAACCTTCTTACATAAACGTGTCTTACCTACTTGTGTGATGTCACGCTATTATGAATATATGCCATTGAAAAATTATGCAAAAGTTTTAGAAAAGAATGTGGTTAAAAGGTCAGGGGTTATCCACATTTTAAATGACTATAAGCTTACAAACTTAAATTTCGCACGCTTAAAGCAAGTATTACGTGCAGTTGTGGCATGTTTAGTTAGTATTTTTCTTACTTTTCAAATATTTCCAGTATTTCCAACTTTTTCTTTACTTTCGTCTGATTTTATAAAAATTAATAAAGCTTATGCGGAAGGACAAGCTTTAAATTCAGGAATTGTTGCCACTGATTCAATTACGGATACTGAAAATCTTCTTGGTGACTCTGTTAATAAAGTTTCTGACGAAATTGCCGCAACTAAAAAGCGAACTGGAGTAACGGTAAGATTACTTTATTTGTCTACTTTTGGAGATACTAAAGATCCATCAAAATGGGCAAGTGATTTATTAATAAGCACTCTTCCTGCAAAAAATACTGTATTGCTTGCTGTCGCAACTCGCGACGGCCGTCTAGTAGTTGCAGTATCGCCTAATTCCGACGAATGGTTAAAAAGCAGAAATACTGTTGACGCATTATCTGATGCAGCATATAAACCTTTAGTAACAACAACTGGCACTCATTGGGGTCAGTCTGCAATTATGATGATGAAACAAATTTCTCGCTCTAAACGAACCGCTACAACTTCTTCTGCAAGCCTTATGTCAACACTTATTATGTTGATTATTATTATTTGCTTAGGGGCAATAGTGACACTTATTTTGGCTCACCGAAGCCGTATTCAAAAGCAGATAAAAGCAGGCGTTAGAAAAGCACGTAGACGTCATGCTCGTCGCCGCTAATAAAATCAGCTACAACTTGTTGATTTTCAGCATTTATTCAGGAAACATTCAGCTTTATAAGTGATGCTAATCAGTATGAGTAAGAATGTTGAAGCATCTATTGTTGTCGTAGACGACGAGCCATCAATTCGTGAGCTTTTAGTAGCATCTTTGCACTTTGCAGGTTTTGAAGTTGAAACTGCAGCATCAGGTTCTCAAGCTGTTGATGTTATTGAAAGAGTGAAGCCTGATCTTATTGTTATGGACGTTATGCTGCCAGATATTGACGGCTTCACCGTAACGAGACGAATTCGCCAAAATGGTATTAAAGTACCTGTTCTTTTCCTTACAGCAAGAGATGATACGCAAGACAAGATTATGGGCTTAACAGTTGGTGGCGACGACTACGTAACTAAGCCATTTAGTTTGGAAGAAGTTGTTGCAAGAATCCGCGCAATTCTTCGCCGTACTCAAGAGCAGGATGAAATAACTCCTGTTATTCGCGTAGCAGATCTTGAGATTAACGAAGATTCGCACGATGTAACTCGAAGCGGCATACCGATTGAGCTTAGTCCAACTGAATACAAGCTTTTACATTACTTGATGGATAATGAAGGACGAGTGTTATCAAAAAGCCAGATTTTGAATCATGTATGGCAGTACGATTGGGGCGGAGATGCTGCAATAGTTGAATCCTATATTTCGTATCTTCGAAAGAAAATTGACGGAATTGAAATTACGGACGAAAATGGCAAGCTGCAAAAGGTAGTCCCTCTTATTGAAACAAAACGCGGAATTGGATACATGATTCGCGAACCAAAGTAAGGTCAAGCCTGATTATGGAAAACAATAATCGTAGTAGTGACGATAAAAAGCAGCCAAATAATGCTGTAACTGCGCACTCAAACAAAGACTCAGCGCGACAGCATGTTGGAAAAAGCGTTGCTGTTATACCAAATACTGCGTCAGAAAAAAAGCCAAAACAAAACAGAATTTGCTGGCTTAAAACCAAAGCAAATTCTATTCCTTTAAGTACACGTCTTGTGGCTTGCACTCTTGCGGTACTTACTGTTGCAGCATTTTGTATTTCATTATCAATTCGTCAACTGGTAGGAAATTATCTGCTTGAAAAAACTGACGCACAGTTAACAGATCAGGCAAGACTTATTTACGACAATATAGATTTGCTTCGTTCAAAAGATTCAAGCCAATCTACAGCAGGTCCAAACGACTACTTTATGCAGATTCGCGATATTAATAACAAAATCATATCTACTCCTTTAGTTCCAAAACTAAAGGGAGATTTTGTTTCTATTCCAAAGCTTCCTGCAAACGGAAAACCCATTAAGGGAGTTGTTACAAATAGGCCTTACACTGCTCCAGCTAAAGTTAAGGGTAATCCTGGTAGTGTTGACGAGATTACTTTAAAATCCGCAAAAGCTCCTTGGAGAGTTTTGGTGCTTGAATGGGAGCATCGAAGCAGCTACACTTCAGACGTACGTTTACGCGGATACGTGTATATTGCTTTATCTTTAAGCGACCAGCTTGATACTGTAAATACTCTTACCAGATACTGCATTATGGTAAGTATTGCAGTTATTCTTCTTGGAGCGGTATTTGCGGCGCTTATTATTCAGTCCACTTTAAGGCCGTTAAAGCGTATAGAAAAAACAGCTTCAAAAATTGCTTCTGGAGATTTAAGCAGACGAGTTCCGAGCGCACCAGAAAACACAGAAGTTGGTTCTTTAGCTGCTTCTTTGAACTCAATGCTTGCGCGCATTGAACGTGGCTTTAATGAGCAAGAAGCAATGACTGAAAAAATGAAGCGATTTGTTTCTGACGCAAGTCACGAATTGAGAACTCCTTTAGCAGCTATTCACGGTTATGCTGAGCTTTATACAATGTGGCGCAATATGCCGGGAGAGCAGGAGAGAGCAGATGACTCTATTGCCCACATTAAGGCTTCTAGTGAGCGCATGACTGAGTTAGTGGAAGATTTGCTTTCTTTGGCTCGATTTGACGAGGGTAGAGGAATTAATATTTCTCAGGAAGTTAGCTTGTCTCCAATTCTTTCGGATGCTGCTAACGATTTGCATGCTTTAGATCCCGCTAGAGCTGTTCAGCAGGGTTCACTTACGCTTTCTGAAGACTTCTCTTTGCAAGATTGCACTGACTGCAATTTTGAACGCAAGTTTGTGTTCAATAGTGGAAGTCTTCCTAGCGTATCTCTTCTTGGTGATGGAGCGCGCTTACGTCAAGTTATGACGAATATTGTTGGAAATATTCACCGATACACTCCGGCTGATTCTCCAGTAGAAATTGCTATTGGCGTAATGAAGGCTTCAATTGATCCAGACCAGCTTTCCAAGCTTCCTTCAGTTAGTGACTCGTTAAAAGAGTTTTTGATGGCTGCAGAAAAAAGCCAATCTAATGATTCTGGCAATACTTACGCAGTAATTCGTGTTGTTGACCATGGCCCTGGAGTTCCAGAAGAGTCTCTTTCTCGCATTTTTGAACGTTTCTATATTGCGGATCCTTCAAGAGCGCGCGAAAAAGGCGGAACTGGATTAGGAATGGCTATTGCACAGTCTGTTGTAAAAGCTCATCATGGTTTTATCTGCGCAACAATATCTGACCCGTCAACTATTTCGAGAGACCTTACTGTTTCAGATAATAATGTTGACGACACAATGGATGGTTCTGAGCCTCTGGATATTAATCCTCATGGATTAACTCTTACTGTTGTGCTTCCTGTAAGAGAAATTGAACCTTATGCGCTACAATAGAAAAAGCGAAACAATTAACATTAATATCTGGTAAACTATATACGGATGTTTTCGCATATAAACGATGCACTTGTGTGTTTAATGCATATTGATATGCGACAATGAGTGATTATTTGAGTGAGGTGTGTTATGCCCAATGGGCGTGTGCGTTGGTACGATGCGCAGAAGGGGTACGGTTTTATTGCCGGCGACGATGGTAAGGATGTTTTCTTACCAGCTGCAGCTTTGCCTGCAACTGTAAAAAATTTGCATAAGGGTGCAAAGGTTGAATTTTCTGTAATTGAGGGTCGTAAAGGTCCTCAAGCGATGGGACTTAATCTTATTGCAACAGCGCCATCGCTAGTTAAAGCAACTCGTCCAAAGGCAGAAGATATGGCAGCAATTGTTGAAGATCTTATTAAGCTGCTTGATTCTGCAGGTAATGGTTTGCGCCGTCGTCATTATCCATCTACTGCTGAAAGCAAGAAGCTTGCTACGCTTTTGCGCGCAGTAGCCGACAATTTCGACGTTCAAGAATAGTTTCGGGAATATTATTTATGACTGATGAAGTGATGAATCCACAAGATATTGCTCGCAGCATTGCTGTGGAAACTTCAGAGCGTTCCGATGCCGTGGGAGATTTTGTGTCTTCCACGGATATTGGTGACGGTGTTACCGATTTTCGCTTTGAAAGTAAGCTTGTTGGTTACGAGGGCTGGCAGTGGTCAGTAACGTTGTATCACGATTTGGAAACTGAGCGTTGGACTGTAAACGAATCTACGCTTATTCCTACTGACGACTCACTGCTGCCACCACCTTGGATTCCGTGGAAAGATCGATTGAAGCCAAGCGATCTTTCTGTAATGGATTCTATTGGAACAGAGGAAGACGATTCCCGTCTTGAAGATGGATTCCGTCCAGTAAATCATCAGTCTGAAGATGAATTAAGCGAAAAATCTGAGGAAGAATCTAAAGAAGAAAAAGAAAATTCCGAAGAAAATACGCTTAAGCAAGATGGCGAAACTGCTGAAAATGCAGACGCCACAGAAATTGTTGAGAATGAAAATGGCTCTTGCGATTCGCAAGGCAATGAATCATCCGAAAACAATGATTCTAACGAAGATCTTGAAGAGGCAGTTTCAACTTTACGTCTATCTCGCAGACGCGTGATGACTGCAGAAGCTCTTTCGCAAACAGCAAAACGCTGGTATGCAGGGCAACACGGGCCAAAGTCACTGTCAACAAAAATAGCTGACGGTAACGTTTGCTCTTCATGCGGTTTTATGATTCCACTAGCTGGAAGCTTGGGTTCAATGTTTGGCGTGTGCGCGAACATGTGGAGTCCAGACGATGGTCGAGTTGTATCTCTTGACCACGCTTGCGGAGAGCATTCCGAAATTGAGCCACCTGAGCCATCACAGCTGTGGATTCAATCAGCTCCAGCCTACGACGATTATCATATTGATATTTTGCAGCAAGCTCCTCGAGAAGAGCGTGCAGATGTTGAGCTTATTGAGGAAGCAATTGAAGATAGCAAAACGCATCGCCGCAAGCGTCGCAAATTAAATAAAGATGCTACTAATGATGCTAATACCGCTGATACAGCTGGTATAGCTGATACTGATATCACTGATACCCCTAGTACAGATACAGCTGATTCTAAGACAGCAGATTTGACTCCAGAAATTAACGATGTTGAATCTAATGATGTTGAATCTAATGATGTTGAATCTAACTATGAGGATGAAGCAAAAACCGAAGAAATTAAGAAAATAGAAGTTACTGAAGAATCTGCTAAAAGCGAAGAACCTAATAAAAACACAGGTACTACAGCAATGCGATTGTACAAAAGGAAATCACGCAGACAACATAAGTAAAATCTAAAGAAATTCTAAGGAATACAGAAAAATCCTAAAAATCTTAACAGATTCTAATAAATACTAATAAGTTGTGTAATACTTCGCGTCATGGTGACTAGTTACCATGGAATGAACGAAAAGAACGGAAGGCAGTTATGTTTGAACGGTTCACTGATCGCGCACGACGCGTGATTGTGCTAGCTCAAGAGGAAGCTCGCTCACTTCAGCATAATTACATTGGTACTGAGCATATTTTGCTTGGTCTAATTCGCGAAGGTGACGGAATTGCATCAAAAGCGTTGAGCTCAAAGGGCGTAGACTTGGAAAGCGCGCGCAAACAAGTGGAAGAAATGATTGGCAAGGGTGCTGTTGCCCCAAGCGGCCACATTCCTTTTACGCCGCACGCAAAGCAAGTTTTGGAGCTTAGCTTACGAGAAGCTCTGCAGCTTGGTCATAGCTACATTGGTACTGAGCATATTTTGCTAGGACTTATTCGCGAAGGCGAAGGCATTGGCACACAAGTGCTTATTAAAATGGAAGTCGATCTTGGAGACTTAAGAAGCACTACAGTTGACTTAATTCGCGGAGGTAGCTCTACAAGTTCAGAAGATGAAAAGGGCGAACTTGCTAACGCTGGAAGCGTGCAAGATAAAAGCAACAAGTCTGGGTCTGCACTTCTGGATCAGTTTGGCCGAAATCTTACACTTGAAGCGCGCGAAGGAAAACTTGATCCGGTAATTGGCCGTTCTGAGGAAATCGAACGAGTTATGGTTATTCTTAGCCGACGCACGAAGAATAATCCTGTGCTTATTGGAGATCCTGGCGTTGGTAAAACTGCAGTTGTAGAAGGACTTGCCCAGAAAATTGTTGAAGGCGATGTTCCAGAAACGTTGAAAAACAAGCAGATTTATTCTCTTGACTTAGGATCAATGATTGCAGGATCTCGCTACCGTGGCGATTTCGAAGAGCGCTTGAAGAAAGTTCTTAAAGAAATTAAAACTCGCGGCGATGTTGTGCTTTTTATTGACGAAATTCACACTATTGTTGGTGCAGGCTCTGCCGATGGTGCTCTTGGCGCTTCCGACATGCTTAAGCCAATGCTTGCTCGCGGCGAACTACAGACAATCGGTGCTACTACAACCGATGAGTATCGTAAGTATATTGAGAAAGATGCTGCTTTAGAGCGTCGTTTCCAGCCAATTCAGGTTCCTGAACCTACTATTGCTGAGACGATTGAGATTCTTAAAGGCTTGCGTTCGCGCTACGAAAATCATCATCATGTAACTATTACGGATGGAGCTTTACAGTCTTCTGCAGAGCTTTCTGACCGTTATATTCAAGATCGTCACCTTCCAGATAAGGCTATTGATCTTATTGATGAAGCTGGCGCACGCTTACGAATTAAGCGCTTAACTCAGCCGCCTGAGCTTAAAGAACTTAACCATAAGATTGCTAAGATTTCTGAAAAGAAAGATGAAGCAATTAAGCAGCAAGATTTCGAAGAGGCTGCTAATCTTCGAGACGATCAAGAAAAACTTGAAAACGAAGCTGCCGAAAAGGAAAAAGCTTGGCGTGAAGGTGAGTCTAACGTCAAAATGGTTGTTGACGAAGACATGATTGCTTCTGTTGTTTCAAGCACTACAGGAATTCCTGTAGTAAAGCTTACTCAGGCGGAGTCTCAGAAGCTTCTTCAAATGGAATCTGAGCTTCATAAGCGTATTGTTGGCCAAGATGAAGCCGTATCTGCTTTGGCACGCTCTATTCGACGAGCGCGCGTTGGTTTGAAAGATCCTAAACGTCCTTCTGGTTCGTTTATTTTCGCTGGACCTACAGGCGTTGGTAAAACTGAGCTTGCTAAAGCGTTGGCAAACTTCCTCTTTGACGACGATGATGCTTTGATTCGCGTTGATATGTCTGAGTTTGCTGAAAAGTATGCTGCATCTAGGCTTTTCGGAGCTCCTCCTGGATACGTTGGTTACGAAGAGGGCGGCGAGCTTACCGAAAAAGTTCGCAGGAAGCCATTCTCTGTGGTGCTTTTTGACGAGATTGAAAAAGCTCATCCGGATATTTTCAACACGCTTTTGCAAGTGTTGGATGATGGTCATTTAACCGACGGCCAAGGCAGAAAAGTAGACTTTAAGAATACGATTATTATTCTTACTACTAATCTTGGTACGCGCGATATTGCGAAGGCTGCAAACACTGGCTTTACGCTTGGAAATAGTTCTGATTCTACGTATCAGCGAATGAAGGATCAGGTTAATTCGGAGCTTAAGCGCCAGTTCCGTCCAGAATTTTTGAACCGTTTGGATGACACTATTGTGTTCCGTCAGCTTACGGAGCCTGAAGTGCGCCAAATTGTTGATATGGACATAAAGCTGCTCAATAATAGACTGTTTGATCACCACATGTCTTTGGAATTGACCGACGCCGCTAAGAATTTGCTCGCTCAAAAAGGATTCGATCCTTTGCTGGGCGCGCGTCCATTGCGTCGTGTAATTCAGCGAGATATTGAGGATATTATTTCCGAGAAGATTTTGCTGAACGAAATTTCTGACGGCGAACGAATTGAGGTTGACGCTGAAGGCGAAGGATTGCTGGGGGAGTTTACTTTTAAAAGCCAGCAGTTTGATGTTGCTGAGTTAGATGAATCTAGCAAGGATTCTAGCGATGATGTGGAGCTAGATGAATATAGCAAGGATTCTAACAACTTATCTAGCGACGTATCTGGTGACGATTCTAGCGATAGCAAGGCTTCTAGTGACGATTCTGCAGATAATACTGCAAAGGATGCTGATAACAGCTCTGAAAGCAATACTGGAAGCAATGCTGAAAACGAAACAGTTGATAAAACTGACAGCGAAACAAAATAAGCCTAGATAGTAAAAATCCCGACTGACTGTAATGTCGTCGGGATTTTTGTTTTTATGGATTTTATAAATAACTATTGTTCCGATTAATGCAATATGTTATTCCGATACTATTTATATTGTTCCAATAAAACTTTTTACTTAGCAGCTTGGTCAGATGCCATGCACATTTAATTTGTTTTGAAAATTATGCAAAATCAGAGGTAACCCCAAAATTCGCACACGTCACAATTAAGCTTATTCACTTAAAAAAAAAAGCAACATTTTTTCAAGCTATTGTGGATAAAAGGTGATAGAAAGTTTTTACATAAGCAGGTAACTCAAATTAATGAATCACGCTTGCGCTGAGCTTCTAATAATGCTTTTTCTAATTCCGCATCTACAGCAAAAATGTAGAGTCCATTAACTCCTCGTTTTAATAACACATTAAGCTCATTTTTAAGATTATCAATTGAATAATCTAGTGCAATTTTCTTATTTGATGATAAATCTTTATCATGCCTTTTATTAGTTGCTTTATCGTTTCGACTATTTTCCGGACAAAAAACAACTTTGCCATTACGATACTGCACTGATGGCCCAATTATTACTCCAACATAATTTAGATCAAATCCTTGAATGGTAAATGTAGATCCAATCTCATTTATAGTATGACGCTGTTCTGCCCATGATTTTTTTGATTCTTTTATTGAATGCGAATGCTTTTGGCTATCTTGCGAAGACAATTGATAATTCCATGGATGGCTAAAGACCTTACCTTCTTGTTCCAAAATTTCTAACTCGGAACTACTTACATCAGAACATTCTCCAAGTCCCATATGCCATTTTCCATTGCTATCACAATGTAAATCTACATTCCAAGTACCATTTACCGCATTAGGGTTATTCCTATTGCTCTTATACTCCCAGTCGTATGTTGCAACAAGACGTGATAATCCGTGTCCATTGCACCCAGAAGCTTTTTCTTCAGATTTAGTTTTGATAGCATTAAATAGTTTAATAGGTGAATCAAATACCTTGAAATCAAAAGTTTTATTTTCAGTATCCGAATCTGCATCTTTTGTTTCAACATTATTACATAGTGGAAGAGTGTCAATACCACCATTGTATACAAAATTTTTAATCCATTTTAGAACATCTTCATTAGCGTTCATACGCATCTGCTTTTCAAGAATAAAACGATGAACATTCGCGCTTATTGAATTATTATTTAATGATAACGCTTCGGCATTATTAGTATTATTGTCTGAAGACTTTTTATCCCTGTAACATGCTCCCAATAATTTTTCTAACTCTTCTGAATTCCACCGTTGGTTACTCTGTAAAATTTGATTAGGGTCAAAAGCTGCAATAACAATTCGAGACCTACGTAAGATATCAGATAACATATTTGAACCAGAGTAAGCCTGATTAGCTTGCGTATTCAGCAAGTGAGCTTCATCAATAAGAGCTACATCGCAGCAACGTTTTGGCTTGTCAATAATGCCACGGCCTTGTTCAGTTTGTTCACTAAAACGATTAATAAACTGAGAAGGTAACATAACAAGTTCATCATTACTCTTTTGCAAACGTAACTTTGTTGCTATTTGATTGTATACATTTACTTGTTCTTTATGATTTACAATTATGCAAGCCGTTTTTTTATTTTTAATAATTGAGGATTGCTTATATTCATAATCCAAATCTTCTTCTTCGTAGTTTTCTTCTTCAATATCCTCATTGTATTGTTGTAACCGATTATTTATGTTTTTTAATCTATTACAAATTTTGTAGAACAAGTCACTAAGCAAAACTGTTTTTCCGGTACCAGCATCACCCTCTAATAAAATAAGAGTAGATGAAGCAGAGTCACACTTATTTTTTGATTTTAGAACTCCATTAACGATTTGTATAACCGCTTCTTCAATATGCTGCTGTTTAGAAGTCAATTTATGAAATGGTGACGCTTTAAATAAAGCTGAGTCTCGAATAATTCCTTCTTCTGGGAACAAAACTGGGTCCATATCATGAAGTTGAACCCAGATTTCAGAAAAAATACGTTCAAACTCTTCTTCAGGATAATACTCACCTTGAGGATTAGGCCTGCGATTGTTAACTTTATCTATTGAATCAACACTTAGCAAATACTGCATAAAACGGTTTTCGACATCTAAAGTAAGCGATTTATTAAAATGTTTATTAGCAATAATATATTGTTTTACTTGGCCTTCAGATAGTTTTTCCCAATCATCTCTGTTTTTGGTATCAGTATTTAAATGTTGTTTTGTTCTAGCCTCAATATTATTAGTTTCACCAACATAAACCGTATATTTTTCATATTCTTTTTTATGAACAATATAAACAGTTGGGAATTTCAGCAAATAATGATTTAAAACCTGAATAGTTTGGTTATCAAGATCACTTCTTTTATACTTTAGATTTTCGTTAATGCTACGTTCTAATTCATTATCTTTGAAAACTTTATAAGGTAAATCAACAATTATGGACTTAGGTGGAACAATAGCTTTCATCATAATTTAATGATAACTATTTGATAAGAAATATTCCATTAATAGAATCTACTAATAGTGGCAAAAATTAAAAATGTTTTTGAATTGGATATTTTTAATTAAATACTATAAATTTTCGACTATGAAAATTTAATCCGCGTATCAAAACTATTTCCTTAACGCAATAATTTTGGCCCCTAACCAGAATAACCAGTACAAGAACCACAATAACAATGTTGTTGATGTATAATCGCTTTTGATAGTGTTTCCCGCATGCGCGGGGGTGATCCTTCTATGTTTCGTGTTCTATCGTCTTTCTCGCATTGGCGAGGCAATTACTTGAGCTTCAAATGCATGCAATACGTTTGAAGCTCAACTAGTTTAGTAATAAATATGCAACACAATCTTTCTTAAAGCTCTTATTGAGAGTATATTTACCATTATTTAATAATCATTGTGGATTAGGAGAAATGGGAAGACGGTAACCATGAGTTGTAATCACGTTGTCAATCCTGAATTATGGGGTAAAAAGAGAGAAGTTAATGGAGTAATGCAATGGCTTCCTCTTGCTCAACACCTTGAAGATACTGGAAATGTTATTGGTCAATTATGGGATCATTGGCTTAGCGATGGTCAGCAAAGATTGATTGAAGCCTCATTGAGCAAACATGTTGATGCAAAAAAATTAACTCAATTTTTAGGATGCATACATGATATTGGCAAAGCTACTCCCGTTTTTCAGTTTCGAAAATCGTATTCAAATTCAGAAGATTTAGATATTGCGTTAAAAAATAAGTTAGCTACTGTTGGCTTTACAAATATTGATTATTTTATTGATAATGCAGAAAATTGGTCGAGTAGTCATCACACTATAACTGGTCAAGCTATTCTTTCTAATGCTGGAGTTCCTGAAGGTATTTGTGCAATAGTTGGCGCTCATCACGGTAAGCCTTTAGATGATGATTCTGTTTATAAAAGTAACGAATCTGCGTATGCTGACCATTACTATCAAAGTGAAATTGAGAGTGAAAATAGTAAATTATGGCAAAAATTGCAGAATGATATTTTGGATTGGGCTCTAGAAAGGAATGATTTTTCTAATGTGAATGATCTTCCAGAAATAAGTGAACCGGCACAAGTTTTATTGTGTGGACTAGTAATTATGGCTGATTGGATTGCTAGTAATGAAACCTATTTTCCGCTTATTCCAATAGAGAAAGATTTAATTGAAAATCAGGAAGAAAGATATAAAAAAGGCTGGGAAAAGTGGTTGCAACATGGTTCTAAAGACGTATGGGAATCATTAAATTGTTGTAGCGATGTTTCTCAAATATACAAGCATCGTTTTGGTTTCTCGCCAAATAATATTCAGATAGCGTTGCGCGATGCTATTTCTCAGTCTAAAGAGCCTGGAATTTTTATTCTTGAATCTGCAATGGGTTCAGGAAAAACAGAGGCTTCTTTAGTTGCTGCTGAGCAATTGGCAAATCTAACTGGAAGAAGCGGAGTATTCTTTGGTCTTCCTACTCAAGCAACTTCTAACGGAATGTTTAGGAGAGTTGAGGATTGGCTTAAAAGCGTGAATCGTGATTTTCAAGGTGAAATTGGTTTACGTTTAGTTCATGGTAAAGCTGAACTGAATTCAGATTATACGCATTTGCCGCATGGAATGCAAAATATGAATGATGGCTGCGAAAGTACTTCTAATAGTAATTATGTAAATAATAATGGAGTAATACTTAATGATTGGTTTACTGGACGAAAAACAGCAATGTTGGATGACTTTGTTGTTGGTACAGTGGATCAATTTTTGTTAGCTTCGTTAAAGCAAAAGCATCTTATGCTTCGTCATTTGGGATTAAGTAAAAAAGTTGTAATTATTGACGAAGTGCACGCCTATGACGCTTACATGAATAAGTATCTTGAAGAATCTCTTATTTGGATGGCAGCATACGGTGTTCCTGTTGTGTTACTTTCTGCTACTTTACCAGCCAAACGTAGAAAAGAACTTATAAAAGCCTATATGTGCGGATTGTTGGGGTTTAATTGGAGAAAATGTGATAAATCTAATGTTGATTTTGAAACAAATAATTATCCTTTAATCACGTACAGTGATAAAAACTGTGTAAAACAAAAATTTATTGAAAATGATGCTAGTGATAATAAATCTGTTTCTGTAAGAAAAATAACAGACGATAACTTACATGAATCACTTGTTAGTGAGCTTAAATCTTTGCTAAACAATGGTGGTATTGCTGGAATTATAGTAAACACAGTTAAAAGAGCTCAGGAAATTTATAATGCCTGCGTTGATGAGTTTAATGATGACGAAGTTATAGTTATTCATTCGCAATTTATTGCTACAGATAGAGTTAGAAAAGAACAACAAATTTGCAATATGATAGGCAAGAATGCTCATAGACCTGTTCGTGCAATAATTATTGGTACCCAAGTATTAGAACAGTCACTTGATATTGATTTTGATGTTTTGTTTACTGATCTCGCTCCTATAGATTTATTACTTCAACGTGCTGGCAGATTACACAGGCATACTATAGAACGCCCAGATTCTTTTAAAAAGCCAATTTTATATGTGTTGGGAACCAGTGAGTGTTATGAATTTGATAAAGGTTCAGAATCTATTTACAGTAAATATTTACTTATGAGAACTCAATACTATTTGCCAGATGCTATAAACATGCCTAAAGATATTTCTCGATTAGTGCAAATAGTTTATGGAGATAATCCTTTAGAGTTACAAGAAGATTTGAAAGATGTGTATGCTGCTGCAAAAAGAGAACATGATTCAGACAGAAATAACAATGAAAGTGATGCTGAAACATATAGAATTGAAAATCCAAAAACAGAAATCGGTAGAAAATCTATTGTTGGCTTGTTGAAGAATCCAATTGTAAAAGAGTCTGATGAATTTGCATGCGCTCAAGTTCGTAACAGCGGTGAATCTATAGAAGTTATTGCTGTTAAAAAAGTTGGATCTGGCTATGGAACTTTTCACGATTGTGAAGATATTTCGCAAAATATTGATGATTCAGAAGTTGCAATGAAACTTGCTCAAGAAACAGTAGGATTGCCGTGGATGTTTACACTAAACAGTAATCGTGTTGAAGAAACAATTGCAGAATTGGAAAGAATACGTAAGCAAAAACAGTTCCAAAATTGGGATAATCAGCCTTGGCTACGAGGGTCTTTGGTTTTACTATTCGATGAAAATAATATTTGCGAAATATCGAAATATAGAGTTGTATATTCTGAAAAAAGTGGTATTGTATGTATTAAGAGTTCAGAAGAAGACAGAAAGGAATTAAAAGGTGAGCAGGTTTAATCTACTAGATGAGCCTTGGATTTCCGTCATTGTAGACGAAAAAGGACACAATACGCTCGTATCAATGACAGATGTGTTTAAGCATGCATCTGAATATAAAGCTCTTGCTGGTGATATGAAAACTCAAGATTTCGCATTGCTGCGCATTCTGCTAGCTGTGCTTCATACTGTTTTTTCTAGGTATGATATTCAGGGAAATTCTCGTGAATTTGATTCAGATGAATATTATAAAGAGGATTTTAATGAAGAAACAATGGATATTTGGCGTGAAGTTTGGGTCGCAAAAAAGTTTCCAGACGCAGTTTTCAAATATTTAGAACAATGGCATGATCATTTCTATCTTTTTGATGACAAGTATCCTTTTCTGCAAGTGCTTAAACAAGATATCGATAGTAAAAAACTTGGTGGTAAATCTCCTAGCGAGATATCTGGTAAAAATATAAATCGATTGATTTCTGAAAGCAATAATAAAATTGCAGTATTTTCTCCAAAAGATAATGTTGATAATAATAAATCGTCACTTACTGAATCACAATTAGCAAGATGGATTATTACGTTACAGTCATATTCTGGATTGGCGGATAAGACCATTTTTGGTACGGAAAAATATAAAGCTTCTAAAGGATGGCTTTTTGACCTTGGTGGCATCTACATAGAAGGCGAAAACCTATTTGAAACTCTTATGCTCAACTGCGTGCTTATCGGTGAAATGCAATCTCCTGAGAAGAGACAAAAACCGTGTTGGGAGTATTCAGGAGCAGAAAATATTGAAAATTCGTTTTATGAAACATTTATTGACAATATTTCTCAGCTTTACACTAGATGGAGTAGAGCAATATATATAAATCCTGATATTAGTATCGACAAGCCGATATCGGTTTCTATAGTGAAACTTCCTGATATTAATCATAAAAATGCTTTTATTGAGCCAATGACAGTATGGCAGTATAACAAGGAAGGTGAAAGTAAGGACAAATACACTCCTAGGAAACATAGAGCAGAAGAATCTATGTGGAGATCGTTCGGGTTACTTACATCGCAAGAGTTATATGATGGAAGCGTAAAAAATCATAAACCAGGAATTATTGAATGGTTAAATAAAATTAGTAAAAATATTTCTGGCTCTTCTATTTCACTACAAGCTGTAAGTATGAAAGATGATGGTAATGCTACATCTTGGGTTCCTACAGATGAAATATGCGATACCTTGCATATTGATGAAGTTGTAGTAACTGATAATTCCGACGATGGGTGGGTATATAGAATTAACAATGAAGTTGAGTATACAAGATCTGCCATAGGATTCATTTACAAGCAATTTCTTCTCGACATATGTGAAATACGCAATAGAAATAAAGATGACGCAGCTAAGTATTCTACTAAGTATATTAGTCAGGTTTATTTCTTAGTTGATCAACCATTTAGAGAATGGTTAGCAAATATTATGCCAAACGATTCCAAGAATGAGCGTTGCGTTCAGTGGAGAAATACATTGCATAACATACTTATAAATGAGGCAAAAGGAATGCTAGAAAATGCAACATTGCGTGATTTTACAGGTAGATCATCTGATCAAAGTGAGAAAGAATCTACAAAAAATATAATTACAGTTTACAACATTTTTATTAGTCGATTGAAAAAATTATAAGGAAAATAAAAGACATAGAAAGGAGGCTATTATGGCTGAAAATCAAAGCAAATCTGTTGAAGTATCAAGCGTTATTAACAAAATCATAAATCAATTCTTGAACAGCTCAGATATTGCATCGAGACGAGCTATGCTTGCTCAACTACGACACACAATTGGTAAGCCATTAAGTCAGTCAGTAGAAATATGGTCATGGATACTAAGCAATGTTCCGGAAAGCTTTATCAATAAATATGGTGAAGTTAGCTATCAAATGCGAGCTGTTATAAACACTTTGCAAATATACGCATTGTACGAGCAAAGTGATGTAGAAAAATCAAGTTATAAAGATTTGAACAAATCTGAAGATTCAGTAAATGAAAAATCTTATAACAATATGGGAACAGCTTTAAGAGCACTAAGAAGTGATGAAGGCGTACGTGGAGCTACGGATAGGCGCTTTAGTGTTATGGTTACTGCAAGCGATTATGAGAGTTTTTACTACTACCTTCGTCAATTAGTCCGATTGCTAAAAAGCAGAACGAAAGAAAATAAGCAAGCAATTGATTATTCTAAACTTGCGCACGATTTGTATTTGCTTCAGTTTGAAGATTCAGAAAAAGTAAGACTTTCCTGGGCGCAAGAATACTATCGCTTTAGCTAGTAGCAATACTTTTTAGATTTCAAAAATTACATATTTTAAAAACAGCATTATTAAACAATTAACTAAAATTAGAAAGGCAAAATCATGAACGCTCATTTATTCTTAGATATTCAAGCAATCCAAAGTGTTCCACCATGCAATATTAATCGTGATGATGCAGGCAGTCCAAAAACTGCTCAATATGGCGGTGTAACTAGAAACAGAATAAGTTCTCAATGCTGGAAGCACTCAATGCGTGAATACTTCAAAGAGCACGGCGGTGACTCTAATGTTGGAATACGAAGCAAAAACATTGTTAAATACGTTGCCGATAAAATCATTACGTTAAAACCAGAATTATCTGAACAAGAAGCATTAGATTTAGCAGATAAAACGTTAAATACTGCTGGAGTTAAAACTAAAACAGATAAGGGAGAAACAGTTCCTACAGCAAAAGCTTTATTCTTCTTAGGAGAGACTCAAGCAAATTCTCTAGCTCAAGCAGCAATTAACAATGTTACTGACAAAAAACAGCTACAAGAAATCTTGAAAGATAATCCACCTATTGATATTGCGTTATTTGGTCGCATGCTTGCAGACGATCCGTCGCTTAATGAGGACGCTTCTTCGCAAGTTGCTCACGCAATTTCCACTCATGCGGTTCGTGCTGAATTTGATTACTATACTGCTGTTGATGATTTATCTGCGGATGATAATGCTGGAGCAGGGATGCTTGGAACAATAGAATATAATTCTTCGACGCTTTATCGTTATGCAAATGTGGCAGTGCATGAATTTAGTCACCAGTTGAGTGATAACAAAGAATCTACAATTAATGCTCTCAGACTTTTTATTGAAGCTTTCGCTAATGCAATGCCTACTGGAAAAGTAAATACTTTTGCGAATCAAACTTTGCCGCAAATGCTTGTGGTAACTTTAAGAGATGACAGGCCAGTGAATTTAGTGAGCGCATTTGAAGATCCAGTAAAATCTAAAGATGGATATGTTTCAAAGTCTATAGAGAAGCTATCTCAAGAATACGAGAAAGTTCAAAAATTTGTTCATAAGCCACTCGCGTCATTCTATGTAACAATGGATTCTTCAAATGAGAATCTTAAATTAGGAGTGGAAGAGCAAAGTATGCAGCAATTGTTAGATGATTTTTCTTCTAAAGTCTCCGAATTTCTTCAGTAAATTTCTTAATAAATAACACTTATTAGTTGATGTTTAGTGTTTAACAGTTAGGAAGCTTATGAAAAGTTTATTACTGAAGTTTGCTGGACCTTTGCAATCATGGGGTACAGATTCTCATTTTGAAACTCGTCACACAGATTACTATCCATCTAAAAGTGCGGTAATAGGTATGATTGCTGCAGCTTTTGGATATAGAAGAAGTGCAGATTGCGATGAAAATATTGCAAAACTTAATGATTTAGATTTTGCAGTGCGAATTGATCAGCAAGGGAATTTGCTTAGAGATTATCATATTGCTGCAAAATATAAAGCTAACGGCGATTTTGAAAAAAATTATGTTACAAACCGCTACTACATAGAAGATGCTATATTTCTTGTTGCAATAGGATCTGACGATGAGAAACTCATCGATAGCATTAATGATGCTTTGCGCTCGCCATATTTTCAATCTAGTTTAGGCAGAAGATCATTGCCTCCTACTGCTGACTTTATTCTAGGAGTAGAAGATTGTGGAGTAATTCAAGCTCTATTAACGCATGAGTGGCTTGCAAGAAAAGCAGGGAAAAATCAAGTACAAGTTTCTAAATTATCTATGCTCTCGCAATCTTCTAATGAATCATGTAATGCTGGATTTATATCTTTATATGCTGATTCAGATTTAGTAGATAAAGCAGAATGCGAATTAGCTAAAGATAATACTTGTACTTATAAAATTCAGTCGTATGTTCGTAAGTTACGCAAGGATTACGTTAATTCTTTCTCAAATAAGGAAAGAAAATTTGGATTTCGATACGAGTCAAAAATGGAAATTCCTATTGAGAAAATTTCACACAATAATTTGGATTCGGAAGATATTTCATCAGATAGTAAACATCTTAAATCTGTTGGAGAGTTTATTGCTGAGCATGATGCTTTTTCTGGATTGGAGTCTTAAATGTCTTATTTAAGCAGAGTAGAAATTGATTATAAAAAGCCTTCATCGTTGAGAGATCTTAAATCTGTTGGTGCTTTTCATAATTGGGTTGAGCAAAGTTTTCCTGACGAATGGGAGAATCATGAAAGAAGCAGAAAGCTATGGAGAGTTGATGTTTTGCATGGAAAACATTACTTGCTTATAGTGAGTGATTCTAAACCAGATTTGCAACGTCTAGAGATGTATGGTGTTTCCGGAACAGCGTCAAGTAAAACTTATGATAAGTTTTTAGGCTCACTGATGAATGGTATGAGAATGCAATTTCGTGTGACACTTAACCCTGTTGTTTCTATTTCTGATAATGCTGAAACTCACACTGCTAGAGGTAGGGTAGTACCACATGTTACTTATGATCAGCAGATGAATTTTTTGCTTAATCGCGCGCAAAAATTAGGTTTTTCGTTGAACGAAAATGAATTCGCCATTGTTGAACACGGATATAGCTTATTTACTAAGTCAGAAAAACCTATTCGATTAAGTAAAGCTGTTTATCAAGGTATTTTAACAATTAGTGATGCAGACATCATGCGTAAAACACTGCTAGAAGGAATTGGTAAAAAGAAAGCGTATGGCTTTGGAATGATGACAGTAATACCATTAGACAATTTAAATAAATGACGCTATTTTATTGAAGGCTGTAACAGTATGAAAAAGAAATGCGGTGCTAAGAAAGCCGAAATTCAAGAGCTTCCACGTATAGGCGACAGAGTAAGTTTTATATACGTAGAGAACATGCGAAAATTAATCGTCTTGATAGTGCTGTTACAGTCTTTGATGCAAATGGAACTATAAGAGTTCCTGCTGCGATGATTGGCGTTTTACTTTTAGGTCCTGGTACGGAGATTACTCATAGAGCCATGGAATTACTTGGAGATGTTGGTGCAAGCATAGTTTGGGTTGGTGAGCATGGGGTTCGCAATTATGCTCATGGTAGAGCATTGTCAAGAAGTTCAAGATTGTTGGAAAAACAAGCAAAACTTGTTACTAATAGTAGATCTAGACTGAGCGTTGCGAGAAAAATGTATCAAATGCGTTTCCCTAATGAAAACGTATCCTCATATACTATGCAACAATTGCGAGGAAGAGAGGGCGCTCGCGTTAGACATGTATATAGGGAAATGTCTAACAAATACAATGTTCAATGGAATGGTCGCGATTATAAAGTTGATGATTTTGAAAGCGGTACTATTGTTAATCAAGCATTATCTGTAGGCAATGTATGCCTATATGGTTTGGTGCATAGCATAATATCTGCTTTAGGTTTAGCACCTGGATTAGGTTTCGTACATACTGGACATGATCTTTCTCTCGTATACGATATTGCAGACTTATATAAAGCTGAATTAACTATTCCAGCATCTTTTGAAATTGCTTCTCAGTGTGAATCAGAGGATGACATTGAACAGTTAATGCGTTTGAAAATGCGTGATTGTTTCGCAAATTGCAACATAATGTCTCGTATTGTTAATGACATACAAAATCTTCTTGAAATACCAGTTGACGAACAGATTACCGTTGATGTAATACATCTTTGGGATAATAGAGAACACCTTGTAGCTTCTGGTGTAAATTACAGCGAGGTGAATTAATATGCCGTTAACTGTGATTACTATGACGAACTGTCCACTATCTTTAAGAGGTGATTTAACTAAGTGGATGCAAGAAATAGCTACAGGCGTTTACGTAGGCAATTTTAACTGTAGAGTTCGAGAAGAATTATGGAAACGTATAGAAGGCAGTGTTGGCAATGGTGCTGTAACAATGAGTTTTTCTTCCAGAAATGAAATTGGATACGACTTTAAGACTATCCATTCGCATCGTGAAGTAGTTTATTCAGATGGATTACCTCTGGTGCGTATTCCAACAGTTGATGATACATTGGAAAACGATATTAAACATGGATTTAGTGATGCAGCACATTTTCATAATGCAAGGAAATTTTCAAATGTTAGGCGTAAAAGTATTAATACTACTTCTAATAAAATTGAAAATAATCTTACAAATGAAAATATTAGTTATCTAAGTTATGATAATGTTTCTCGAACTGCAAACTTTATTACAAATAATGAAAAACTAACTTGTACAGATTACTGGAAAGATTTTATTGATAAAATAAGTAAGAATTTTGTTGTAATAGATTTCGAAACTACAGGTTTAAATAGCAAAGTTGATAAAATCATTGAAATTGGAGCCGTTAAGTTCATTGATGGGAAAATTGAAGAATTCCAAAAACTAATAAATATTAATTGCGAGAACGTTAGTAATTTTAATAAGAATAATTTTATTCCGAATGAAATTATTGAGCTAACTGGCATTACAGATAATATGCTTGATTCTTATGGTGTCGGATTAGATTTAGCATTAAAAGAATTTATTGATTTTATCGGAAAATTACCGGTACTTGGATACAATATACAGTTTGATATGTCATTTTTAAATTCTGCTTTATCTTCATTAGATGAAAGATTGGATTATTCTCTTTCAATTAATAAAATTTTTGATATCTCACGTTTTGTAAAGAAAGAAAAGAAATTTTTAAAAAATTACCAGCTAAGGACTGTACTACACGAATACAACATTTCTGACTCCGTTCCGCATAGAGCTCTTCTGGACGCTAGACTGACAGCGCATCTTGTTTTTAATTTGAAAGGATTGCTAAAATTTATTTCATAAAAATAAAATACTGATGTACGCTCTGTGATAGGTTGAATTTAAAAAGTAAATGGAATTTGACTATTGCTGTTATAAAAATGGCCATTTTATTGGGATTTTTAAGCGTCTTTCCCGCATACGCGGGGGTGATCCCTG